>NZ_JBEXQK010000009.1:0-182089 GCF_040612535.1 Streptomyces sp. NPDC006368
CCGCGAGCGGCCGGCCCTGGCGGGCCCCCGGTTCGCGGCCGGACGATCGTGGCCGGTGCCGCCTCGTGGCCGTCGGTGGCGCGGGCACCCGGCGGGGCCTCTGCCACGGCGCTCGTGCGGGCCGCCGGCGACGGTGGCGGGGTCAGGAGCCGGTCAGGGCCTTGTGGTAGTACGTCGTGGGGTGCGGGACGCCGTCCGGGGTGAGCGCGTAGCCGGGGATCGACCCGGCCGGGGTCCAGCCCGCCGTGCGGTACAGGGCTTCCGCCGCGCTGCCCGTCTCGGTGTCGAGGACCAGGAGGGTCCGTCCCTCGCCGGCCGCGGCCCGCTCGGCCGTCGCCAGGAGCCGCCGGCCCAGGCCGCGACCGCGGGCGTCCCGGTGGACCAGCAGCTTGGAGATCTCACCGCGGTGGGGCTGGTTCGGCGCACCGGCCCGGACGAGGGTGATCACCCCCGAGAGGGCGCCGTCGGGCCCGTACGAGACCCACACCGTGCGGACGCCCCGCTCGGCCTCCTCGGCAGCCCCCTGCCACCAGGAGGCCGCCTCGGCGTGGCCGAGCGGGGCGAGGAAACCGACGGAGGCGCCGCTGTCCACCGCGTCCACCAGCAGCGCCGCGAGCCCGTCGGCCGCGTGGGCGCGGATCCGGGACGTGGTCAGGCGCTCGATGCGGTGCGCCGTACGGGTGTCTTCGCTCATGATCAGAGCTTCACACGGCGCGGTTTCGGCGGGGTGACGGGGCGTTCCCGTCCGTCAGCCGCCGGGCGTGAACCCTTCCGCCGCCGGGGAGACCTGCGGCTCGCGGACCGTGCGCGCGCCGCCGGGGACGCTCTTGTCGGGCTGGAAGATCGCGCTCTGCCGCGACGACGGCGCCTTCGGGTCGGAGAAGTCGTGAGTCATGCCGAAGCCCGCGTCATGGGCGTTCAGCGTCAGCAGCGCCTTGCCGACGCCCTCGCGGGTCAGGTCCTTGGCCACGCACGCCTTCTTCAGCGCCTCGCCGAACACCTGGGCCGCCGACCAGCCGGCGACGACGCCGTTGTCGAGGGAGTCCTTCGGGTGGGCGGCGCGGTAGTCCGCGACCAGCCTCCTGGCCGCCGGGGTGTCCGCGCCGATCGGCAGACTCGGCGTGGCCACGTAGTACATCTTCTCCAGCGCCGGACCGGCCTGCGTGGCCAGCAGCTGCGGGGAGAAGGCGGAGTTGTTGCCGATGACCGGCACGGTGAGCTTCATGGCCGCGGCGACACCGACGAGGGAGGCCGCCTGGCGCGGGCCCGCGCTGAGGACGATTCCCTTGACGCCGGCCTGCTTGAGCGCGGCGACCTGAGCCGACATGTCGTTGTCCGTCGGCTTGATCTTCTGCTCGACGACCGTCAGACCGGCTTTCCCGGCGGCGTACTTCGAGCCCTTGAGCGCGTTCTCGCCGTAGTCGCCCTCGAAGTAGACATGGCCGAGCTTGTCGCCGCTCCTGAGGCCCTTCTCCTTCAGCAGGAAGTCGACCGCGTTGATCGTCTCGATGTCGTACGTGGAGCCGATCACCCGGATGGACGGGCTGCCCAGCAGCGAGGCCGACCACGCCTGCGGCAGGACGAGCCCCTTGTCGCGGCCGTCGACGCGCTGCTTGACCGCGGCGACGAACGGCGAGCCGATGAACTGGGGGAAGCCCAGCACCTTCGGCTCCAGCTCGGTGTACCCGGCGAGCGCCTTCTGCGGGTCGTAGCCGTGGTCGCGGACCGTCAGCTCCACCGTGCGGCCGCACACGCCGCCGGCGGCGTTGAGCTGCTTGACGTACAGCTGCTGGGCCTGGGTGACGCTCTTGCCGAGCGTGGCGTACACGCCGGTCATGTCGGTGAGGACGCCGAGCCGGATCGCCTTGTCGTCCACGCCCTTGCCGGTCTTCACCCCGTCCGCGCCGGCGCCGCCGTCGTCGCCGCTCTTCGTCTTGGAGCTGCAGCCGCCGACGGCGGCCGTCAGGGCGACGAGCGCGGTGAGGGTGGCGGCGAGCCGCCGGTGCCTGGATATGGTCATCGTTCCTCCGCTGGGGTGCGCACGGTTCGGGTGGGACGGCGGGCCGCCAGGCGGACCAGGCCGCCGGGCAGGAACAGCACCACCGCGACAATGGCGGCGCCGTACAGATAGCGCGACGCCTCGCCCGGTGCGACGCCACCCGTGCCGGGGGCGGAGACCAGGGGCAGGGCGTCGCTGTAGCGGTTGAGGATCTGCGGCAGGAGGGAGACGAAGACGCCGCCGACCACCGCGCCCGCCACCGAGCCCAGCCCGCCGATCACGATCATGGCGAGGTACTCGAGGGAGAGCAGCATGCCGAAGTACTCCGGCACGGTCCGCTGGAACACCAGCGCGAGCAGAACCCCGGCGAGCCCCGCGTACATCGAGGACAGCACGAACGCCGCGGCGCGGTAGCGGGCCACCGGGATGCCCAGGACCCCGGCGGCGATGCGGTGGTCCCGGATGGCGTTCAGGGCGCGGCCCGGTCTGCCGCGCAGCACGCCCCGCGCGAAGAGCGCGGAGGCGACGACCAGGGCGAGGCCCAGGTACCAGAGCTTCTCCGCGGCACCGAACGGCACCTGGGCGACGAGAAGCTCGCTCTCGTCGAAGGTGACGCCGAAGAGGCTGAGCGGCGGGACCTCGCGGCCGTTGAAACCGCCGGTCAGGCCGTGGGCGTTGAACAGCACGTGCTGCCCGATGAAGATCAGCGCGAGGGTGGCGATGCCGAGGTACGCGCCGCTCAGCCGGCCCGCGATGGGGCTGAACAGCCCGCCCGCCGCGCCCGCCAGCGCCACGGCGCCCACGGCGGCGAGCCACCCGGGCAACCCGAGGCCGCTCAGCCCGTCGCCGCCGTCGCCGGCGAACGCGCAGTAGCCGTACGCCCCGACGGCGAGGAAGAAGGCGTGGCCCATGGAGAGCTGGCCGGTGGCGCCGGTCAGCAGGTTGATGCCGATCGCGCCGATCGCGGCGGCCATCGCGAACAGCCCGGCCTGGAGCCAGAACCGCTCCAGGTAGAAGGGCAGGGCGAGGAGCAGGAGGGCGGCGGCGGCCATCGCGTACGTACGGGGCCGGGTGAGCGTCCTGGACGCGGTGTCAGACACGGGCGAGCTCCTTCGTACCGAAGAGCCCCGCGGGGCGGATCAGCAGGACGACGACCATGACGAGGTAGGGCGCGAGATCGCCGATGCCGCGGCCGAGGAAGGTCAGGTCGCCCTGGTAGCCGGTGGCGAGGGACTCGGTGACGCCGACGAGCAGCCCGCCGACGAGCGCGCCCGTGGTCGAGTCGAGGCCGCCGAGGATGGCGGCCGGGAACGCCTTGAGGGCGGCGAGGGACGTGGAGCGTTCCAGTCCTGGGGTGGGGAAGACGGTGAGGAACAGGGCGGCGACGGCGGCCAGGCCACCGGCCACCGCCCAGGCGCCGAGGGAGACCCGGCCGAGCCGGACGCCCATCAGTGCGGCCGTGGACGGGCTCTCCGCGGCGGCCCGCATCGCCACGCCCCACGCGGTGAAGCGGAAGGCGCACAGGAACGCCGTGATGAGCAGCCCGGCGGCGAGGAGCGCGGCGATCCGCGTCTCGGCGATCGTGACCGGGCCGAGGGTCACCACCGCGTCGCCCCACGGGTCGCCCAGGGTGAGGACGTCCGTGCCGATGCGACGGGTGAGCTCCGTGGTCAGCAGGATGTCCACGCCGATCGTGACGATGGCCAGCACACTGTGGTCGGCCCCCCGGTGGCGGCGTATCACCAGGAACTCGACGGCCGCGCCGACGAGCGCGGCGCCCGCGACACCGGCGGCGAGCGCCGGCCAGAAGCCGATGTCGTCATGGAGGACGGCGGTCACGTACCCGCCGGCGAGCAGCAGCGACGCGTGGGCGAAGTTGACGACCTCGGTGGCGCGGAAGATCACGACGAATCCGAGGGCGATCAGGGCGTACACGGAGCCCAGGGAGACTCCGTTGAGCAGGAATTCGGCGAACGTGGTCACTCGGCTGTCTCCTCACCGAGGTAGGCGCGGACGACGGCCGGGTCGTTCTGTACGTCGGCGGGGGCGCCGTCCGCGATTCGGCGGCCGAAGTCGAGGACGGTCACGGAGTCGGCGAGCCGCATCACCACGCCCATGTCGTGCTCGACGAGGACGATCGAGATGCCGAGGCTGTCGCGGACGCCGGCGATGACGGCGGCGGTGCGGCGGCGTTCGTCGGCGGTCATGCCGGCGACGGGCTCGTCGAGCAGGAGGAGGCTCGGCTCCATGCACAGCGCGCGGGCGAGTTCGGCCAGCTTCTGCTGCCCGTACGGCAGGGAACCGGCCGGATGGTCCAGTCGGTCGGCGAGGCCGACGAAGTCCGCGATCTCGCGGACCCGGGCGCGGTGCCGGGCCTCCTCGCGGGCGGCGGACGGCAGACGCAGCCCCGTGGCGAGGAACCCCGCCCGGGTGAGACGGTGCCGGCCCAGCATCAGCGCGTCGGCGAGACTGGCGCGCGGCGGCAGGGCCAGGTTCTGGAAGATGCGGGCCACGCCGAGGGCGGCGATACGGTGCGGGGGCAGCCCGGTCAGCTCGTGGTCGCCGAACCGCACGCTGCCGGAGGTGGCCCGGTAGACGCCCGACAGGACGTTGAAGGTGGTGGACTTGCCGGCGCCGTTCGGGCCGATCACGGCGTGGACGGTGCCCGGCGGGACGGTGAAGCCGACGCCGTCGAGGGCGGTGAGACCGGCGAACCGCACGGTCAGATCGCGCACGTGGAGAGTGGTCATGCGTGCTCCCAGCGGGCCAGGTGCGGAACCTCGGCGGGTGCCGCGTCATCGGCGGCCTCCTCGTCGACGACGCCCAGGTAGCGGCGGCGCACCTCGTCGGAGGCGGCGAGCTCGGGGGCGGGCCCCTCGATCGTCACCTCGCCCACCTCCAGCACGTACGCCTGGGAGGCGAGGCGCAGGGCGAGGGCGGCGTTCTGCTCGACGAGGAGGACCGACGTCCCCTGGGCGTTGATCTCGCGGATCGTGTCGGCGATCCGGGCCGCCATCAGCGGGGCCAGACCGAGGGACGGCTCATCGAGCAGGAGCAGACGCGGGGACGCCATCAACGCGCGGGCGACGGCCAGCATCTGCTGCTCGCCGCCGGAGAGAAGACCCGCGCGCTGGCGGGCCCGCTCGGCCAGAACGGGGAACAGCTCGTGCACCCGCTTGAAGGCGCCGGCCTTGGTGCCCTTGCGTGCCGCGAGCGCGCCCGCGCGGAGATTGTCCTCCACCGTCATACGGGCGAACACCTGCCGGCCCTCCGGCACGTGGCACAGCCCGGCCGCGACGATCCGGTCGGGCGGCAGCGTGTGCAGCGGGCGGTCGGCGAAGGTCACGGTGCCATCGGTGACGGCGCCCCCGTGGAACGCGAGCGTCCGCGACAGGGCGCGCAGCAGCGTGGACTTCCCGGCGCCGTTGCCGCCGAGGACGGCGACCACGGCTCCGTCCGGTACGTCCAGTGAAACCCCTCGCAGGGCGGTGACGGGCCCGTACCCGGCTGTCAGCCCCCGCACGTGCAGGGCGGCAGCGCTCATGGCTCCCCCTCGTCGGTGTGTCGGATGGCGCTCACCCCAGCACCGGCGCCGCCCGCCCGTCCACGCCCGGGACCGGAAACGCTGCCGCTGCCCAGCGGGCACGGCGGAGGGTTGTGCACCCGCACAACACCGCGTGTCAGGGGCCTGCCGGAAGGGGTACGGGGATGGCATCCTCCAGGCCATGGCAGGGCGCAGACCCCGTACGGGCGACGACTGGAAAGTGCTCGCGCAGGCGTGCACGAGACTGCTGGAACGGCTGCCGGAACTCGTGGACGAACACGTCCGCGAGCTTCACGAACACTCCCCCGCGTACGGGCGGGTCATCGGCTACGACCAGCACTGGCAGGAGGCCCGGGAGGCCATGCGGATCGGCATCGAGACGATCTCGGCACCGAGGGCCTCGCCCCGCCGCGACCTGGAACACGCCGAACGGCTCGGGCGGCGCCGCGCGGAACAGGGACTGCCCCTGGAACTGGTCGTGCACGCCTACCGGCTCGCCGGACACCTGGTGTGGGAGGCGCTCCTGGAAGACGCGTCCGCGGACCCCGAGCGGCTGACCGTGCTCATGCAGACCGCCACCATGGTGTGGTCGGCGGTGGACGCACAGGCCGACACCGCGTCGGAGGCGTACCGCACGACCGAACTCGAGCTGCGGCGCCGCACCGACGAACAGCTCCAGGCGCTCCTCGACGCCCTGCTGGAAGGCGGCCGGTCCGCCGAGGTCTCCTCGCGGGCCGCCGCCGGCCTGGACCTGCCCGAACGGGGCCGCTACGCGGTGGTCGTACTCCGCAGTGACCGGCGGGACGTGGCGCACCGGCGACTGGCCGGCCCAGGGCTCCGGTTCATCTGGCGGATGCGGACGGACTGCGAGATCGGGGTGGTGTCGCTCGCCGACGACACGGGCCTGGACGCACTGGCCGAACTCATGGAGGGGCGGTGCCCCGGGCCTGGCGGGATCAGCCCCGTGGTGGTGGGCCTCAGCGACCTCGGCCGGGCGCGGCGCCTCGCCGAACTGGCGCTGCGCACGTGCCCGCCGGACGCCCCGGCGATCGTGCGCCTGGACCACCGCATGCCCGGCGCGCTCGTCGTGAGCCAGCCGGACCTCGCGTCGCTCCTCGTCTCCGAGGTCCTCGGCGCCCTGCTCGGCCTGGACCCGGCCGACCGCGCGGTGCTCCTGGAGACGCTGGACGTCTGGCTCGACTGCGAGGGCTCGGCGGGGCGGGCGGCGAGCCGCCTGTACTGCCACCGGAACACCGTCTTCAACCGCCTGCGGCGCCTGGAACAGCTCACCTCGCGGTCGCTGTCCCGGCCACGGGACCTGACGGAGATGACCCTCGCCCTGGACGCGTTCCGCCTGACCTCGGGCTGACGGGCAGCCTCCCGTGCGGGCGCCCGGGTGTGGTGCGCCGTGGGCCGGGGTCTTCGGTGGGGGGCCTTCGGGCTCTCGTTCACCGCGCTTCGCGCGAGTTCAGTCGTTTTACGCCCGGACACCCCCACGCTCCGACCCCGTCCCCCTCACGAAGGTGGGTGACCACTCGCGCCGTAGGGGTGCGCGGGGAAGGGGGACGTGGAGCGGGTCGTGTTCTGGGCGTAAAACGACAGAGCGAGCGACAGAGAGCCCAGAACACGATCCCCGGAACGGCCCCCACCGGCACCCGTGCAACAGGGCCCAGCCCAACAGCCCCGGCCCCGCACCGCAGGAACGGTCACCCACGCACCGGGGCGAGCCCAACGGACCCGGCCCGCACCCCGGGCGCGACGCCCCCGCGTAAGGGGGTTACGTCAGGAAGTCGCGGGCGATGTTCGCCGCCTGCCGTTCCAGGAGGGGGCCCGCCTCCGCGATGCACTTCGCCGTGTCCGGCTCCAGCTCGGTGAGGGCGTACGCGCGGCGGATGCCCGCCCGGCCGAGCGCCTCCGGCAGCAGGGCCAGCCGGCCGCAGACGGCGACGACCTCGATGCCCTTGGCACGGGCCGCCGCCGCGACGCCCGCCGGGGCCTTGCCGTGCAGGGTCTGCTCGTCGAGGGAGCCCTCGCCCGTGATGACCAGTGTCGCGCGGGCCAGGGCGGGTCCGAAGCCGAGGACGTCGAGCATGACGTCGATGCCGGGGCGGAAGCTCGCGCCGAGGCCGACCAGCGCCCCGTACCCGATGCCGCCCGCCGCGCCCGCGCCGGGCGACGCCGCGAGTTCGGTGGCGCGGGAGCCGATCGACTCGGACAGGACGGACGCGAAGTGGGCGAGCGCGGCGTCCAGCTCCGCCACGTCGTCCGGCGAGGCACCCTTCTGCGGCCCGTAGATCGCGGGCGCGCCCTTCGGGCCGGTCAGCGGGTTGTCGACGTCGCTGGCGAGGATCAGGTCCACGTCCCGGAAGCGGGTGTCGAGGCCGCTCAGGTCCGCCGTCGCCAGGTCGCGCAGGCCACCGCCGCCGGGGCCCACGGGCTTGCCCTCCGCGTCGAGGAAGCGGGCGCCCAGCGCGGCCAGCATGCCGGCGCCGCCATCGGTGGTCGCGCTGCCGCCCACGCCGAAGACGATGGTGCGCGCCCCCGCGTCGAGCGCCGCGCGCAGCAGCTCGCCGGAGCCGTACGTGGTGGACGTCAGCGGTGCGAAGACACCGTCGGGCAGCAGCTGGAGGCCGGACGCCTCCGCCATCTCCACCACGGCGGTGCCGTCGCGCAGCGCGTACGCCGCGGTCACCGGTTCGCCGAGCGGCCCGGTGACGCGTACCTCACGCCGTTCGAACCCGGCCGCCACGGCCGCCGCGACCGTGCCGTCGCCGCCGTCGGCGACGGGCAGGGTCTCCACCTCGAGCCCGGGGACGACGTGCCGGAGCCCGGCCGTCACCCGCTCCGCGACCTGTACGGCCGTGAGCGAACCTTTGAACTTGTCAGCCGCGACGAGCACGCGCGCGGCCTCAGTTACTGCTCCGTCCGTCACCCTTGCATCCCTTGCTTTCGAACAGGCAGTCGCGCCGAGGCCGACCCTATCCGCACCGTCAGACGGCGTGCCACCCCCGGATATGACGATTTTCCTCCGCATAGCCGGGCAAGAGGGGCAGGAAACTGATCGATCATATCGACCGTGGGTGGTCGGCGGCCGGGGGCTAGGCTGATCATCGTGAGCACCGATTACGCAACGTACATCGCCGGTCTCCCGCGGATCCTGGCGGGCGCCGCCGCGCTGTTCCGGGATGCCGAGGGCCGTGTCCTGCTGGTCGAGCCGAACTACCGGGACGGCTGGGCGCTGCCCGGCGGGACCATCGAGTCGGACGCGGGCGAGACTCCGCGGCAGGCGGCCCGGCGGGAGACCCTGGAGGAGATCGGTCTCGACCTGGAGCCGGGCCGGCTGCTCGCCGTGGACTGGGTGCTGGGAGCCGCGCGGCCGCCGATCGTGGCGTACGTCTACGACGGGGGTGTGCTGAGCGACGAGCAGTTCCGGGCGATCCGGCTTCAGGAGGAGGAGCTGATCTCCTGGAAGCTGGTGGAGCGCGAGGAGCTGCCGACGTATCTGCTGGGCTCCCTCGGCCTGCGCGTCCAGCACGCGCTGGACGCGCTCGCGGACGGCGGGGGGCCGGTGGAGTTGGAGAACGGGCGCCCTCCGCGCTGAGCCGGTCGCGACGACGAGCCGGCGACCACCGGGCCGGTGCCGCCGTGCGTCGAAAGGGGCACCGCGCGGTGGCGGTGAAAACGGGTTCGCGGCGACGGGCGGGTGCTGCTTACGCTCGCGGTATGACCCTCGTCGCGATCCTCAGCGGTGCCGGTATCTCCACGGACTCCGGCATCAGTGACTACCGCGGGCCGAACGGCCTGTGGCGCCGCGATCCGGAGGCCGAGAAGCTCGTCACGTACGAGTACTACATGGCCGATCCGGAGATCCGGCGCCGTTCCTGGCAGATGCGGCGCGCCAGTGCGGCGCTGCGGGCCGAGCCGAACGCCGCGCACCGGGCGGTGGCCGAGCTGGAGCGGACCCCGGGTTTCGCGGTCCGGGTGATCACGCAGAACGTGGACGGACTGCACCAGCTCGCCGGCATGCCGCCGCGCAAGGTCCTGGAACTCCACGGCACCGCGCGGACGGTGGTGTGCACCGAGTGCCATACGCGCTCGTCGATGACGGACGCGCTGGCCCGGGTCGAGGCGGGCGAGGAGGACCCGGCGTGCGAGGCGTGCGGCGGGATCCTGAAGTCGGCGACGGTGATGTTCGGGCAGCGGCTCGATCCGGTGGTGCTGGCCGAGGCGATGTCGATCGCCAAGGCCGCGGAGGTGTTCATCGCGGTCGGCTCGACGCTTCAGGTGCAGCCGGCCGCCTCGCTGGCCGGGATCGCGGCCGAGCACGGGGCGCGGTTGATCATCGTCAACGCGGAGCCGACGCCGTACGACGAGCTGGCCGCCGAGGTGATTCGCGAGCCCATCGGCACGGCGCTGCCGGAGTTGCTGAAGCGGCTGCCGTCGTAGGGCGGTGAGAGCGCCGCTTCCCCGCCCGGGCACCGCCCCTGGAAGGGAGCACCGCTCTCGAAGGTGAGCAGTTGTCGCTTGCGGCGCAGGCCACCGCCGTAGCCGGTGAGGCTGCCGCTCGCGCCGATCACCCGGTGGCAGGGGACGATGATGCCGACCGGGTTCTTGCCGTTGGCGAGGCCGACGGCGCGCGAGGCGCCGGGTTTGCCGAGGAGCCCGGCCAGTTCGCCGTACGTGCGGGTCTCCCCGTACGGGATCTTGCGGAGCTGCTGCCAGACGCCGAGCTGGAAGGGCGTGCCGATGAGGTGGAGGGGCAGGTCGAAGTCGGTGAGTTCGCGGGCGTAGTACGCGTCGAGCCGGCGGACGGCCTCGTGGAAGGGGCGCGGATCGGGTTCGCCGAAGGTCTCCTCCGGGGGTCGGTGGCGCTGGTCGGTCATGTAGAGCCCGCTGAGGAGCCCGTCGGTGGCGACGAGGGTGAGGAGGCCGTAAGGGCTGTCCACGACGGTGTGCTGACGGTTCATCGGAGCGCCTTTTCAGTGGGCAGGTGGTTGATGGGGTGGCTGTCGGTCGCCCAGAGGTACTGGACGGCGTACGCGCGCCAGGGCCGCCAGGCGGCGGCGCGCGAGGTCAGCGCGGCCGGTGTCGAGGGCAGACCCAGGTGGGCCGCGGCACGCCGGACGCCGAGGTCGGTGGGGAGGAACGCGTCGGGGTCGCCCAGGCCGCGCATCGCGATCACCTCGATCGTCCAGGGGCCGAAGCCGGGCAGTTCGGTGAGGCGTGCGCGGGCCTCGTCCCAGTCGCTGTCCAGGCCGAGCCGGAGGGTGCCGTCGGCGAGGGCGCCGATCAGGGTGGTGAGGGTGGTGCGGCGGCTGCGCGGCAGGGCCAGGGTCTCGGGGTCGAGCGCGGCGAGAGCCTCGGGGGCCGGGAAGAGGTGGGTGAGCCCGCCCTCGGGGTCGTCGACGGGGGTGCCGTGGGCGGTGACGAGGCGGGCGGCGTGGGTGCGGGCGGCGGCCGTGGAGACCTGCTGGCCGAGTACGGCGCGTACGGCGAACTCGGCGGCGTCGACGGTGCGCGGCACCCGGCGGCCGGGGGCCTTGTCGACGAGGGGGGCGAGCAGCGGGTCGCCGCGGAGCTGGTCGTCGACGGCCACGGGGTCGGCGTCCAGGTCGAGCAGGCGGCGGCAGCGGCTGATGGCCAGCGTGAGGTCGCGCGGGTCGGTGAGGGAGAGGCGGCAGGCGATGTGGTCCGCGCGCGGGGCGAGGGCGACGGTGCCGTGCCCGTACGGGAGGCTCAGCGTCCGGCGGTAGGCGCCGTCGCGCCACTCCTCCACGCCCGGCACCGCGGTGGCGGCCAGGTGGCCGAAGAGGTTGTCGGGGTTCAGGGGCGCGCGGTAGGGCAGCCGCAGCGTGATGGCGCCCGGGGTGCGGGCGCCGGGATCCGCCGTGGTGCGTGGGCCCGCGCCGGTTCGGGTGCGTGCGGCGGCGCGGGTGCGCAGGTCGCTCGGGGAGAGGGCGAAGACCTCGCGGACGGTGTCGTTGAAGGTGCGGATGGAGGAGAACCCGGCCGCGAAGGCCACGTCCGCCATGGGGAGTCCGGTCGTCTCGATGAGGAGGCGGGCGGTCTGGGCGCGCTGGGCGCGGGCCAGGGCGAGCGGTCCGGCGCCGAGTTCGGCGTACAGCTGGCGCTCGATCTGGCGGGTGGAGTAGCCGAGGCGGGCGGCGAGGCCGGGCACGCCCTCGCGGTCGACGACGCCGTCCTGGATGAGGCGCATGGCGCGGGCGACGGCGTCGGCGCGGGCGTTCCACTCGGGCGAGCCGGGGCTGGTGTCGGGGCGGCACCGCTTGCAGGCCCGGAACCCGGCCTGCTGGCACGCGGCGGCGCTCGGGTAGAACGTCATGTTCTCGGCCTTGGGCGGCACCACCGGGCAGCTCGGGCGGCAGTAGATCCGGGTGGTCAGGACGGCGGTGAAGAACCAGCCGTCGAACCGGGCGTCCTTGGACCGGACCGCCCGCACGCAGCGCTCGGTGTCGGTGTGCATGGTCCAAGCATCGAGCACGAGGGCGCCACAGGCTGGCAGAAAAGCGACATGGTCCTCGCGCTGCCTGCGCCTGCGCGTACCGCCGATGCGGCGGGGGCCGGGCCTGGGGCTATGGTCGTGGTGTGGCTGATCTCAACGTGTTCAGTGGCCTGCTCGACTACCCGATGTACGTCGTGACGGCCTCGGCGGGGGGCGAGCGGGCGGGCTGCCTGGTCGGGTTCGCGTCGCAGTGCTCCATCGACCCGCCGCGGTTCGCCGTGTGGCTGTCCACCGCCAACCGGACCTACCGAGTGGCCCGCCGCGCCGACCATCTGGCCGTGCACCTCCTGCGCAGGGACCAGGGCGCGTTGGCGCGGCTGTTCGGCGGCGAGACGGGCGACGAGATCGACAAGTTCCAGCACGCCGCGTGGCACCCCCGGCACGGTGACACGCCCGTGCTGCGTGATGCCTGCGCCTGGTTCGTGGGGCGGGTGAGCGGGCGGATCGACGGCGGTGACCACGTGGGCTTCCTCCTGGACCCCGTGGAGGAGTCCCCGCCCGTGCCGGGCCGGCCGCCTCTGGTCATGTTCGACGACGTCAAGGGGATCTCGCCGGGCCACCCGGCGTGACGGAGTCGCGCGTACGCGCTCACTGCCCGGGGCGCGTACGGGCCCGGGTATCGTGCGCGGCACCCGGCGTGCCCGTTCCGGTGACCGCCCCCGTGTCCACCGCCTCGGCCATGTGCCGCAGCAGCCGGTGCTGCCGGGCCGCGCTCCACGTCATCCACCCGAGGAAGACCACCGAGAACAGGCCGTAGCCGATCGCGGAGCGCGCGTCGGTCGTCGCGGTGACGGCCACGGCGAGGGTCGCGAACATCACGTACAGCAGGACGAGCGCCGCGCGACGGTGCCGTGTGGCGTGCAGCCGCTGCGCGACCAGCTTCGCCATCGCCTCCCGCTCGGCCGGCTCGCGCGGCACCTCACCGCGCCGCAGCTTCCGGTCCAGGGTCGCGACGGTCGCGTCCGACCCTCCCGTCGTCCGCTTCTCCTTGCGCCGCCGGACGACGAGTACGACCACGCCCCCGAGGGACACCACGGCGACGCGCACCAGCGTCTCCCCCCAGGTGTGTCCCGGGCTGATCAGCATGATGAGGGCGGTGGCCGCGACGACCGAGAGCACGACCTGAGCCCATAAGTGCTCGGTGAGCCATACGTCAAGCCTTTTCATGGCGTAACTCCTCCTCCGCGGCGGCCTGTTGGCAGGTTGCTCGCGTTCCCCGGAACGGTGTCCCCATGACAGCCGCGCCCCCGGGCCCACTCCACCGACACCCGCTTTCCGTTCGGCATTCCGCACATCGTTCGGAATTTTGCGCGAAGCATTGACGGCGCATTTCCACCGCTCTACGGTCCCGTTCGATGTGACGATCACCATCCGAAATGCCGAACACCCAGGGGCGGTTGCCGTCGCCGCCCATGGGCGAAGGAGCCGCCGACCATGCCCGCCACTCCCCCGTCCCATGCCACCCGTACCGTCCTGACCGCCGTTGTGTGCGCCGCCCTGCTCCTCGGTGCCTCCCCCGCCACACACGCCGACGACGGGCGAACCGGCCCCGGCGCGGCTGCCACCCACCCCGGCCCCCGCCCCCTGACCGGCGACACCGAGGTGCACGACCCGTCCGCGACACGCCTCCACGACGGCACTCTCATCGTCTACTCCACGCACAACGGCATCGAGGCACGCACCTCCCGCGACGGCGTCCACTGGCGGCGGGCCGGCTCGGCGTTCCGCTCCGTCCCCGCGTGGTGGCGCTCGTACTCCGCCGAAGGCGACGTGTGGGCGCCGGAGATCCTGTATCGCAAGGGGACGTACTGGCTGTACTACGCGGTCTCGTCGTTCGGTTCCAACCACTCCGCCATCGGTCTGGCCACCTCGCCCACCGGCCGGCCCGGCACCTGGCAGGACCGCGGAGTGGTCTTCTCCTCCACCACCGCGGACGACTACAACGCCATAGACCCCGCCATCGTCCAGGGCGACGGCGGCCTGTGGATGTCCTTCGGCTCGCACTGGACCGGCATCCGCATGGTCGAACTGGACCCGCGCACCGGCACGGTGCGGAGCGGCGCCCCCGTGCACCACCTGGCCACCCGCCGCGACGCGCCGTACGCCGTCGAGGCCCCCTACATCGTCAAGCGCGGCGCCCACCACTACCTGTTCGTGTCCTATGACCGCTGCTGCGCCGGGACCGACTCCACCTACCACATCCGCGTCGGACGCGCCCTGTCACCCACCGGCCCCTACACCGACCGGGACGGCACCCCGATGACCGAGGGCGGCGGCGACGTGCTGCTCGCCTCACACGGCCGCCACATCGGGCCGGGCGGCCAGTCCGTGCTGCACGACCGGGGACGACACGTCCTGGTCCACCACTACTACGACGCCGAGGACGGTGGCGTCCCGAAGCTGGGGCTGACGAGCCTGCGCTGGGACGCCGACGGCTGGCCCGTGGCCGGCCCCTGACCCGGCCCGCTGCCCCCTTCCGCTCCAGACGCCCGAACACCATCCGTCGAAAGGTCACCGGTCTCCATGTCCTCCTCCGTATCCACGGCCCGTACCGCGCGGTTCACGCTCGACCCCGACTTCACCGTGGGAGAGGTCAGCCCCCGGCTCTTCGGCTCCTTCGTCGAACACCTCGGCCGCTGCGTCTACACCGGCATCTTCGAGCCGGGCCACCCCAGCGCCGACGAGGCGGGGCTGCGCACCGACGTACTGGAGCTGATCCGCGAGCTGGGGGTCACAGCGATCCGCTATCCGGGCGGCAACTTCGTCTCCGGATACCGCTGGGAGGACTCCGTCGGGCCGGTCGAGCAGCGGCCCCGCCGGCTCGACCTGGCCTGGCGGTCCACCGAGACGAACCGTTTCGGACTCGGCGAGTTCATCGACTTCCTCAGGAAGGTCGGGCCGCAGGCGGAGCCGATGCTGGCCGTCAACCTCGGTACGCGGGGGGTCGCGGAAGCCATCCAGCTCCAGGAGTACGCCAACCACCCCTCCGGCACCGCCCTCTCCGATCTGCGGGCGGAGCACGGCGACAAGGACCCCTTCGGCATACGCCTGTGGTGCCTGGGCAACGAGATGGACGGCCCCTGGCAGACCGGGCACAAGACCGCCGAGGAGTACGGGCGGCTCGCCGCCGAGACGGCACGGGCCATGCGCCAGATCGACCGGGACGTGGAACTCGTCGCCTGCGGCTCCTCCAGCCGGGCCATGCCCACCTTCGCCGCGTGGGAGGCGACGGTCCTCCAGGAGACGTACGACCTCGTCGACTACGTCTCCCTGCACGCCTACTACGAGGAGAAGGACGGCGACCGCGACTCCTTCCTCGCCTCGGCCGTCGACATGGAGTCCTTCATCGAGAACGTGGTGGCGACCTGCGACCACGTGGGCGCCCGGCTGAAGTCGGCGAAGCGGATCAACCTCTCCTTCGACGAGTGGAACGTCTGGTACATGAGCCGGTACGAGGCCGAGGCCCAGGCCGATCCGCTCAACTGGCCCGAGGCGCCGCGTCTGCTGGAGGACGGCTACAGCGTCACCGACGCGGTGGTGTTCGGCTCCCTGCTGATCGCACTGCTGCGCCACGCGGACCGGGTCACCGTGGCGTGCCTCGCCCAACTGGTCAACGTCATCGCCCCGATCATGACCGAGCCGGGCGGACCGGCGTGGCGGCAGACGACGTTCTTCCCGTTCGCGCAGGCCGCGCGCCACGGGCGCGGGCAGGTTCTCGACGTACGGGTCGACTCACCGACGTACCGGACGGCGGCGTACGGCGATGTACCGCTGCTGCACGCCACCGCCGTACGCGACCCCGCGACCGGCGCGGTCACCGTCTTCGCCGTCAACCGCTCCCGGACCGAGCCGCTGCCCCTCCAGGTCGCCGTGCGGGGCCTGGGCGTCACCCGGGTCGTGGAGCACAGCGTGCTCGGCGACGCCGACCCGGACGCCCGCAACACCCTCGCCGAGCCGGACCGGGTCACCCCGCACGAGGGGGCGGGCGCCCACCTCTCGGACGACGCCCTCCGGGTCGACCTCGAACCGCTGTCCTGGACGATGATCCGCCTCGCCTGACGGCGCCGCCCGTCCTCTTCCGCCCCCTCCCGCCCCGCTCCGAAAGACGAGCCGTCATGCGACCACACCACGTCAGCCGACGCCGCGCCCTGGCCGGCGGCCTCGGCGCCCTGGCCACCGCCGGTTTCCTGGGCGCGCCGGCCACCGGCTGCGCCGCTCCCTCCGTCGCCGCCGAGGGCAGCACGCCGCTGCGCTTCTGGCACCTGTTCGGCGGCGGCGACGGCGTCAACATGAAGCACATGCTCGACGCCTTCCGCGCCGAACACCCCGGCATCGCCCTGGAGGCGGCGACCCTGCAGTGGGGCGCCCCCTACTACACCAAACTGGGCATGGCCGGCGCGGGTGGACGGGCGCCCGAACTGGCCGTCCTCCACCTCGCCCGGCTCGCGGGCTTCGCACCGGGACGGCTGCTCGACCCGTTCGATCTCGACCTGCTCGGCGAGCTGGGCGTACGCGCGGCCGATTTCCCGCCCGGCATCTGGAAGCGCGGCCAGGTCGACGGCAAGCAGTACGCCGTCCCGCTGGACACCCACCCGATGGTCCTCTACTACCAGACCGAGGTGTGCGAGAAGGCCGGACTGCTCGACGGCGGCAGGCTCAGGCCCATCAACGGCGCGGCGGAGTTCGCCGACGCCCTGCGGGCCGCGAAGAAGGCCACCGGCGGGCCGGGCCTGGTCACCGAGACACTGGGCCCGGACTGCATCACCCCGTGGCGGCTGTTCGCCACCTTCTACTCGCAGACGGGCGGCCGGGTGCTGTCCGACGACGGCAGGCGTCTCGTCCTGGACGACGCCAAAGCCCTGAAGGTGCTGGAGTTCATGGGCCGGCTCGTCGAGGAAGGGCTGTGGACGCGGCGCGCCGACTACGCAGCGTCCGTCGGCATCTTCAACGGCGGGAAGACCGCCTTCCACCTCAACGGGGAGTGGGAGGTCACCTCCTTCCGCACCACCGGCCTGAAGTTCTCCATGACGCGGGTACCGGCGCTGTTCGGCCGTCCCACCGCCCAGGCCGACTGCCACGCCTTCGTCCTGCCGCACCGCGCCGACCGGGGCGGCGCGACGGACGAGGCGGCGCACACGCTCGTCGCCTGGATGCTCAAGCACGCGGTCGCCTGGGCGCGGGGCGGGCACGTACCCGCGTACCTGCCGGTGCTGGACGACCCCGAGTACCTGGCGCTCGACCCGCAGTCGGCGTACCGGGACGTGGTGGACGACGTGGTGCTCGACGACCCGGCGTGGTTCACCGGGTCCGCCTCCCGCATGTGGATCGAACTGGGCGGCGTCCTCTCCGGCGTCCTCACCGGCTCACGCAGCCCCCGTAACGCCCTGGCCGAGGCGAAGAACCGCCTCCGGCGCCTGCTCGACACCCGCGATCCCCTGTCCGGAGCGGCGTCATGACCACTGTCACCCCCGCTGTGCCGCAGGCCTCGCGGCCCCCGAAGCCCGCCGCGGCGGCGGGCGGTCCCGCCCGCCGGGTGCGCCGCAGGTGGACCGAGCACGGGCTCGTGTTCGTCGCGCCCTTCCTCGTCGTCTACGGCCTGTTCCTGGTGTGGCCGCTGCTCTCGGGCGTCGGCATGAGCCTCACCAGCGAGAACATCACGGCCACGGGCGCGGAGTTCGTGGGGCTGGACAACTACGCGGAGGCCGTCAAGGACCCGGAGGTGTGGTCGTCGCTGTGGAACACGGTGTGGTTCACCGTGCTGTCCACGGTGCCGCTCGTCGTCGTCGGCCTGGGACTCGCGCTGCTGGCCCACCAGCTGCGGGTGGTCCAGTGGCTGTGGCGGCTGAGCTGGTTCGCGCCATTCCTGCTCCCGTCCGGCGTGGTGACCCTGCTCTTCGCGCAGATGATTTTTCCGTCGGGGTTCGGGCTGGCCGACCAGATGCTGACCTCCGCCGGTCTCGAACCGGGCATCGGCTGGCTCACCGACGCGCGGTACGCGATGCTCTCCATCGTCCTGACCACCGTGTGGTGGACCGTCGGCTTCAACTTCCTGCTCTATCTCGCCGCGCTGCAGGCCATTCCCGCCCACCTCCACGAGGCCGCCGAGCTGGACGGGGCGGGCGCCTGGCGCCGGCTGTGGCACATCACGCTGCCGATGCTGCACCGCACCACCGTGCTGGTGGTGGTCCTCCAAGTGCTGGCCTCGCTGAAGATCTTCGACCAGGTGTACCTGATGACCGGCGGCGGCCCGGACAACTCCACGCGCCCGATCCTGCAGTACGTCTACCAGCAGGGCTTCACCGGTTACCGGATCGGCTACGCGTCGGCGGTCTCCTACATCTTCTTCGCCCTGATCCTGATCGTCTCCCTGGTGCAGCCGTGGCTGTCCCGGCGACGCCGAACCGAGGAGGCCGCCAAGTGAGCGCACCCGCCGTACGACCCCGCTGGACCCCGGGCAGGGCCACCCTGCTGGCCGTCGCCCTCGCCCTCGCCGCGGCCTGGCTGCTGCCGCTGGCCTGGGCGGTGGCGACCTCGCTGAAACCGGAGGGCGAGACGACGAGGACACCCCTGGAGTGGGTCGGCTCCACCCTCACCTTCGACGCCTACGCCAAGGTGTGGGAGTCCGGCGACCTGCTGCGCTGGACCCTGAACTCCGTGTACGTCTCCGCCACAACGACCGTGCTCACCGTGCTCCTGTGCGCCATGGCCGCGTACGGCTTCACCCGCACCGACTTCCGTGGCCGCAAGGCGCTGTTCGGGCTGGTGCTGGCGGGCATCATGGTCCCTCCGCAGGTGCTGATCGCGCCGCTGTTCGCGGAGATGGTGCAGCTCGGGCTGGTGGACACCTACTGGGGAGTGATCCTGCCCCAGGTGGCCGTGCCGGCCATGGTGTTCATCCTGGTGAAGTTCTTCGAGGGTGTGCCACGGGAGCTGGAGGAGGCCGCGTTCGTCGACGGGGCCGGGCGGTGGCGGGTCTTCTGGACGATCGTCATGCCGCTGTCGCGGCCGGTGCTCGCGGCCGTGGCCATCTTCACCTTCATCTCCACCTGGAACAACTTCCTCTGGCCGTTCCTCGTGACCACCGACCCGAACGGCATGACGCTGCCCGTGGGCCTGGTCACCGTCCAGTCGTCCTTCGGCGTCCGCTACGCCCAGATCATGGCCTCACTGGTGATCGCCGGGCTGCCACTGCTGGTGATCTTCATGCTGTTCCAGCGGCAGATCGTCCGCGGCATCGCCCACACCGGCCTCGCCGGGCAGTGACGTCCGGCACGGGCCTTCCGGACCGGCCGCCCCGCTCACCGGCATGGGTGAAAAGCAGACAGCTTGCGTGCGTCGGCGCATCCTCCCGGCCGTGAGGCGGAACGCTTCCCAAGGCTGTCGTGACGACTCACCGGTCTGTGCCGGGCAAGGAGGGTTCTTCGGTGGAGCATGACGTGAACCGGCGCGGATTCCTCCAGACCGTGGCCGTCGTCGGGGTGGCGGCCGCGGCGCCCCCGCTGTCGGCGGTGGCGGCGACCGGGCCGACTCTGCGGAGCTCCTCGATCACGGGCGGCTCGGTCTCCGCCGCGGCCGGCCGGGACTGGCTCGTCGCGGAGATCCAGGGGATCGTGTGGCGCGTCCCCCGCCGGGGCGGCGAGGCCGTCCAGCTCACCGACTGGGACCTCGAACCGACCCGGCCGACCGTCGCGCCGGACGGGTCGCTGGTGGCGCTGTGCGCCTACCGCTCCGGCGCCTTCCACCTGTGGGTGATCCGTCCGGACGGGACGCGGCTGCGGCAGCTGACCGCCGGGCCGTGGGACGACCGGGGCGTGGCGTGGTCACCGGACGGGACGCGGCTGGCGTTCTCCTCCGAACGCGGTGGCGACCCGGTGACGGGCAGTTCCTTCGCGATCTGGACCCTCCACCTCCGCAGTGGCCGGCTAACGCGGCTGACCGAGGGCCCCTTCGAGGACTACGACCCCGCCTGGACGCCCGACGGGCGGCAGGTGGTGTTCGTGCGCGCCCACCACCGACCGGGCGGTGGCACCGATGGAGGGCGGACGCTGGCCCGGGTCCCCGCCTCCGGGGGCAGGGTGAGCGTGGTGCGCACGGTCGAGGAGGGCCGGGTGCTGTGCCCGACGATCTCGCCGGACGGCCGGATGGCCTACCTCCACCTGACCGGCACCAGCGACGCGGCCTCCCAGCCCGCGTCCGCAGCCGCGCTCATGGTCGACGGACGTGCCGTGACCACGGAGGAGGACGTGGCCGCGGCCCCGCCCTCGTGGATCGCCGAGGACCGGCTGCTGTACGTGGCCGACGGCCGTATCCGTACCCGCCACGTCCCCCCGTCCCCGTCCGCGGCGTCCTCGGGCGTCCCCGCTGTCGAGGACATCGCGTTCACCGCCCGTCTGCCCGCCCCTCTCCCCCGCCACCGGCCCAAGCGGCGCGACTGGGACTCCACCGCCGCGCGCCCGGTGCGGGGCATCGACGTGCCCGCGCTGTCGCCCGACGGGAGAAGCGTGGCCTTCGGGGCGCTGAACGCCCTGTGGGTGATGAAGCTCGGCTCGGCCCCGCGCAAGCTGGTGCAGGCCGGGCCCACCCACTACCTGCGCATGGCGTCCTGGGCGCCCGACGGGCGCTCCGTCCTGTACTGCACCGACCGGGACGGGCTGATGGCCGTGCACCGACACGGTGTGACCGACGGCCGTGACACCGTGCTGGCGGGCGGCGGGCGGCTCAATCCGGTGCTGTCACCGGACGGCGCCCGGCTGGCGTGCCAGGACGTCACGGGGAACCTGCTGCTCCACGACCTGGCCGCCGGCACCCATCGCACCCTGGCCGCCCCTCTCGGCGGCGGAGGCCCTCCCGGAGCGCCCACCTGGTCGCCGGACGGCCGCTATGTGGCCTTCTGCGACCGCAACCGGCTCAACCAGCGCTTCCGCGAGGGGTACAACCTCATCCGGGTCATCGACACCACCACCGGCGCGGAGACGCGTCACCTGCCCGCGGAACACCAGTCGCTGTCCGACCGGCACGCGTCCGGGCCGGTCTGGTCCCCCGACGGGCACTGGATGGCGCTGGTCGTGGAGTCCGCGCTGTGGGTGATGCCCGTCGCCGCGGACGGGTCGCCGGCCGGGGCTCCGCGTCAGCTGTCCGACGAGCCCGCCGACCACCCCACGTGGGCGGCGGACTCCCGTACCCTGCTGTACGTCTCCGAGGGCCGGCTGCGGCTGACGGACCTCGACGGCGCCGGACCCCGGAGCGTCCCCCTCGACCTCACCACGCGCCGCCGCGTCCCGCCGGCGCGTGAGACCGTGCTGATCCGCGCCGGGCAGGTGTGGGACGGCACGGGTGAACACCCCCGGCAGGACGTCGACATCCTGCTGACGGGCAATCGGATCACCGCCGTCGAGCCCCGCGGTTCACGGCGTGCGGCCGGTCGGGTCATCGACGCGTCCGACCGGACCGTCGTCCCCGGCCTGATCGACAGTCACATCCACCCCTACCTGCCGCAGTACGGGGCCCGGCAGCAGGTGCTGGCGCTCGCCTACGGCATCACCACCACCGCCTCCATGGGCGGCTCCGTCCACGAGTCCGCCGGGCTGCGGGAGGCCCTCGACGGCGGTCACTGCGCCGGGCCGCGGCTGCTGACCGGCACCGAGCTCATCGACGGCTCCCGCGTCGCGTACACCATGGGCCGCGCGCACCGTACCCGCGACGGGGTGCAGCGCACGCTGCGGCGGGCCGCCGCCCTGGACACCGACTTCGTCAAGACCTACGTCCGCGCGCCCGGGTGGATCATGGCCGAGGCGGCGCGTACCGCCCGTCGGCTCGGCGTCCCCAGCGGCAGCCATCTGTGCTTCCCCGGCCGCCACGCCGGCCAGCACCTGACCACCCACCTCCAGGCGACCCAGCGGCTGGAGTACGGGCACGCCGTCACGCCCCTCGGGCACAGCCACCCGGATGTGATCGAGCAGTACGCCGACGGCGCCTTCTCCCTCGTCGCCACGCCGTTCAGCGCCCTGCCGCTGCTCGGCGCCCACCCGGCCCTGGCGGACGACCCGCGCGTATCGGTCCTCATGGCCCCCTGGGACGCCGCTCACATCCGCGAGACCGCCGCGACGCCCCCCACCCGGCGTCAGCTGCGGATGCTGGCGCAGGAGATGGGCACGTACCGACGGTTCCTCGCCCACGGCGCCACGCTCGCCCTGGGCACCGACGCGCCCCTGACCCCCACCGGGCTCCACCTCCACCTCGCCCTGCGCGCGCTGCACGCCCACGGCTTCACGGCCGCCGAGGCGCTGCGCACCGTCACCACCGCGCCCGCCCGGGTGTTCGGCCTCGACGACGATCTGGGCACCGTCGAAGCGGGCAAGCTGGCCGACCTCACCGTCGTCGACGGTGACCCTTTCACCGATTTCGACGTCCTGCCCCGGACGCCCCTGGTGTTCCGCGGCGGGATCCCCCACCACCAGGCCGACCTGCTCGCCGCTCACCTCGCCCCGCCGCCCGGCGGGGCCGAGGAGCACGCGGCGTGGCTCACCGTCAACCGGACGCTGCGCCACGGTTCCTGCTGTTCCGAGTGACGGTCTCCGGGTCCCCAGAAGGGAGCTATGTGTGCTTGACGCCGAGGGACACCAGGTAACGCCCGTCGTCCTCCGGCTTGTTGCGGTGGACGAGGTCGGACAGCGAGCGGGTCCGGCGCAGGATGTCCAGCCCTTCGGGTGAGAACGTCTCCGGGGTGAACAGCCTCGGTGACAGCAGCGGGTTGGTGAGGGCCTCGGAGAACGAGTCGATGCCGATGACCCGGCCGAGGAGGTTGCCGAAGAGGCTGCCGTGCCGGGCGTCCTCGGCAAAGATGCCGACGTACAGGTCGAGCTCGTCCACGTCGGCGTACAGGTCGTGCAGCGCCTCGCGCACCACCGGGTCCCCGGAGATCTGGCGCAGGTCGGTGGCGCGCGGGAAGCCGAAGTGCTCGCGGTAGTCGTTGTAGGACGCCACCTGGAGCTCCCGGCTCACCGCGACGCTGCGGGTCTCGATGGGCAGCAGCAGAGGGTCGGTGTTGAACAGGCTCATCCGTCCCGCGGGCTGGCGGGAGAGGTCGTCGAAGAGCGGCCCCAGGCCGCGTTCCTCCACGATGCGGCCGTTGGCGAGCGTGTGGAGCAGCGGCACGTCCCGGCCCGCGATCCGGTAGGTGGAGGGGATGAGGCTGTGCCAGCGGTAGACCAGGCTGAACTCGATGGTCGACCAGTTCTCCCGGTGCCAGGGGGACTTGACGGTGCGCGTGGGGTCGAGGATGAAGCGGAAGTGGTAGGGGGTCAGGTGGTTGATGTACTCCTCCAGCACGAGCCGGATCGTCATCACCACCAGGATGTTGCGGGTGGTCTGGAAGACGCGCTCGTCGTCCCAGTCCGGGTGGGCGCGGGACAGCAGCCCGGCGATCCGGTTGTGCTCCCGCAGGAACAGCACGTTCACGAGCATCGGGCCGATGTGGGCGTGCGCCCGGTCGCCGCCGGTGGCGAACACGGTGTCGCGCAGCGGCTCGGGCACGTCGTCCCAGCGGACCGGTTCGAGCGCGCTGAACTCGGGCTTGATCCGTCCGTTCTCGCAGAGCAGCGGTGGGAACTCCCCGCCGTTGACGGTGCGGCTCTTCAGCCGTCCGCCCTCGAACTCCCGCAGGCAGGAGGTGACCTCCGCGTCGGCCCCGTACAGCTGCACCAGGTCGATGGTGTGGGGTGAGTCGGTGCGCCGCGGGTCGCCGCCCCGGCCGTGCCCGCGCAGGAACCCGTCCGTGAACCACTGGGCGAAGGCGGGCAGCAGCGCGGTCGAACGGGCGCAGGTCCCTCCGGCGCCGTCGCGGCGGAAGAGCTCGGCCGTCCGCTCGGGCGCGGGGCGCCCCGGGTGGGCGGCGGTGTCCGGGGGGAGGTGACGGCCTACGAAGGAGCGGTCCGTGAGGGAGATCCACGAGGTGTACGGCGCCATCGTGCTCAGCGGGTTGGGGCGCGGGGGCGCCTTGAGGATGGCCCGGTCGGTCAGTACGGCGTTGGCCTTGCGATACAGCCACCGGTTTCCCTGCACCGCCCGCCACAAGGGCGCGTAGTGGGTGAGGACGTGTGCCTCGACGCGGTTGCGCAGCCCGTCCCGGGACGGGTCGCGGCCGTTGCGGGTGGACGGGTCGCGGCCGTCGTCGGTCACGGAGGCCGTCCGGCGGGAGGTGGTGGTCATCTGTGTGCCTGCTCTCTGCTCGGCCCCCCGGGCGGCCGGTGGGGTCTGCGTGTCCGGCCCCCCCCCGTGTCTCCGGAGGGCTCAGGAGAGGGGTGCGGTGCCCGTCGTCACGGTGTAGTGCTGCGGATACGGGGTGCCCGCGTAGTCCATGGCCCCCTCGGGCCCCGGCAGGGGCCTGACGCCGGGGCGCAGCAGCACCCGTCGCACCATCTCGGGGACGATCGCGCGGGCCGGGTACTTGCCGACGCAGTCATGGGCCCCGTGGCCGAGCACCAGGTTGTGCACGGGTGTCCGGTCGGGGCGGAAGGCGTACGGGTCGTCGACAGCCGTCTCGTCGAACATCGCCGACGCCATGTGCGCGTGGACGACGGTCCCCGCGGCGAGCGGGGTCTCGCGCGGTGTCCCGGCGGCCAGAACGTGGTCGCGGACGCAGAGCCTCGGCGTCGACGGCACGAAGGGGTGGAAGCGCAGGGCCTCCCAGACGTAGCCGTCGAAGGCCGCGGTGTCGTCGCCGCCGGCCAGCCGCTCCGCCTCGGCCAGCGCGTCGGGGCGGGCGGCGAGTTCCTTCAGCGCCGTCGCCGCGCACTGGGTGGCGTTCTGCTGATAACCGATCAGGTAACCGACGAGCTGGTGGTTGATCCGCTCCTCGTCCAGTTCGGGGCCGGTGCCCGGTGGCAGGACGGTGCGCAGCATCCGGTCGAGTACGTCCCGGGGCGTCCCGTCGGCGGTGCCCGTCCCGGCGCGGCGCCGGTGGATGACGCCGGCGACCAGGTCGTGCAGCTCCTTGCCGGCCGCCACGCCGGAGGCGTGCACCTCGGGGTTCCTGTCCGGGTTGACGAAGACGGCCCACTGCACCCGCTGGGAGAGGGTGTGGAGCGTCTCCTCGGGGACGTCCGTGAAGCCGAGGTACTCGCTCGCGACCCGCGCGGCGACCGGGGCCGCGTACTCCTGGATGTAGTCGAAGGTCGTGCGGCCCTCGGCGCGCGCCGCCCTGTCCGCCCGGTCGAGGGCGTGGTCGGCGAGGCGGGCGGTGAGCCTGCGGACCGGAGCGAAGTCCTCGGCGGGCAGCATCAGCTGGGCGTGGGCGCGGTCGTGCCAGTGGAAATCGGCGCCGTCCCGGGCGAGCATGAACGGCCCGTGCAGCGCCTCCTCCAGCGTCGGTCCGTACACGCCGACGGTGAACACGTCGGGCGTGGACAGCACCTCCACCACATCGGGCATCCGGGTGACGAAGACGCCGACGGGGGTGGCGAACACGGGCCGGCGTGCGCGCAGTTCGCGCAGGAGGGCGGGTCCTTCGGTCTTCATGCGCTGTCGCAGCAGGCCGACGCGGAGCGCGGCGTCGGTCTGCGGGATCGCGTCGTACTCCGCGAGAAAGTCCATGGGGCCCACCAGACGTGGCAGGGCGACGCGGAAAAGCGGTCGCCGGCGGATTCCCTCCCATTACGGCACGCGGGTGCGGCGCCCGCACGCCGGTCGCGGCGGGGGTGTGAATGATCCGCCCGGCACACGGGCCCCGCCGCGCGCCGCCGTCCCCCCGCGGGGGTGACCGCCCAGCATGGGGCCGCCGGGGACCGGCCCCGGCAGGGACAGGAGGGCGCACAGCATGCTTCGACGAGGCGAACCACCGGTGATGCCCCCGGCGCCGGGGGCGCCCGCGCCGGGGAGCGGGGTCCTCACGCGCGGCGGCCCGGCGCGGGCCGTGAGGCGGGCCTCCCGCCCGGGCGGGAGCACGGGCGGGAGCACGGGTGGGCGACCGGGCAGGCGACCGGGCAGGCGACCGGGCGGGCGATCGGGCGGGCGATCGGGGGCGCCGCGATGACGGCCGCATCTTCGGCGGACCCCTCGGGTGGCACCGTGCGGGTGACGGGCGCGGAGTACACGGGCTACCTGGTGGGCATCATCATCCTGCCGTTCGTGCTGCTCGCCGCCGCCCTGCCGGTCGCCTGGGAGTGGGGCGCCGGGCCGCTCGACGTGGCGCTCGGGCTGGGCATGTACGCGGTGTCGATCGCGGGTATCTCGACGGGCTACCACCGTCACTTCACGCACCAGTCCTTCAAGGCGAAGCGGCCGCTGCGCGTCGCGCTCGCGCTGGCCGGCGGCATGGCGATGGAAGGGCCGGTCGCGCTCTGGGTCGCCGAGCACCGCCGCCACCACCAGTTCTCGGACCGGGAGGGCGACCCGCATTCGCCGTGGGCCTTCGGCACCGGCCGCCGGGCGCTCCTGCGGGGGCTGTGGCACGCGCAGATCGGCTGGTTCGCGCGGCGGCGGCGGGCGGACATGGCGCACTACGCGCCCGACATCCTGCGCGATCCCGACATCAGCCGTCTGGACCGCTGGTACTGGCTCACCGTGGCCGTGTCGCTCGCGCTGCCGCCGCTCGTCGGGGGCCTGTGGACGATGTCGTGGCACGGCGCCGCCACCGCCTTCTTCTGGGGCAGCCTCGTCCGTTATGCCGTCGTCCACCACGTCACCTGGTCGGTCAACTCCGTCGCCCACGCGTTCGGCCGGCAGCACTACCGGAGCCGGGACCAGTCACGCGACGTGGGCTGGGTGGCGCTGCTGACGTTCGGCGAGGGCTGGCACAACCTGCACCACGCCGACCCGACCAGCGCCCGGCACGGTGCGCTGCGCGGCCAGTTCGACGCGACGGCCACGCTCATCCGGCTCTTCGAGCGCCTGGGGTGGGCCCATGACGTCCGCTGGCCGGACCGGGACCGGCTCGCCGCCCGGCTCCTGGCACCGGACGCGGCAGACGCGACGGAGGGCACCGTCGCGCGTGACGCCGGTCCCGCCAGGACCGGCGGTGATCACACGGCGGGGTGAATGCCGTGCCCGCCCGGTGTGTCGCGGCGATCGGGTGGCGCCGCGGCGGGCGGACGTGGTGAAAGGTGAGGTCCGTCCGGTCACCGCGCCGCGCCCACCCGCCCCGGACGGAGGGCGTGGACGCGGTCCTGTCTTCCCGCCTGACGGAGGTTGCCCGTTGGACCCCAGTACGCGCGACGCGGCCGTCACCGGCATCGGGCTCCTGTCACCGGCGGGGGCGTGTCTCGACTCCTCCTGGGCGACGATGCTCCGCGGTACGTCGGTGGCGCGCCCCGACCCGGTCCTCCAGGGACTGCGGACCGACTTCTCCTGCGCGGTCCCGGACTTCTCGGTCCGCGCGCTGCTCGGCCACGCGGTGTCGCGGCGCCTCGATCCGTACGCCCAGATGGCGGTGGTCGCCGCGCGCCAGGCGGTGCGCGACGCCGGTCTGGACCCGGCGCGGTGGCGCAGTGAACGCGTCGCGGTCGTCCTGGGCGTGGGCAGCAACAGCCTGCACTCCTACGAGGAGCCCTTCCGGCTCCTCCACGACAACCGCAGCGACCGCGTCTCGCCGTACCAGATCACCCGCAGCGTGCCGAGCATGGCCGCCGCGGAGGTGGCGCTCGACCTCGGGGCGCACGGCGTCAACTTCACCACCAGCAGCGCCTGTGCCTCCGGGGCGACCGCCATCGGGACGGCGCTGGACCTGCTGCGGGCCGGACGCTGCGACATCGCGCTGGCGGGCGGGAGCGAGTCCGCCCGCAGCCGGATGACGACCACGTGTTTCGGCCAGATGCGGGCCATGTCCTCGCGGCGTTCGGACCCGGCCGCGGCGTCCCGGCCCTTCGACACCGAACGGGACGGCTTCGTCCCCGGTGAGGGCGCCGCCGTGCTGGTGCTGGAGCGCGCCGAGGACGCCCACCGGCGCAGCGCCGGGGTACGCGGCTACCTGGCGGGCTACGGGGCGAGCGCCGACGCCCACCACCCCGCCGCTCCCCATCCGGAGGGCCGTGGCGCTCAGGCGGCGGTGCTGGCCGCGCTGGACGACGCCGGCTGTTCGGCGGCGGACATCGACCACGTCAACGCGCACGCCACCTCGACCCCGCTCAACGACACCACCGAGGCCCGGCTGCTGCGCCGGCTGTTCCCGCACGAGCCGGCGGTCACCGCCAACAAGAGCGTCATCGGTCACGCGCTCGGCGCCGCGGGCGCCATCGAGGCGGCGCTGACGGTGCTGACCCTCCAGCACCGTACGATCCCGCCGACGGCCAACCTGCGAGCCCAGGAGAGCGGCGCGGAGCTGGACGTCGTCATCGGGCGGCCCCGCCCGGCCCGGATGGGAACGGCGCTGAGCACGTCGTTCGGGTTCGGCGGCCAGAACACGGCACTCGTCCTGCGCGCGCCCTGACCCGCGCCGTATCGTCCCCGGTCCTCGCGACGCCGTACGGGACGCGGGGGCCCGCGCGTTCGTCGGCCGTCAGTCGGCCGTCAGCCGGGTGCCGGCGGCGCCCGCCGCACGGTCCGTGTGCCTGCCGAGGACGGACGCGGCTCCCCGCAGGTCCTCGGCGGCGGTGCGGCAGCTCTCCGCCTGCCGGCGCAGGGAAGGCACGCACCAGTCGGGCACATCGGGCCGCTCCTCCAGCCTGGCCGCCTGCTCCTCCAGCCGACGCGCTGCTCCGGCGAGTACGTCCACCTCGGCGCGCAGCCGGTCCTCGAGCGAGAACAGCTCCTCGTCGCGCACGGCGTCCATGGTCATGCGGTCTCCTCGTCTCGTGGCGCTCCCGGCCTTCTCGGCCGCTTCTTCGGGTCCGGCGGGGGTCGGGGTCAGCGGGGCAGGGGAGCCCCGGCGCCGCGCCGGGCCTGGTGCACCGGTGAGCTCAGGACGAACAGGGGCCGCGCGCCGTCCAGCCCGAGCGCCCGGATCTGCCGCAGCAGCGGGTGTTCGTCCGCCGCCGGGCCGGGGGCGCAGCGCAGGCGCAGCCGGGGCGCCGCGTGGAACCGCTGGCGGCCCGCGCAGTGCACCAGGGTGCGCAGGGTCGCGTCGGCCGTGCGGCCGTAGAGGACGGAGTCGACTCGCGGCGCCGTCACGTACGGGCCGAGGTCGCCGCTGAAGTCGAGAAGCGGGCCCGGTTCGGCGAGGCCGGGGCCGGTCGGCCCCGCTTCGGTCGCGGCGGGTTCGTCGCGAGCCGGTTCGGTCAGGAGGGGTTCGGTCAGGGTGGCGCGGAGCCGGTTGGCCGTCAGCCGGACGTCCAGGAGGGCCCTTCGGGCCGGCTGGCCCCACAGCTCGCGGCTGACCGCCTCGGCCTCCGGAGTGGTGACGGCCAGGGCCGTGACCTGGCGCCCGGCCCGGCGGGTGTCCGCCCGGCGCAGCAGGTCGCGCACCACGTCGTACGGCCGGGGCCGCCACAGGTCGTTCACCAGGACCGCGAGGCTCATCTCGTTGTAGGCGCCGAGGCTCACGCAGCGGTGTTCGTACACGGAGAGCGCGACCAGGACGCGCCGCCCGAACCGGGTCGGGGTCATCCAGGAGGCGTCGGACAGCAAGGGGGCCGCCGCGGTGGGTGCCACGGCGAAGAAGGCGACGACGGCCGTCGAGTCGTAGTACCGCACCGGGACCTCGGCCGGTCCGGCGGTGGTGGCCACGGGGGTGACCGGCACCGCCATCAGGGGGTAGCCCTGCGGCGGGTTGGCCCGGTCCTTGAGCTGGTAGACCTGCGAGCGCACCACCTGTCCCCGGTAGGGCGTCAGCGCGTCGTCGATGTCGCGCCGCGCCTCGGGCAGGTCGGCCTCCAGGTTGTCGATGTACGTCCCCAGGGAGTGGCACAGCGGGAAGTCGTGGCTGGCGTCGATGTAGTCGACCTCGTACCAGTCCGGGTGCGGGGTGAACACCGTGCCCGAGCCCGCGCCCCTGCCGTCCAGCGTGGGAACGAGGTCGTGCTGGTTGGTGACGCTGGCCACCCAGGTGCGGGGGTCGGCGGGCCTCTTGTTGTCGATGGGCGAGCCCACCGCGACCACGTGGGTGACGCGGAACCGGCGGCAGAACTCGCTGTTCTGCGCGAGGTTCATCAGGGCGATGCCGCCCTCGCTGTGACCGATCATCGCCAGGTCGGCCCCTTCGGGCAGCCCGTACTCGTCGATGGCCAGCAGGATGCCGCGCGTGTACGGGGACTCGGGGTCGAACAGGTTGCTCCACGCGCCGACGAAGTCCTGCGGGGAGTCGTTGCGCGGCTTTCCGGGGGCCATGCCGGGGGCCTGGAGGACGTGCCGGAGCACGCCGTCCGGCCCGCGCACGTCCTGGATGAGGATGCGGCCGTCGGTGCGGAGCAGGTCGATGTTGTGGAGGAAGCCCATGAGCGAGCCCCGCTCGGCGAGCGACCGGCGGTCTTCCTCGTCCAGGGTGACGGGGACGGCGGCGCCCTCGCCGTCGTCGAAGGCGGCGAGGTGGCGCGCCGAGATCCCGAACCACGGATCGGCGTGCAGCGCCTCACCGGTCGCGATCTGCCAGCCGACCTCGTCGTTCAGGGGGTTCTCGTCGAGCAGCGCCCGGATGGCCGACAGTTCGGCGAAGAGGGGCGCCAGCGTGGACATGGCCCGCTCGGCGCCCTTGTCCTTGAGCAGCGCGCGCAGGGCGCGCAGCGCGTCCACGTCGCGGTCGGCGGCCACGGCGTCCATCAGCCGCCGCATGCCCGCGTCCCGGCCCAGTTCCGGGTGTTCCGTCAGCACCGCGGCGGCACGCAGCCGCAGCGAGGTCACGGCGACCCGGTTCGCCAGGCTCTCCCGCCCGCAGATCTCGCCGGCCTGACCCATGCGGCCGAGGGCGCCCCCCGCCGCGCCCACCGCGAAGCCGAGACCGGTGTCGCGGGTCAGGGCGCGTACCAGCGCCCACTGGGCGGCCATCCCGCTGCGGGGGTGGCGCACGCTGGAGCGCGCCAGCCGCGGCGAGGTGAGTACGGCCGCGGCCCGGGTGGAGGCGCCGAGGACGTCCCGTGCGCTGCGGGACACCTCCAGGGCCACTTCCCGCAACAATTGCGCGGTGCCGGCTCCGCCGTGCCCGTCGGGGTGCGCGGCACCGGCATGGTGCTGGGACGCCATGGGGGGCCTCGCAAACCTGAACCGGGCCGACCCGCTCGGCCCTCCCTACGACGATGGTCGGGGCTCCGGGCCGCCACCGCATCCGGGAGCGGCCGTTCGCCCCGTACGGAACGGGTCCGCGGCGGTCACCGTATGTGCGCGGCGAACGCCTCGTACGCCCGCTCGTCGAAGAGGACGAACCTGACCTCCTCGACGGCCGTCCCCGTCGCCCGTACGGTCCGGACCGCGATGCGGGCGGCGTCGTCCATGGGCCAGTGGTAGACGCCGGTCGAGATGGCGGGGAAGGCGACCGTGCGGGCACCCAGTTCGTCGGCGACGCGCAGGGACTCGCGGTAGCAGGAGGCCAGCAGGTCCGAGCGGTCCTCCTCGGCGCTGTGCACCGGGCCGACGGTGTGGATGACCCAGCGGGCGTGCAGGCGGCCCGCGGTGGTGGCGACGGCCCGGCCGGTGGGAAGGCCGCGGCCGTAGTGGGAGGCACGCAGCGCGCGGCACTCGGCGAGGATTTCCGGACCACCGCGCCGGTGTATCGCGCCGTCGACGCCTCCGCCGCCCAGCAGGGAGGAGTTCGCGGCGTTGACGATGGCGTCGGCGTGCTGCTCGGTGATGTCGCCGCGGACGAGGGTGAGCCTCATCGCCGGTTCCCCCGCAGGTGGCGCCAGACGGCCTTGGCGGCGTTGTGTCCCGACATGCCGTGGACGCCGGGGCCGGGTGGTGTGGCGGAGGAGCAGAGGAACACGGCGGGGTGGGGCGTGTGGTACGGGAAGAGGGACAGGCGGGGGCGCAGCAGCAGTTGGAGGCCGCCGGCGGCGCCGCAGGCGATGTCGCCGCCGACGTAGTTGGCGTTGCGGGCGGCCAGTTCGGGCGGGCCGGCGGTGGCACGGGCGAGGACGAGGTCGCGGAAGCCGGGGGCGAAACGCTCGATCTGACGCTCGATCGCCTCGGTGAGGTCGCCGCGCCAGGCGTGCGGCACATGGCCGTACGCCCAGAAGACGTGCTTGCCCTCGGGTGCCCGGGACGGGTCGACGAGGCTGGGCTGGGCGGTGATGAGGAAGGGGGTGCGGGGGGCCGTGCCGCCGGCGGCCTGGCGGAGGGCGGTGTCGATCTCCCGGGAGCTGGGCCCGACCTGGATGGTGCCGGCGCGGCGGGGCTCGGTCGCGGTCCAGGGGACGGGGCCGTCCAGCGCGTAGTCGATCTTGAAGACGGAGGCGCCGTAGCGGTAACCGTCGTAGAACCGGCCGAATCCGGCGATGCGCGCCAGGGCGGTCGGGGAGGTGTCGAAGACGTACGCGCGGGCGGGCGGCAGGTCGTCGAGGCGCTTGACCTCGTAGCCGGTGTGGACGGTGCCGCCGAGGTCCCGCACGTACGCGCAGAGGGCGTCCGAGATGGACTGGGAGCCGCCGCGCGGGAGGGGCCAGCCGCCGGCGTGTGCGGCGAGGGCGAAGACGAGCCCGACCGCACCGGTGGCGAGGCCGTTGAGCGGTGCGATGACGTGGGCGACCAGTCCGGCGAAGAGGGCGCGGGCCCGGTCGTCGCGGAACCGGCGCATCAGCCAGGTGGAGGGCGGCAGGCCGTCGATGCCGAAGCGGGCGAGGGTGAGGGGGTCGCGCGGGAGGGCGGTGAGGGGCAGCGACATGAAGTCGCGGGCGAGGGTGTCCCACTTGTCGAGGTACGGCGCGACGAGCCGCCGGTACGCGCCGGCGTCCCGGGGGCCGAAGGAGGCGGCGGTCTCGGCGACGGAGCGGGAGAGCACGGCCGCCGAGCCGTCGTCGAAGGGGTGTGCCATGGGCAGTTCGGGGTGCAGCCACTCCAGCCCGTAGCGGTCCAGGGGCAGGGCCTTGAACGCGGGCGAGCCGACGCCCAGCGGGTGCACGGCGGAGCACGGGTCGTGCCGGAAGCCGGGCAGCGTGAGCTCCTCGGTCCTGGCGCCGCCGCCGACGGTGTCGAGGGCCTCGAAGACGGCGACGGAGAAGCCGCGGCGGGCCAGTTCGGCGGCGGCGGTCAGTCCGTTGGGCCCCGCCCCCACGACGACGGCATCGAGCATCGACGTCACCTTCGGACTCCTTCGTCAGCCGATGGCCACAAGGGCTCAAGGATATGCGGCGCCGCGGCCTTCCCGGGCCGCGAGTGCCGGTCTTTACCGGGCGGTCAGCAGGGTGCGGATACGGTCGGCCGTGGCCCGGTCGCGGGCGGCGGTGAACGGCAGGGCGTTGCCGCCCGTGACGCGGAACGGCTCACCCGTCAGCGTGGCGTGGGCGCCGCCCGCCTCCTCGACCAGCAGCAGGCCCGCCGCGTGGTCCCAGGCGTACTCCCAGGAGAAGGCGATCGCGTCGGTGTCACCGCGGGCCACGTCCAGGTACGCCAGGCCCGCCGAGCCGCACGGGCGGGCGTGGACGCGGTCGGTCCCCAGGCCCAGCAGGGCGGCCTTCTGCTCCGGGCTGGTGTAGTCGGGATGGGACATCAGGACCTCCAGCACCGCGCCGGGCGCGGGAGACCCCGCCCGGATCACCGCGCCGTTCACCCGGGCGCCCCGTCCGCGCACCGCGACGGCCATCTCGTCCAGCGCCGGGGCGAACGTCCAGCCCGCCAGGAGCTCGCCGCGCCACGCGAGCGCGACCAGCGTGCAGAAGCCGGGCTCGCCGCGCACGAACTGCCGGGTGCCGTCGACCGGGTCGACGATCCACACGGGGGCGTCGCCCTGGAGCGCGTCGTACACCGCCGGGTCGGCGTGGACGGCTTCCTCACCGACCACCACGGAGCCGGGCAGCAGCGCGGTGAGCGACGCGGTGAGGTGGGCCTCGGCGGACCGGTCGGCGATCGTCACCAGGTCGTGCGGGCCGCTCTTCTCGACGATGTCGTGCGCGGCGAGCTGCCGCCATCGCGGCATGACCTCCACCGCGGCCGCGGCGCGCACCGCCGCCTCGACCTCGGAGGACAGGGAACCGGATCCGTCGAGCAGTCCATCGATCATGCCTCCAGCCAACCACACCCCTCCGACATCGCGGTCGCCCGGGCGTGGAGGCCGCCCTGCCGAAGGGGGCCTGGAGCGTCGGCCGGGTGGCGGGCCGGGCCGGATCGTACGCTGAAGGACGGCCGGTCCGGCCCCGGACGGGAGAGGTGTGGGCGTGCACGGTGAGTACAAGGTCCCCGGCGGGAAGCTGGTCGTGGTCGACCTCGACGCGGAGGACGGTGTCCTGCGGCACGTGCGCGTGGCCGGGGATTTCTTCCTGGAGCCCGACGAGGCGCTGGGCGCGATCGACCAGGCGCTGGAGGGTGCGCCCGCCGACACGGACGCGTCGGGGCTCGCCGCGCGGATCGACGCGGCGCTGCCGCCCGGGACGCAGATGTTCGGGCTGACGACGGAGGGCATCGGGGTCGCCGTGCGGCGGGCCCTGGCGCACGCCACGGACTGGACGGACTACGACTGGCAGCTCGTCCACGACGGGCCGCAGCCGCCGGCCCTGCACATGGCGCTGGACGAGGTGCTCACCGCCGAGGTCGCGGCGGGGCGCCGCCCGCCGACGCTGCGGGTGTGGGAGTGGGGCGCTCCGGCGGTCGTGATCGGCAGCTTCCAGTCGCTGCGCAACGAGGTCGACGCTCAGGCCGCCGAACGGCACGGCGTCACCGTGGTACGCAGGATCAGCGGGGGCGGCGCGATGTTCATCGAGCCGGGCAACACCATCACGTACTCCCTGTCCGTACCGGACGCCCTCGTGCAGGGCCTGTCCTTCAGCGACAGCTACGCCTATCTCGACGACTGGGTGCTGGGCGCGCTCGGCGACATGGGCATCAAGGCGTGGTACCAGCCGCTCAACGACATCGCCACGGACGCGGGCAAGATCGCGGGCGCGGCGCAGAAGCGGGTCGTGGGCGGGGACGGCGCGGTGCTGCACCACGTGACGATGGCGTACGACATCGACGCGGAGAAGATGACGGAGGTGCTGCGCATCGGCCGGGAGAAGCTCTCCGACAAGGGCACGCGGAGCGCGAGGAAGCGGGTGGACCCGTTGCGCCGGCAGACGGGCCTGCCGCGCGCCACGGTCATCGAGAAGATGATCGGTTCGTTCCGTGAACGGTACGGCCTGTCCGAGGGTACGGTCACGGACGAGGAGATGGCACGCGCGCGTGATCTGGCGTGGACGAAGTTCTCCTCCCCGGAGTGGACCGCGCGCGTGCCCTGACGGGGTGGGGTCACCGCACGGCGGTGGCGGGCGGGGTGACGAGGTGCCACTTCCGGTCGTCCTCCAGTTGGGCGGCGAGCGAGATGAGGAGTTCCTCGCTGCCGGCGGGGCCCAGGAGCTGGGCGCCGACGGGGAGCCCGTCCGCGGTGAACCCGGCGGGGACGTTCACGCCGGGCCAGCCCAGGACGTTCCAGGGCCAGGCGTACGGGCAGGCCGCGGCCATCGTCAGGTCGGTGCGCCAGGCCGACAGGCCGTCGAACGCGCCGATGCGGGGCGGCGGCGCCGCGGTGGTGGGGGCGAGGAGGACGTCGTACGTGTCGAAGAGGGCGCCGATCCTGCGGTGCTGGTGGGCCTCGCGGGCCCGGGCGGCGCGCAGCGCACGGCCGCCGAGGCGCCGGCCGGTGCGGGTGGCACCGCGGGTGCGCGGGTCCAGCAGCGTGGAGTCGGGGTGCCGGTCGGCGTAGGCGGCGATGCCCGCGGTGGCGCGCGGCAGGAAGCCGAGCCCGATGAGGCCGTAGCGCGGGCGGGCCTCCTCGACGGTGTGACCGAGGCGGCCGAGCGCCTCCGCGAGGTCGGTGACCGCCCGTCGTATGCCGGGGTGGAGCGGGTTGCGGGTGGCGGTGAACGCGGAGCGCCACGCGAGGGCGATACGGAGGCGGCCGGGCTCGCGGCGGGCGGCGGCGGAGGCGTCGATGGGGGCGGGGTGGTACGGCTCGTCGGGGTGGGCGCCGGAGACGGCGTCGAGCAGGAGGGCGGCGTCGGCGACGGTGCGGGCGAGGGGGCCGTTCACGGTCAGGCCCTCGAAGCAGTCGGTGTACGGGTGGACGGAGACGCGTCCGCGCTGCGGTTTGATGCCGACGAGGTGGGTCCAGGCGGCGGGGATGCGGATGGACCCGGCGCCGTCGGAGCCGAGGGCGGCGGAGACGAGCCCGGCGGCCACGGCCGCTGCCGAGCCGCCGGACGAGCCGCCGGGGGTGTGGTCGGTGTTCCACGGGTTGCGGGTGGCGCCGAAGGCGGGGCCTTCGGTGAAGGCCCACTGGCCGAGCTCACAGGAGTTGGTCTTGCCGACGATGACGGCGCCGGCGGCGCGCAGCCGGCGCACGGCCTCCCCGTCGGAGGTGGCCGGCGGGATGTCGCCGGCGCAGCCGAAGCGGGTGGGCAGACCGGCCACGTCGGTGTCGTCCTTGACGGCGACCGGGACGCCGAGCAGCGGCAGCCGCTCCCCCGCCGCGAGCCTGCGGTCGGCGTCCTCGGCCTCGGCGAGGGCGGCCTCGGCGCGTACGCAGCGGAAGGCGTTGACGGTGGCCCGGCCGGCTTCGATCCGGTCGAGGGAGGCCTGGACCAGGGCGACGGAAGTTATCTGACCCTCCGTCAGAGCCCGTGCGTGGTCGGCGAGTCCGGCTATGGCGTCGGCAGACATGGGCGGAGCCTACTGGACGGTAAGGAACTGTGTCAGCGGTCCGTTCCGCCCTTCAGGCCGGCCGGTCCGGGTCGGCCGGTCCGGGTCGGCCGGTCCCGGTCGGCCGGTCCCGGTCGGCCGGACCCTCTCCCCGGGGGCGGAACGAGGCCGTGCGGGGCGTGGGGCTCCCGGGAGACGGTCAGGAGTTCAGCGCGGGGATGATCTCGGAGCCGTACGCGTCGATCGTCGCCTCCTTCGCGTCGTGCATGTCGTACACCGCGAACTGGTCGACGCCCAGGTCACGGAGCGTCCTCAGCTTCTCGATGTGGGCGGTGGGCGGCCCCAGCAGACAGAAGCGGTCGACGATCTCGTCGGGGACGAAGTCGGTGGACGGGTTCCCGGCGCGGCCGTGGTGGCTGTAGTCGTACCCCTGGCGCTGCTTGATGTACGAGGTCAGGGCCTCGGGCACCAGCCCGGAGTGCTCGCCGTACCGGCCCACCAGGTCCGCGACGTGGTTGCCGACCATGCCGCCGAACCACCGGCACTGGGCCCGGGCGTGGTCCAGGTCGTCGCCGACGTACGCGGGCGCGGCGACGCAGACCGTGATCGAGGCCGGGTCGCGGCCCGCCTCCTCGGCGGCCTGCCGGACCGACTTGATCATCCACTCGGTGAGGAACGGGTCGGCGAGCTGGAGGATGAAGCCGTCCGCCTTCCGGCCCGCGAGCGCGAGCGCCTTCGGCCCGTAGGCCGCCATCCACACCGGCAGCCTGCCGTTCCCGGCCCAGGGGATGCGGACGGGTTCGCCGTCGACGACTGCCTCGCGGCCCTCCGCGAGATCACGGATGACGTCGATGGCCTCGCCGAGCCGGGCGAGGGTGTTGGGCTTGCGGCCGGCGACCCGCATCGCGGAGTCACCGCGGCCGATGCCGCACACGGTGCGGTTGCCGAACATGTCGTTGAGGGTGGCGAACGTGGAGGCGGTGACCTCCCAGGTCCGGGTCCCCGGATTGGTGACCATGGGACCCACGGTCAGTTTCCTGGTGTGTTCGAGGATCTGGCTGTAGATGACGAAGGGCTCCTGCCACAGCACGGCGGAGTCGAAGGTCCAGCCGTAGCGGAAGCCGTTGCGCTCCGCGCGCCGCATGAGCCCGACGACCGCCGAGGCGGGCGGATCGGTTTGCAGGACGAGTCCGAAGTCCACGGGCGGGCCTCCTAGTTCAGGTACTGGCAGGTGGAGCGTGGTGTGTAGAGGCCGTGCCCCGCCCGGCCGGTGAAGGCGCGCCGGTCGATGACGACCTCCCCGCGTGACAGGACGGTCTCCACCTGCCCGGTGACCCTCCTCCCCTCGTACGCCGAGTAGTCGACGTTCATGTGGTGGGTCTCCACGGACAGCGTCTGCTCCGCGTGCGGGTCGTAGATGACGACGTCGGCGTCGGCGCCGGGAGCGATGGTGCCCTTCTTGGGGTACAGGCCGAGCATCCGCGCCGGGGTCGCGCAGGCGATCTCGATCCACCGGCGGCGGCTGATGTGACCGTCGACGACACCCTGGTGGAGCAGGTCCATGCGGTTCTCGATGCCCGGCAGTCCGTTGGGAATCCTGGAGAAGTCACCGCGGCCCAGCTCCTTCTGACCGGCGAAGCAGAACGGGCAGTGGTCGGTGGAGACGACCTGGAGGTCGTTGGTGCGCAGGGCCCGCCAGAGTGCCGCCTGGTGTTCGCGCGGCCTGAGCGGCGTACTGCACACGTACTTCGCGCCTTCGAAGCCGGGCTCGGCGAGGTTGTCGGTGGAGAGGAAGAGGTACTGCGGGCAGGTCTCGCCGAAGACGTCGAGGCCCTTGTCGCGGGCGGCGGTGATCTCGGCGACGGCCTCCTCGGCGGAGACGTGCACGACGTACAGCGGTGCGCCCGCGACGCGGGCGAGCTGGATGGCGCGGTGGGTCGCCTCCGCCTCCAGCAGCGCCTTGCGGACCTCGCCGTGGAAGCGGGGATCGGTCTCACCGCGGGCCAGGGCCTGCTCGATGAGGACGTCGATGGCGATGCCGTTCTCGGCGTGCATCATGATCAGCCCGCCGTTGACGGAGGCGCGCTGCATGGCGCGCAGGATCCGGCCGTCGTCGCTGTAGAGGACGCCGGGGTAGGCCATGAAGAGCTTGAAGGAGGTGACGCCCTCCTCCACCAGCAGGTCCATCTCCTTGAGCGAATGGTCGTTCACATCGGAGACGATCATGTGGAAGGCGTAGTCGATGGCGCATCTGCCGTCGGCCTTGGCGTGCCAGGCGTCCAGCCCCTCCCGCAGTCCGTGGCCGACCGTCTGGACGGCGAAGTCGACGATGGTGGTCGTTCCGCCCCAGGCGGCGGCGCGGGTGCCGCTCTCGAAGTCGTCGGACGAGAAGGTCCCGCCGAAGGGGAAGTCGAGATGGGTGTGGGCGTCCACGCCACCCGGGATGACGTACTTGCCGGTCGCGTCGATCGTCCGGTCGGCGGTCCAGGACTGGGCGACGGCGGTGCCGTGGGCGGCGAGGGCGGCGATGCGGCCGTCCTCGATCAGGATGTCGGCGTGCGTCTCGTCGGCTGCGGTGATGACGAGGCCGTTGCGGATGAGGGTGCGGACGGTGCTCACGGGGCGAGCCCCCTTCGGCTGCTTCGGCGGCATGGGCGGTGGCGCGGACGCGGCGCCGGTGCGGACTGCGGCGGGCGGGCGGGCGCCGACGCCGGCTCCGGCGCGGTGGTGGCGTCGGCGCGGGCGGCGGCGCCGGTCGCATGGCGTCGGCGCGGTCAGAGGGAGCGCAGGGCCCCTTCGAGGATGGCCGCGCCCTCCTCCGCCTCGGCCACGGTCAGGGACAGGGGCGGGGCGATGCGCAGGGCACTCGTGTGGTGTCCGCCGCCCTTCCCGATGAGCAGGCCGGCCTCGCGGGCCGCTTCGAGGACCGCTGCCGCCGCCTCCGGGTGGGCCTCGTCCGTACCGGGCTTCACCAGCTCGACGCCGATCATCAGCCCGCGCCCGCGTACTTCCCGTACCAGCGCGCTGCTCGCCCCGATGGCGCGCAGCCGCTCGATGAGCAGGCCGCCGACGCGCCGGGCGTTGCCCTGGAGGTCGTGTTCCAGGAGGTAGGAGAGGTTGGCGAGACCGGCCGCCATGGTGATGGGTGAACCGCCGAAGGTGGAGATGGAGTTGGCGTTCAGACTGTTCATCACCTCGGCGCGGGCGACGACCCCGCCGATGGACATGCCGTTGCCGATGCCCTTGGCGAAGGTGAGGATGTCGGGCGGGCCGCTCCGCGCGTGCGCCTGCCAGCCCCAGAAGTGGTCGCCGGTGCGGCCCCAGCCGGTCTGTACCTCGTCGGCGATCCACAGGACCCCGTGGCGGGCGAGGACCTCGCGGAACGCGGCGTACAGCCCGTCGGGTGGGGAGGTGAATCCGCCGACGCCCTGGATCGGTTCGGCGATCAGCGCGGCGGCGTCGCCGGTGTGCCCGAGCAGGTCCTCCAGGTCCGCGACGCACGCGGTGATGAAATCCGCGTCGCTCAGGTGGGCGTAAGGGCCCCGGGTGCGGACGCCGCCGTGGACGTACAGCGTCTGCAGCGGGGAGAGGGTGGTCGGCGACCAGGCGCGGTTGCCGGTGACGGAGACGGTCGAGAAGGAGCGGCCGTGGTAGCTGTTGCGCATCGCCAGGATCTGGTTGGAGCGGCGGTACGCGGTGGCCAGGAGCAGGGCGGTGTCGTTCGCCTCCGTGCCGGAGGTGGTGAAGAAGACGCGCGCGTCGGGGATGCCGGAGAGGTGGGCGACGCGCTCGGCGAGCTCCACCATGGGGCGGTTGAGGTAGAGGGTGGAGGAGTGGATGATCCGTCCGGCCTGCTCGGTCACGGCCTTGGTGACCTCGGGGAGGGCGTGGGCGGTCATGGTGGTGAGGATGCCGCCGAAGAAGTCGAGGTAGCGCTTGCCGCTCGCGTCCCACACGTGGCGGCCCTCGCCGTGGGTGATCTCGATGGGGTCCCGGTAGTAGAGGGCGACCCAGTCGGGGACGACGGCCTTGTGGCGCGCGTACAGATCGCTCATCACGGTTTCACCAACCCGTCGTACGCGTCGGGGCGGCGGTCCCGGTAGAACGCCCATGTCTGTCGTACGTCGTCGATGAGGCGGAAGTCGAGGTCGCGGACGATCAGCTCCTCCTCCTTGTCGGAGGCGGGGTCGCCGACGAACCGGCCGCGCGGGTCGACGAAGTAGCTGGTGCCGTAGAAGTCGTTGTCGCCGTACTCCTCCTGACCGACCCGGTTGATCGCGGCGACGTAGTACAGGTTGGCGACGGCGGCGGCGGGCTGCTCCAGCTGCCAGAGGTGGGCGGACAGGCCCCGGTGGGTGGCGGAGGGGTTGTACACCAGCTGGGCGCCGTTCAGGCCGAGTTGGCGCCAGCCTTCGGGGAAGTGGCGGTCGTAGCAGATGTAGACGCCCACCCGGCCGACGGCGGTGTCGAAGACCGGCCAGCCGAGGTTGCCGGGCCTGAAGTAGTACTTCTCCCAGAACCCTTCGACCTGGGGGATGTGGTGTTTGCGGTACTTGCCGAGGTAGGAGCCGTCGGCGTCGATGACGGCGGCGGTGTTGTAGTGGAAGCCGGGCCCCTCCGTCTCGAAGACGGGGACGACGATCACCATGCCGGTCTCGCGGGCGAGGTCCCGCATGCGGCGGACGGTCGGGCCGTCCGGTACGGGCTCGGCCCAGCGGTAGTGCTCCGGGTCCTGGACCTGGCAGAAGTACGGGGCGTTGAACACCTCTTGGAACCCGATGACCTTGGCACCCTGCCGGGCCGCCTCGCGGGCGTGCTCCTCGTGCTTGGCGATCATGGATTCGGTGTCGCCGGTCCAGGTGGCCTGAACGAGGGCGGCGCGCACGACGTGGGACATGAGCTGCTCCTTCGGCACGGCGTCAGAGAGCCTCTACGCACGTAGACGCGGTGCGTAGAAAGCGAACGTAAGCCTCGTCACATCGCGGAGCAAGACCGCCGCCGTGAACCGACGGAGTCGATCATGTTTCGTACCCGAGTGGTCGACACCGTCCGGATTCCGGGCTCACTCGGGCATGGGCCCGGGCAGGTGCCGCGGCCGACCCCGGGGCGCTCCGGGCGGGCTGCGGGCGCCTCAGGCGCCGGTGAACCCGGCGACGCGCAGCGCGTGGACGAGGTGGCGTTCGTGCGAGGGGACCTCGCGGGCCGCGGTGAGGAGCCGGGGCACCAGGCGGTGCGGGGCGTACGCGGCGAGCCGGGCGGCGTCCTCGGCCGTACGGGACCGTACGAAGGCGTCGAGCAGCGCCCAAGCGTGCGCGTCCCGGCCACCCTCGTCGAGCGCCAGCACGGCGGCGGCCGTCTCGCCGATGGGACGGGCCACCCCCTGCCGCAGCAGCTGCCGTGCGTCCTGGTCGCGGCCGGCCGCGACGAGCTCATGGGCGACGGTGACGAAGTGCTCGGGCGCCAGGGACGCCGTCTCCCACAGGAGGGTGGCCCAGTCGGCCGCGAGGCCGGCGCGTTCGAGCTCGTCGGCGAGCACCGGCAGCCAGGGGGCGGGCCGGGCGGCGGCCTCGCAGAGCAGGACGTGCGCCTCGCCACCGCGGCCCTCCGCCCGCAGCCCGGTGAGCGCGCCGACGGTGCGACGGGCGTCCTCGCGGGCCGCCCGCCGGGCCGCCTCGTGTACGGCGCGGCGCTCCTCCTCGGCCCGCTCGGACCGCTCGGCCCGCTCGGCCCGCTCGGGCTGCGCCTCGTCGCCGGCCGGGGCGCCGCCGAACCGGGCCCCTCGCGGTACGGCGGCGGCGACGGGCAGGTCGGGTACGGCGACGGCCTCGCCCCACGCCGCCGCCCCGGCCGCCCCGTCCTCGCCCGTCGCCCCGTCCTCCTCGGGCGCCCCGTCCTCCTCGGGCGCGTCGAGCCACGCGTACCGCGCGCCCCGGGGCCGCTTCCTGGCCGCCGTGCCGCCGGTCCGGTTCCAGGGCCACCGCCCGCCCGCCGTGCCCGGTTGCCGGGCCTCGGGAGCCGGGTCCCGCGGGGCCTCGGACGCCGGGGCCGCACCGGGCGCCGTTTCGGTGTGCTCCGGGGGGAGTGCCGCGAGCCGGGTACGGAGTTCATCGGTGCGGGCCGCCGCGCGGGCGTGGTCGTCGCGCACCCAGGCCAGGTCGTGGGCGAGCCGTTCCGCCTCCGGGGAGCCCTCCACCGTCACGGACAGCCGGGCCACCAGCTCCTCACCGCGCCGCGCCGCGTGTGCCCGCTCCCGCAGCATCAGCTCCAGCCGGCCACGCAGCGCCTCACGGGCGCCCGGTCGCCGGTCGTGGGCGGCGATCGCGGCGGCGTGGAGTCGCCGCGCGCGTACCGTCTCCGACCACGCCTCCTCGGCACCCCACGCGGTCGTGAGGTCCTGGAGGAGCGCTTCCACCACGTCCCAGGGCGGGACCTCCGCCCCCTCGAAGCAGGCCCGCATGCCGACGGGATCGCGCTGCCAGAAGACGCCGTACCAGCCGCCACCCCGGTCGAGCCGTTCCGCCAGACCGTTCAGGTAGCGCGCGAACGTGCTGTTCTCCGACGGATGTTGATGCGGCGTCATCGTTGCCCCTGCCCCACGGCCCACTGGAACCCTCCGGTCCGGAGGCATTCGACCTCAGCCGTGTTACAGCGGGGCTACGGGAGTTTTTCAGCCTGTCGTCTTCACGCCACGCGGCGTGGGCGCGCGGGGCCCGCGGGTAGATCCCCGTCATGCCGCCCTGCCGTATTCCACCGGACCGGGCCTGGAGGTCACCAAGGCCGGCCACACCGTCGGCCGTCAACTCGGCGCGTCCGGCACGGTGATGCTCGCCGGGTTCGAGGCGGGCTGGGTGGAGTCCCCTATGAACAACCTCGACTGCGGCGACAAGGACTCCCTGGGGGTCTTCCAGCAGCGCCCCGGCCAGGGCTGGGGAACCCCGGAGCAGATCAGGGACGTCGCGTACGCGGCCGGGATGTTCTTCCGCCACGCGGTGCGGGCCGAGCGGCGCTGCCCGGACCTCACGGCGGGCGGGTTGACGCAGGCGGTGCAGCGCTCGGCCCGCCCCGACCGGTACGACGAGGCCGAGGGGACGGCGCGGGAGCTGCTGGAGGAGGCGCGTCGTGCGGTCGGCGACGCGCGCGAGTGCGCCGGCGAGTACGGAGGGGGCGCCGGGCGCCTGCCGGGGGCGATCGTTCCGCGCGCCCCCACCGGACCCGGACGGCCGGCCCACCCGCTGCGGGCCCGGACGCGGGTCAGGGGCGCCGGCCCGACCTCAGGCTCGGACGGCCGAGCGTTCGACCACGAGCAGCGCCGCGTCGTCCTCCAGGTCGCCCGCCGCGTGGCGCAAGAGGTCGGCGCGCAAGCCGTTGACCAGGTCGTCGAGAGGCTCCCGGCTCCGGGCGCTGGCGCGGTCGGCCAGGTCGTAGAAGCGGCCGGAGCGGTCGCGGGTCTCCAGGAAGCCGTCCGTGCAGAGCAGGATCCGGTCACCTTCGCCGAAGGCGACCACCTGCGCGACCGGGTCGGCGGCCAGCCCCTCCAAAGGGGACCAAAGGTACGTACAGCGCGGGGCGAACGTCCCGGTCCCGGGTGTGCCGCATGCCTTGACGGGTCCGTCGAGCCCTCACATACTGGCGGCCAAATCGATTTGGCCTCCTCGCTCCGCCCCCGTCCGGGCCCGATCGCGGCCGAAGCCGGAACGAGCCGAACGGAGCTCGAACGTGTCCAGTCCCCGCCCCACGTCCCGCATCCCGTCCCCTTCCGAGCACAGCCCCGGACCCAGCCCCCAGCCCAGCCCCGGGACCGGTCCTGAGCCCAGCCCCGAAGCCGGTCCCGAACCGACGTCCGAACCCGCTGCCGAGTCCCGGCCCGGGTCCGCGTCGGTGCCCGCCCCGTCCGCGCCCCCAGCCGCATCCGCAGCCCCGCCGCAGTCGGCGTCCCACCCCGTGGACGAGTCCCGTCCCCTCGGCAGGATCCTGCTGTTCGGCGTACAGCACGTGCTCGTGATGGCCGCGACACCCATCTCGGCGATCTTCCTGATGAGCGCGACGCTCCGGCTCGACCCCGGGCTGACGGTCGGTCTGCTCTCCGCCGCCTTCGTCTTGTCCGGGATCGGCTCCCTCATCCAGTCGCTCGGGCCATGGGCGTTCGGGCCCCGGCTGCCGTTCGTCATGCTGCCGGGCGGGGCGCCGCTCATCCTGTTCCTGGCCATCGCCGAGCAGCACGGTCTGCCCACCGCCACCGGCGCGGTCATCATCACCGCCGCGTTCTACTTCGTCGTACTGCCGGTCTTCTCACGGCTGCTCGCGTTCTTCCCCGCCCTCGTCATCGGCACGATGATCGTGATCGTCGGCGTGAACCTGGTGAAGGTCGGCGCGGTGCTCGTCACCGGGCGGCCCGGCGACCCCGGCTTCGCCGACCCCGCCAACCTCGTCCTCGGCCTGGCGACGATCGGTTTCACCGTCGCCTTCTACCGTCTGTTCACCGGTGTGCTGCGGCAGCTGGCCGTCATGCTCGGTCTGATCGCCGGTACGGTGCTCGCCTTCCTCCTCGGCGGTGTCGACCTCGGCCGGGCGGCCGAGGGCGGACTGGTGAGCCTGCCGCAGGCGCTGCCCTTCGGCTCGCCCGTGTTCAACCTGGTCGCCGCGCTGCCCCTGATGCTCTACAGCCTCGCCTCCATGGCGGAGGCCACCGGCCAGACCGTGATCAACGCGGAGGCGGTGGGCAAGGAGATCGACAAGCGCGCCGACGTGCCGAAGACCATCCGGGGCGACGCGGTCACCTCCCTGCTCGGTGGCTTCTTCGGCATGCCCCTGATGGTGACGAGCGGCGAGAACATCGGCATCGTGCGGGTCACCGGCGTGCGCAGCCGGTTCGTCACCGCCGCCGCGGGCGTGGTCCTGATCCTGATCGGCCTGCTGGCGCCCGTGACCCGGGCGATCAGCGTGATCCCGGCGGCCGTCGTCGGCGGCACCGCCATGGTGGTCTTCGCCGTGATCACGGTGCTGGGTGTGCAGATGCTGGGCCGGGCCGCGCTGGACCGGCACACCAACACCTTCATCTGCGCCGTCGCCCTCGCCCTCGGCCTGCTGCCGATCCTCATCCCCGGTGTGTACGGCGGCTTCCCGCCCACCGCCCGGATCCTCCTGGAGAGCGGTGTCGCCGTCGGCGCCTTCGTCGCCGTCGTGCTGAACGTCCTGTTCCACCACGTCCGGCTGCCCCGGACCCGTACCTGTCCCCCTGCCGGACCTGCCGGAAGTGACCGATGACCCAGCTCACCCCCGACCGCCTGCTCGCCGACACCGGGGACGGACTGCTCCTCGCGCCCGACGCCGTCCTCACGCCCGACGGGCTGATGGACCATCACGCGGTCGTCGTCGCCGACGACACCTTCCTCGCCGTCGGACCCGCGCGGCGGCTGGAGCGGACGTATCCGCTTCTGCGCTCCGTCCGGTTGCCCGGGCACGTCCTGCTCCCCGGCTTCGTCGACGCGCACCACCACCTCACGCAGAGCTTCGGCGCCGCCCTCGCCTTCGGGGAGCCGTCGGAGATCTTCCGCCGTGTGTGGGTGCCCCTCGAAGGGGCCCTGGACGAGGAGGCGGTGTACGTGGCGGCGAAGCTGGCCGCCCTGGAGTCGCTGCGCGGCGGCTTCACCACCGTGGCGGAGGCGGGCACCCGGGCCCCGGTGGACGTCGAACTGGTGGCCGCCGCCACGCGTGACGCGGGCATCCGCTGCGTACTCGGCCTCGTCTGCAACGACACCGACGCCGATACGGGGACGACGCTCGCAGCCGCCGAGAAGCACCTCGTCCGGTACGCCACGGAGGAACTGGTCCACCCGTCCCTCGCCGTCTCCGTCCCGGAGGCCGCGACGGCGCACACCCTGCGCCGTACGGCCCGGCTGGCCGCCGAAGCGGGCGCGGTCGTCCAGATCCACGTCAACGAGCATCTGGCCGCCGTGGAACGGTCCCTGGTCCGGCACGGGCTGCGCCCCCTGGAGTACCTGCACGACATCGGTGCCCTCGGGCCGCAGCTGCTGGCCGCGCACGCCACCCTGGTGACGCCCCGCGAGGTCACGCTCCTCGCCGACAGCGGGGCGGCGGTCAGCTACAACCCCGTCGCCAGCGCCTGGAAGGGCAACGCCGTCGCCCCGGCGACCGCCATGGCGGAGCGCGGCATCCGGTTCGGGCTCGGCACGGACGGCACGCGGGGTGACGCGTTCCGGCTGGCGGAGGCCGCCGAGTTCGCCCAGCGCCTCGCCTACGGCCTGGCCACCGGCGACTCGTCCTGCGGCGCCGGCTGGACCTGGCTGGACCGGGCCGCGCGGGGCGGCGCGGACGCCGTCGGCCTCGGGGCCCGCACGGGCACGGTCACCGAAGGTGCGGCGGCCGACTTCCTGCTGGTCGACGTCGCGACGCCGGAGCTGCGGCTCTCCTGGGACCTGCCGTGGGAGCTGGTACGGCGCGGCAACCGCGACCAGCTCAGCGCCGTGTTCGTGGGCGGCCGGCTGCGGTTGTGGCGCGGGTGGCCGACCACCTGGGACGGGCCCGCGCTGGTGCGGCGGGCGGCCGAGCTGGCCCAGGAAGTGCTGCTCCGGGCGCCCGTGACCCGCGTCCACCCCACGTCCGCCGACGCGTGGGCGGCGCGGCCGTGAGCACGGAGACACTCATCGTGCTCGCCGTCACGGTGACCGTCGCCGCGTTCGTCCAGGGCGCCAGTGGGCTGGGCTTCGCGCTGATCGTCGCGCCGGTCGCCGGGCTGCTCGACCCGGGCCTGGTGCCGGTGTTCGTCCTGGCGTCGATGATCCCGCTCAACCTGTACGTCGCGTGGCGCGAGCGGGCCTCGCTCGACCTGCGCGGCGCGCGCTGGATCACGGCGGCGCGGCTGGCGGCGACACCGGCGGGGCTGGCGCTGCTGTGGGTGATCCCGGACCGGCGGCTCGGTCTGTTCGTCGGCGTGGCGACCGTACTGGCGGCTGTGGTGAGCCTGGCCGCGCCCGCCTTCTCCCCCGGCCGCGGCGCGTACGTCGGGGCCGGGGTGGTCACCGGGCTGACGGAGACGGCGACGGGGGTGGGCGGACCGCCGCTCGCGCTGGTGTACCAGCACCGGCCGCCGGCGGAGCTGCGGGCGACGGTCGCCGTGTGCTTCCTCGTCGGTGAAGTGGCGTCGCTGACGCTGCTGTTCGCGACGGGGCGCGGCTCCGGCGCCCAGCTGGGGTGGGCGGCCGCGCTGCTGCCCGCGCTGGCCGCCGGGGCGTGGCTGAGCCGACTGGTGCACCACCGGTTCGACGCGCGCCGGATGCGGCTGTTCGTGCTGGTCTTCGCGCTCGTCTCCGGAACGGTGCTCATTCTGGGGGCGTAGCCCCGGGCATCGCCGGCGCGGCGCCCGCGCACCCCCCGGCTTCCGTCGCACCCATCGCTCGCGCGCCCCCCGCCGGGGCCCGCAGCGACGAGGCGCGGGCCACGACGCGAGGTGCGGGCGCCGTGGCCACGGGCGGCACGGTGGACTCGCCGCGCAACCGGTCGAGCAGGAGCTCCACGGCGTCCGCGGCGGCCCGGTCCAGGTGGAGGTCGACGGCGGTGAGCGGCGGCTCGCAGGTGCGGGCGCGCAGCCCGTCGTACCGCGTGACGACCATGACGTCGTCCGGGGTGCGGCGTCCGCTGTCCCGGATCGCCCGCACGGCGCCGACCGCGAAGACGTCCACGAGCGCGCACACCGCGTCGATGCCGGGGTGGGCCGCCAGCAGGGCCGCGCAGGTGTCGTACCCGGCCTGTTCGCCGCCCTGCTCGGGCGCCGTCGCGACCAGCGGCTCCCAGCCGTGCTCGGCGGCGGCGCGTTCGTACGCGGCGCGGGCGTCGACGGCGGAGTGCCGCGCCCCCGCGCCGATGATCAGTGCGGGGCGGCGGGCGCCCTGCTCGCGCAGATGGGCGAGGAGCAGGTCGGCGACGAGACCGCCGCGCAGGTCGACGTAGGGGGCGTCGTCGCCGTACGCGACCGGCCGGCCGAGCGCCACGTACGGCAGGCCGCGTTCCCGCAGCTGCGCCACGGCCACGTCGTCCTCGTCGGGCTCGACGACGATCGCGCCGTCGATGTCCACCGAGTACAGCGCCGAGCCGGACCGCACGGGCGGGACGAGGACGAGGGCGTAGCCGTGGACGAGGGCCCGCTCGGCCGCCGCGGCGGCGACCTCCATGTAGAACCCGAGCCGGGAGGGCCCGCCGGCCACCGCGAACGGCATCGACGAGGCCAGGGCGATGGCCTTCGCCTCCCCGCGCCGCAGCCGCTGCGCCCGCAGGTTCGGCCGGTACCCGAGCTCCGCGGCGACCTTCTTGATGCGTTCGCGGGTGCGGGGGTCGACCTTGCCGAGCCCGTTCAGGGCGTGCGAGACGGTCGTCCGTGACACCGAGGCGGCCTTGGCCACGTCGGCGATCGTCGGCGGCCGGGCACCGGTACCGGAAGGGGGCATCTGTGTGCGGCTCCTCACTCCACTGTGCTGCTGCCCCCATCTTCCCCGACCGCCCCCGGCCGCCGGAAGGCACGGCGGAGAGCACGGCGGGAAGGCACGGCGGAGGGCCGGGCGGGAGCGGCTGCTCCTGCCCGGCCCTCCTACCGGTCGCGCCGGTCCTGCCGGTCGCGCCGTGTCACCGTCTCACGGGCAACTGGCGATGGTGCTGCGCGCGCGGTCCGGGGAGGCGTGCTCGACCTTGCACGCGTCGACGTCGAGGCCGCCGTCGACGACGCCCCAGCCCGGTCCGGCGGACAGGACCCCGTTGTTGGTGCCGCGGATCGTGTCGACGCCCGGGCCGCCCTGGATGGTGCCGCCGGCCTCCGGGCCGACGCCCTTGGCCTCGATGAGGTCGTTCTCCGAGCCGCCGAGCACCCGGCCGCCGAAGTCGATGACGCCGCTGGTGATGTGGTCGGAGCCGTCGTTGCCGAACACCTGGCCGCCGCCGCGCGCGTAGTCGCCCGGCGCGCCGTGGACGCTGCCCACGGTGATGCGGTCGTCGCCCATGTCGCCGTAGACGGTGGCGCCGTGGTCCGCCGTACCGCGCACGGTCGGGACGATGATGGTGTCCGCCCCGGTGTTGCCGCGGATGGTCGACGATCCGTGGCGCGGCATCAGGTGGCTGGTCTGGATGGTGTCGTCACCGTCACCCCCGAGGATCTGGGAGTCGATGATGAGGCCCTTCACCCGGATGTTGTCATCACCTCCCGCGCCCCAGATGGTGATGTTCTCGATGTCGTTCTCACACTCGATCTTGTCGTCGTAGCGGGTGCCGTAGACGCGGTCACCGGGCTCCACCGTCCTGCCGTTGACCGTGCACTGGTGGCTGGGGAGCGCGCTGTGCGCGTCCTCCGCGTGGGCGGGGACCGTCGTCAGACACGTGACGATGACCGAGGCGGCGAACGTACCGCGCACGGCGGCGCGGGTCCTGCGGGAAGTACTGGGCATCCTGGATCTCCTGTGGCTGCTCTTGCCGACGGCTCGTCCTTCCCCGCCCGCGGCAGCCGTGCCACGGTGATCCAACACACTGTCACCCATTCATACGGTCAAGTGTGTTTATTTTTCATTTCGTCCATCCGGGGGTAGCCGGCCGGCCCGGGCGTCGCGTTCCGGGCGGGTCGGGAACACATGGCCGTGGCCGTGAACGGACCCACCGGAAAGCGAGCATCGGGATGACACAAGCAACCACGGCGGAGACACCGCCCGCACGTTTCTGGGCGATCGACGACCTGCCCGGTCTGGCCTTCGATCCGCTGCTCGAAGAGCTGCTGCGGGACGAGCCGGTGGCGCGCGTCCGGCTGCCCTACGGGGACGGCGAGGCGTGGCTCGTGACGCGCTACGAGGACGTGAAGGCCGTGACGTCGGACCCTCGGCTGAGCCGCAGGGCGCTGGTCGAGCGCAAGGCCAAGGCGACCGGCATGACCGCTCACCAGATCGCGTCGCACGCGGGCTTCAACTACGTCGACCCGCCGGACCACTCCCGGCTGCGGAAGGTCGTCGCCAGGGCGTTCACCGTCCAGGGCATGAAGCGGCTGCGCCCGCTGGCGCAGCAGACCGCTGACCGTCTGCTCGACGAGGTGGAGCGGCACGGTCCGCCGGCGGACCTCATGGCGCTGTTCCACGGGCCCTTCCCGCTGTCGGTGGTGAGCGACCTCATCGGCGTGCCCGAGGAGGACCGGCCCCGGCTGGCCGGCTGGCCCGACCTGATCATGTCGACCGGTCCCGGCCCGGAGCGCAGCCGCCAGGTGAAGGCGGAGCTGACCGCGTACATCAATGAGCTTCTGGAGCGGCGGCGGCGCGAGCCCCGCGAGGACCTGGCGACCGTGCTCGCGGAGGCCCTGGACCGCGGGGAGCTCAACGAGGAAGAGGCCATCTCCGTCACCACGGCGATCCAGGTCAGCGGCGCCCACGCCGTGCGCAACAACAGCGCGAACATGGTGTACGCGCTGCTCACGCACCCCCTCCACCTGGAGCGGCTGCGCGCCGAGCCGGAGCTGCTGCCCCGGGCGGTGGACGAGCTGCTGCGGTTCATCCCGCACCGCAACGGCGTGGGCCTGCCGCGCGTCGCGACGGAGGACATCGAGGTCGGCGGGGTCCTGATCCGCGCGGGCGAGGTCGTCTACGCCTCGTACCTCGCGGCGAACCGGGACCCCGAGGTGTTCGAGGACCCCGACGCGCTCGACTTCGACCGGACCGAGCTCGGTCACGTGGCCTTCGGGCACGGGCCGCACCACTGCATGGGCGCGCAGCTGACCCGGATGGAGTCCGAGGTGATGCTGTCCAGTCTGCTGAACCGCTTCCCCGGGCTGCGGCTCGCGGTGGCGCCGAAGGACATGGTGTGGCAGAGCAAGGGCCTGATCCGGGGCCCGCAGACACTGCCGGTCGCCTGGTGACGGTGTGACACCCGCTCACGCCGGCCACGGGAACGTCCCGGACCGCGGTCCTCGCCCGATGTGACCGTCCCCCGCGACCACGGCCCTCGCCGGACGCGACGGTCCACCCGGGCCACGGCGCCCGCCGGACGTGACGGCCCACCCGGGCCACGGTCCTCGCCGGACGTGACCGGTTGGGGCGGCCCCGTACCCGCCGCCGCGCGGGCACCCGCGCGGCGGCAGGTACCGCCCGGCCGTTCCCCTCGGCGTGCCTACGGCGCCGGGCGGACCACCATCGCCGAGCCGCCGCCGCGGCGGGTCTTCTCCGCCGCGGCCAGCCAGCGGCCGTCCGGCAGGCGCTGGATGCCGGTCGCCGCGCCGATCTCCGGGTTCCGGCGGAAGGCGTGGCCCAGGGCGCGCAGCTCGTCCCGCAGCGGGCTGTTGTAGAGCCCCGGTTCGAGTTCGGTGGTCGCCTGGTTGCGCTGGCTCGCGCGCGGGGCCGCGATGGCGTCGACCAGGGGCAGGTCACGGTCGAGCACGCCCGTGAGGGTCTGCAGGACGGTGGTGATGATGGTGGCGCCGCCCGGGGAGCCCAGGGCGAGGACCGGCCGGGCGTCGTCGTCCAGGACGATCGTCGGGGACATGGAGGAGCGGGGCCGCTTGCCGGGGCCCGGCAGGTTCGGGTCGTGGACGGCGGGGTTCGCCGGGGCGAAGGAGAAGTCGGTCAGCTCGTTGTTGAGCAGGAAGCCCCGCCCCGGCACGGTGATGCCGCTGCCGCCCGTCTGCTCGATGGTCAGCGTGTAGGCGACGACGTTGCCCCACTTGTCGGACGTGGTCAGGTGCGTGGTGTTCTCGCCCTCGTACGTCGTCGGGGCGGCCTTCCCGCCCGTCGCGCACCGCCGCGGATGGCGCGGGTCACCCGGGGCGAGGGGGCTGGTCAGCGCGGCGTCGTCACGGATCAGGCACGCGCGCGAGTCGGCGAACCGCTGCGACAGCAGCCCCTTGAGCGGTACGTCCTCGAACTCCGGGTCGCCGACCCACCGCCCCCGGTCGGCGAACGCGATCCGGCTCGCCTCGATGAAACGGTGCAGGTACTGGGTCCGGCTGAGCTCCGACAGGTCGGTCCGCTCCAGGATGTTCAGCGCCTCGCCCACGGTCGTGCCACCGGACGAGGACGGCGCCATGCCGTAGACGTCCAGGCCCCGGTAGGAGACCTTCGTCGGCCGCCGCCGCTCCGTCTCGTACTCCGCGAGGTCGCGTTCCGTCAGGTCCCCCGGGCGGACGTTCCGGGTGGCGCCCTCGCGCACCGGCGGGTTCCGCACCGTCCGGACGATGTCACGGGCCAGTTCACCCCGGTACAGCGCCCCGGTCCCGTGGCGGCCCAGCTTCTCGTACGTGCGCGCCAGGTCCGGGTTCTTGAGGACCGAGCCGACGGCGGGAAGTTCACCGCCGGGCAGGAAGAGTTCGGCCGAGGCGGGGAAGTCCCGGAACCGCGCCTCGTTGGCGGCGGTCTGCGCGCGGAAGGTGGCGTCGACGGTGAAGCCGTCCCGGGCGAGCCGTTCGGCGGGCTTGAGCAGGTCCCGCAGTGACTTGCTGCCCCACGCGTCGAGCGCCGCGTCCCAGGTGGCGGGGGTGCCGGGCGTGCCGATACCGAGCCCGCTGGTCATGGCCTCGTCGAAGGGGATGGGTGTGCCGTTCTCCAGGAACAGCGACGCGTCGGCGGAGAGCGGCGCGGTCTCGCGCCCGTCGATGGTGTGCACCTTGCGGGTCTTGGCGTCGTAGTGGACGAAGTAGCCGCCACCGCCGATGCCCGCCGAGTAGGGCTCGGTGACGCCGAGCGCCGCGGCCGTCGCCACCGCCGCGTCCACGGCGTTGCCGCCGCGCCGAAGCACCTCGATGCCCGCGGCCGAGGCGTCCGGGTCCACGCTCGCGACCGCTCCGCCGTGGCCGACCGCCATCGGCGTCTTGACGGGTGTGGTGCGTTCCGTCGGCGGCGCCGCGGCTCCCACCGACAGGACCGTGGCGGTGACCGCGGCGAAGGAGAGCTTCCGTACTGTGGTGCGACGCATCCGTACCTCCAGTCAACGACCGTCCGGTGAGCCTAACTTCAGAGGGGGCACCTCGCCAGGACCGCACCGGCACGGCACCGCTACCATGCGCGCCCATGTATGAAGACCTGCTCAACATCGTGCTCGGGGTGATGGCCACCGGAGTGAGCGCGGCACTCGGCTGGCTGGCCCGCACCGCGCTGTGGCGCCGCAAGCTCCGCCGCAGGCAGGTCTTCTTCGGACTGCCGGGCAACGCCGAGTGCCTGCTCGTCGTGAACCGGGAGGCGGGCGGGGACGGCGCGGTCCACCGCTTCGACGTCTTCGCCCTGCTGGAACTCTCGGCGCTGATCAAGGACTGCGGCGCGCACGCGCGGATCGTGCAGCACGACGTGGCGCAGCAGGGTTTCGGCGAGCGTACGGAATTCTGCCTCGGCGGTCCGTACTCGAACAGGCGGATGGAGGCGCATCTGGCGACCCTGCTGCCGGGTGTTTTCGTCAACACGGACGTGGAGCCGGTCGAGGAGCGCGGGGCGTTCGTGATCGGCTCCGAGCGCTACGCCATGGAGCCGGGCGTGTCGGAGTACGTGCTCCTCGCGCGCCTCACCGCCGGGGAGGGCGGGCGGCCGGTGTTCCTCTTCTGCGGGCAGCGGGCCATCACCAATCAGGCGGCCACGCGCTATCTGGTCCGCCATCACGAGCGGCTGGCACGGGAGCACGGCCGGGACGGTTCCTTCGTGCTGCTGCTGAAGGTAATCAACTCGCAGGCGTACGGCCCCGACGTCGTCGAGCTGGTCGCGGATGTGACGCGTCCCGCGCGGAACCCCGCCGCGCCTGAGGCGGCGTGACGCGTCGATCTCGGTGGATCCCTGTGGGGCCCTATCGGGCTCTGTCGGACATGTCACACCCGGCAGGGGCGGGAAATTTCCGATTTCCGGCAACCCGCCCGCTCCGATCCCCCTCTCACAGCGGGACGAGAGATCGCATCGGAGGTTTTCCAGTTGAGCCGCACACGCCCGCGCAGCCCGTTCCGCAGCACCGCCCTGGCCGGTACGGCGGTGATCGCCGCGGCTGCCCTGACCGGGTGCTCGGGTGGTTCCGGGACCGCGAACGCCGACCAGAAGGGCGGCGAGGGCACCAGGCCCGAGACGCGGATCTCGCTGAACCTGTCCGGCAAGCAGGCGAAGGCCGGTGAGCCGGTCCGCGTCACCCTCGCCGAGGGCACCCTGAAGCAGGTCACCGTCACCGACTCCCGGGGCGCGCGGCTCGCCGGGACGGTGTCCGGTGACGGGCGGACGTGGACGTCGGCGCGGAAGGCCGCGCCGGGGACGAGCTACACGGTCGAGGCGCGGGACGCGGGCGGCGGGAGCGCCACGGCGGGGTTCACGACCGCCGCGCCGGAGAAGGTGAACAAGCTGACGCTGGCCCCCGGCAAGAACACCACGGTCGGCATCGGCCAGCCGCTGTCGGTCGTCTTCGACCACCCGGTGAAGAACAAGGCGGAGGTGGAGAAGCACCTGAGGGTGACGACCTCGAACAACACGGTCGGTTCGTGGGGCTGGATGCAGGACTGGTCGGGCAAGGACCGCGTCGACTGGCGGCCCAGGCAGTACTGGCAGCCGGGTACCAAGGTGACGCTGAAGGCGGAGCTGAACGGGGTCGACACGGGCGCGGCGGGCGGCTGGTTCGTGCGCGACTACACGACCACGTTCACCGTCGGCGGGAACCAGGTGGTCAAGGTGGACCTCGACAACCACCGGCTGAAGCTGCTGCGGGACGGTGCGGAGGTGCGGGACATACCGATGTCCGGTGGCACGCCGGGGGGCGACAAGGCGTCCTGGCGGGGGAAGACGGTGCTGATGTCGAAGGAGGGCACGATCAACATGCGCTCCGAGACGGTCGGGCTGGGAGACGCGTACGACAAGATGGTCGACTATTCGATGCGGCTGACCTGGTCGGGGATGTACGCGCACGCGGCCCCGTGGAACGCCGCATACCTCGGGAACGCCAACCGCAGCTCCGGCTGCATCGGCATGAGCGACGCCGATGCCCGCTGGGTGTACGAACAGGTGCGGGTGGGCGACCCGTTCGAGGTGACGGGCGACGACGCCAAGGGCACGCAGGCGCTGAACAACGGCTACGGCGAGTGGAACGTGTCATGGGCCGACTGGCAGGCGAAAAGCGCCCTGCGTTGATTCCCACGCGGGGCGCGGGACGCTACTGACGCCGCGTCCAATAATCGTTACCGGCGTGTAACTTACCGACGGGTTACTTCCGGTAAGTCGCCCGTGGTTACCTTCGGTTCACCCTTCAAGGAATCGGGAGTGAACTGTGGGAGAGCCGCGCACAGTCCTGCGTACGACGACGACCGGCGCCGTCTCGGCCGCCCTGCTGGCGGGGACGGCCCTCGGCCTCGCACCGGCGGCCACGGCCACGGCCGCCGATCCGCCCGGTATACGGTTCGTCGACATCGCCGGGGACGGCGGCACCGTGCTCAAGGCCAACGTCGTCACCCCGGCGGGCGCCGAGGACGGCCGCCGCTTCCCGGTGATTGTGCTGCCGACCAGCTGGTCCATGCCCCAGATCGAGTACCTGGCCCAGGCGCGGAAGCTCGCCGACGCGGGCTATGTGGTGGTCAGCTACAACTCCCGCGGCTTCTGGCAGTCCGGCGGGTACATCGAGGTCGCCGGCCCGCCGGACGTCGCCGACGCCTCCAAAGTCATCGACTGGGCGCTCGCGCACACACCCGCCGACCCGCAGCGCGTCGGCATGGCGGGCGTCAGCTACGGCGCCGGCATCAGCCTGCTCGCCGCCGCGCACGACAAGCGCATCAAGGCCGTCGTGGCGATGAGCGGCTGGGCCGACCTCATCGACTCCATCTACAGCGGGCGCACCCAGCACCTCCAGGCCGCCGCGATGCTCGGCGGAACCGGCTTGCTCACCGGCCGTCCGAGCCCCGAACTCCAGCAGACGCTCGCGGACTTCCTCGCCTCCAACCTCGACAAGGAGCAGGAGATGATCGCGTGGGGGGCCAAGCGCTCCCCCGCCTTCAAGCTGGAGCAGATCAACGCCAACGGCGCCGCCGTCATGCTCGGCAACGCCTGGGGCGACACCATCTTCCCGCCCAACCAGTACGCCTCCTTCTACGAGAAGCTCACGGGCCCCAAGCGCCTGGAGCTGCGCCCCGGAGACCACGCCACCGCCGAGGCCACCGGTCTGCTCGGCCTGCCCAACGACACCTGGACCAACGCCCACCGCTGGTTCGACCACCACCTCAAGGGCGTCGACAACGGCATCGACCGCGAGCAGCCGGTCCAGCTCAAGTCCCGCTCCACCGGCGGTTACGAGGGCTACCCCGACTGGAAGTCGGTCGGCGCGACCGAGCGCAAGATCGCCCTGGCCGGGTCGCAGCAGGTGTACGCGAACGTCGACTCGGGCGCCAACGGCGGCATCATCATGCTGTCCAACGCCCTCGACCAGTTCCTCAAGCTGCCCCCGATGGCGTCCATCCCGCTGCTGCCGCGCTCCTTCGCGGCCGTCTGGCAGTCCGAGCGGTACGACACGGCCCAGCGCGTCCGGGGCACGGCGAAGCTGCACACCACGGTGACCGCCACGAAGCCGAGCGGCACCCTCGTCGCGTACCTCTACGACGTGGGACCGCTCGGCGTCGGCAAGCTGGTCAGCACCGCGCCGTACACCTTCCACGACAAGACGCCCGGCGAGCCGTTCACCGTGGACCTGGAGCTGTTCTCCACGGCGTACGACGTCCCGGCCGGGCACCGTCTCGCGCTGGTCGTCGACACCGTGGACCCGCTCTACATCGAGCACAACCCGACCGGCGCGCGGCTGACCTTCTCCTCGCCGCCGGCCGACCCGTCCTACGTGTCGGTCCCGCTGCGCGAGGAGTGATCTCCGGCCGCTGCCGGGCGGGCATGGCCCTGCCTGCTACTGCTCTCTCGGCAGCAGCGTTCCTGGTTCGGCCGGCGCGACGTCCACGGCCTCCGTCCTGGGACTGCGGCGCTGCCTCCTGGCCACCCACGTGGCGAACCAGGAGAGCAGCATGCACATCCCGATGTAGATCGGCGAGATCACCATCACCACGGGGATGAAGGGCAGATCGTAGTCGAGGTTGGACGCGATGAGCTTGCCCGCGTGGAGGAACTCCTCGTAGGCGATGAGGAAACCGAGCGAGGTGTCCTTCAGGGCGACCACCAACTGGCTGATGATCGCGGGCAGCATCGCGCGCACGCCCTGCGGCACCAGGACGTGCAGCATCACCTGCGTCTTGCGCATGCCCAGCGAGTACGCGGCCTCCCGCTGCCCGCGCTCGACGGAGTTGACGCCCGTACGGAACACCTCGGCGAGCACCGAGCCGTTGTACAGCGTCAGCCCCGCGACCAGCGCGGGCAGCGGGTGCACCCGGAGGGCCACGAAGATGAAGAAGATCATCACCAGGACGGGCATGGCGCGGAAGAACTCCACGACCAGGGTGGCGGCCCAGCGCAGGACGCGGTGCTCCGAGAGGCGGCCGGTGGCGAGGACGGCGCCGAGCGCGAGCGAGAGCACCGAGGCGTACGCGAACGCCTTGAGGGTGTTGCCCAGGCCGCGCAGCAGCAGCTCCTGGATCCCCTCGTACGCGAAGGGGTTCCACTTGGCCGCGGTGAACTGCTCGGTGTCGAAGAGGAGGTACAGCACCCAGCCGAGCGCGGCCAGGATCGCGAGGGCCGCCAGGATGCCGTAGGCCAGCTGTCGCTGCCGGGCCTTCGGTCCGGGGACGTCGTAGAGGACGGTGGTCGTCATCGGGCGACTCCCCAGCGCTGCTCCAGCACGTGGAAGAGCGCGCTGATGGTGAGGGTGATGATCAGGTATCCCACGGCGATCCAGATGAAGGACCAGATGATGCTGTGGCCGAGCTCGTTGAGGGTGCGGTAGGTGCCGAGGAGCTCGGTGACGCTGAACGCGCCGGCGATGGCGGAGTTCTTGGCGAGGGCGATGAGGGTGGAGCCCACGGGCGGGATGACCGCGCGGAACGCCTGCGGCAGCAAGATGGTGCCCAGCGTCTGGGTGAAGGTCATGCCCAGGCTGCGGGCGGCCTCGCCCTGGCCCGTCGGCACGGTGTTGATGCCGGAGCGCAGCGCCTCGCAGATGAAGGCGGAGGTGTAGCAGCCGAGCGCGATGACGGCGAAGACCGTGAAGGGCAGGACGAACCCGAAGCGCGGCAGGCCCAGCAGAACGGCGAAGAACAGCAGGGTGAGCGGGGTGTTGCGCAGGACCGTCACCCAGGCCGTGCCGAAGGCCCGCAGCGACCCGACGGGCGCTACGCGGAACGCCGCCATGACGAAGCCCAGCGCGAGGGCGAGGAGCGAGGAGTAGACGGTGAGCTCGACGGTGCCGAGGAAGCCCTCGCCGTAGAGCGACCAGTTGTCTGTCAGTACGTCCATGGCTGCCTCCTCAGCTCGCCGGATAGCGGTCGACGGCGGGCGGCCTCGGAGCGGGTACGCCGGACAGGCCGAGGGTCGCGTCGTACGCCTTCTTCCAGTTGCCGTTCTTCTCGTTGGCCTCGATGGCGTCGTCGACGGCGAGGCGCAGGGCGTTGTCGGGGCGCGGGACGCCGATGCCGTACGGCTCCTCGGAGAAGGGCTTGCCGGCCACCTTCAGCTCGTCGGGGACCTTGGCCGCGTATCCCATCAGGATCGTGTCGTCGGTGGTGACGGCGTCGACCTGGTAGGTGAGCAGGTTGTCCACGCAGACGGAGTACGTGTCGTAGGCGACGAGGTCGGCCTCGGGGTACTCCTCGGCGATGCGCTGGTACGGGGTGGAGCCGGCGGCCGAGCAGACGCGCTTGCCGGCCAGGTCCCGGGGGCCCTTGATGTCGTTCTCGTCGGTGCGGACGAGGAGGGACTGGCCGGCCCGGTAGTAGGGGCCGGCGAAGCCGACGAGCCTCTTGCGGTTGTCGTTGATGGTGTAGGTGCCGACGTAGTAGTCGATCTGGCCGTTCTGCAGGGCGGTCTCGCGGTTGGCGGAGGCGATGGTCCTGAACTCGGTCGTGGCGGGGTCGAAGCCCAGGGAGGCCGCCGTCATCCTGGCGATCTCGATGTCGAAGCCGGAGTACCGGCCGGTGGCAGGGTCCTTCTCCCCCATGTACGGCTGGTCCTCCTTGACGCCGACGATCAGGCGGCCGCGGCGCTCGGCGCGGTTCCAGGTCGGGGAGTCGGGCAGCCGGAAGGCGGTCGCCACCCGGTAGACGGGCAGGTCGTCGGGTTGCGGGCCCTTGACGGGCGGGCTGCCGTCCTTGCCGCAGGCGGCGGCCAGGGCCAGCGCGAGGGCGAGGGCGGCCAGGGATCGTGTGGTGTGCGTACGCGTCATCGGTCCGGACGCCCCCGTCAGTGCTTGAGGATCTTGGAGAGGAAGTCCTTGGCGCGCTCGCTGCGCGGGGCGGTGAAGAACTCCTCGGGGGCGCGGTCCTCGACGATCCGGCCGTCGGCCATGAAGACGACGCGGTTGGCGGCCGAGCGGGCGAAGCCCATCTCGTGGGTGACGACGACCATGGTCATGCCGTCGCGGGCGAGCTGCCGCATGACTTCCAGGACCTCGTTGATCATCTCGGGGTCGAGGGCGGAGGTCGGCTCGTCGAACAGCATGACCTTGGGGTCCATGGCGAGGGCGCGGGCGATGGCCACGCGCTGCTGCTGGCCTCCGGACAGCTGCGCTGGGTACTTCTCGGCCTGGCCGGCGAGACCGACCCGGTCCAGCAGCTCCCGGGAGCGCCGGTCGGCGTCGTCCCGCCCGTGCTTGCGGACCTTTATCGGGGCGAGGGAGATGTTCTCCAGCACGGTCTTGTGGGCGAAGAGGTTGAACGACTGGAAGACCATGCCGACGTCGGCGCGCAGCCCGGCCAGCGCCTTGCCCTCGTCGGGGAGCGTCTTCCCGTCGAGGGTGATCGTGCCCGACTCGATGGTCTCCAGCCGGTTGATGGTCCGGCACAGGGTCGACTTGCCCGATCCGGACGGGCCGATGACGACCACCACCTCTCCGCGGCCGACGGTGAGACTGATGTCCTGCAGGACGTGCAACTGCCCGAAGTACTTGTTGACGTCCCGCAGCTCGATCAACGGATCGACGGCCATGCGCTGCCCTGCCCCTTGCTCGCTGTGACGAGGTCAGCGCAAACTATCCAGCGCCAAAAGGGACTTCATACCCCCGACACGCATAAAGGCGGCATAAGCCGTATTTACCGCCTAGGGGTGTCTTCACCGTGGCGCCACCCGCCCGCCGGTCGGCCCGGCGGCGGATGGGGGTACCTTCCGGCGGTAGCCGGGCGGGGGACCTCCCGGGCGCGGCCCGGGCCCGATCCGTACGGCGCGGCCTACGCCTCGGCGGCCTCCGCGTACACCTGGGAGAGTTCGGGCGAGCCGCTCATCGCCCAGTCCAGGCCCGCCTCCACGACATGGAGTTCACGGCCCGAGGCGAGCCGGACCACGGGGTGACCGCCCGGCATCAGCTGCCAGGACGCGCCGGGGACGGTCCGCACGATCACCGTGCCGAGGTACAGCCCGGCGTCGTTGCCCAGCCAGGGCAGCTCCTCGGGGTCGTCGCGCCAGCGCGGCGGAAGCTGGTCGATGAGCTCCAGGGAGCGCGGGGTGTCGTCCAGCCGCACCCCCAACTCCTGAACCCTGGCGCGCAGCAGCTCGCACTCGGCGAGCATGTCGGCCACACCCTCGCGGTCGCTCTCGACCTCGCTCCGGGCGGCGGAGCCGGCGTGCCCGCCGCCGTGCCGCTTGCGCCAGGCCTCCAGGAAAGGGATGTTCATACCGCCCAGCGTCGCACTGCCGGGGCTCACCGCACCACAGGGCGCACCAGGCGGGTGTTCCTGACCGGGGCCCTACACGTCGAGGTCGACGACGACCGGCGCGTGGTCCGAGGCGCCCTTGCCCTTGCGCTCCTCGCGGTCGACGTAGGAGTCCTTGACCGCTTCGGCGAACGGCTTGTTGCCGTACACCAGGTCGATGCGCATGCCGCGGTTCTTGGGGAAGGACAGCTGGCGGTAGTCCCAGTACGTGAACGGGTGGTCGTACTTCAGCGGGCGCGGCACCACATCGGTCAGCCCGGTCTCGCGCAACCCGGCGAGGGCGGCCCGCTCGGGGGCGGTGACGTGCGTGGAGCCCTCGAACGCCGCGGCGTCGAAGACGTCGTCGTCGGTGGGCGCGATGTTGAAGTCGCCCAGGACGGCGAACGGGCGCGGGCCCGCCGCGTCCTCGGCGACCGCCGCCCGGAGCGCCTCCAGCCAGCGCAGCTTGTAGGCGTAGTGGTCGTGGGCGACCTCGCGGCCGTTCGGCACGTACACCGACCAGACGCGGACCGGGCCGCAGGTGCCGGAGATGGCGCGCGGCTCGGCCACGCCCTCGTACTCCGGGCCGCCGGGCAGGCCGTGGACGACGTCCTGGAGGCCGGCCCGGGAGATCAGTGCCACGCCGTTCCACCGGCCGGTGGCGTGCACCGACGACTCGTAGCCCAGCTCGCGCAGCTCGTCGGTGGGGAACTGCTCCGCGGCGCACTTGGTCTCCTGGATGCACAGCACGTCGGTGCCGCTGCTCTCCAGCCAGGCCAGCAGCCGCGGCAGGCGGGCGGTGATCGAATTGACGTTCCAGGTGGCGATGCGCATGCCGGCAAGCCTAATGGGGGCCACCGACAATCAGAGGTCGGTGGAGTCCCCCGGGGTCAGCCGGCCGTGGGCCGTGCCGCCCAGGCCGCCGATCTGGCGGTCGTAGATCGGCCGGGCGAGGTCGGTGAGCAGGGCGTCGTGGATGTCGATGGCGCGCTCGGGGGCGACCTCGCGTACGTAGTCGATGACCTCGGAGATCTTGTTCCAGGGGGCCATGACGGGGAGCAGCAGGGTCTCCACCGGCCGACCGGGCACCGTGAGCGCGTCGCCGGGGTGGAAGACGGACCCGTCGACCAGGAAGCCGATGTTGGTGATCCGGGGGATGTCCGGGTGGATCACGGCGTGCAGCTCGCCGTGCACCTGGACGTCGAAGCCGGCCGCGGTGAAGGTGTCGCCGTCTCCGACGGTGTGGACCCGCCCGGGGAAGGCCGCCGAGAGCTGCTCCGCCACGCTGCGCAGCGTCCAGATCTCGACGGCCGGATCGGCCTCCAGGGCGCCGCGGAGGCGTCCCTCGTCGAAGTGGTCGGGGTGCTCGTGGGTGACGAGGACCGCGTCGGCGCCGAGCACCGCGTCGTGTTCGCTGAACCCGCCGGGGTCGATGACGAGGGTCCGCCCGTCCTTCTCCAGCCGGACGCAGGCGTGGGTCTTCTTGGTCAGCTTCAGCTTGGGCGTCATAAGGGCATCCTCCTACCGGAGACGGCGCTATGCCTGGGGGGTGGTCTCCTCGCGGATCACCTGCTGCGCGACCTTGAAGGCCGAGTTGGCCGCCGGGACGCCGCAGTAGATGGCGGTCTGGAGGAGCACTTCCATGATCTCCGCGGGTGAGAGGCCGTTGCGCAGGGCGGCGCGGGTGTGGAAGGCGAGCTCGTCCAGGTGGCCGCCGGCGACGAGGGCGGTGAGGGTGACGACGCTGCGTGTGCGGCGGTCGAGGCCGTCGCGGGTCCACACCTCGCCCCAGGCGTAGCGGGTGATGAGTTCCTGGAAGTCGCGGGTGAAGTCGTCGGCGGAGGCCGTGGCGCGGTCCACGTGCGCGTCGCCGAGGACCGCTCGGCGCACCTTCATTCCCGCGTCGTACGGGTCGGGGCGCCCGGCCGGGGCCGGTTCGGGCACGACGGGGTGCGGGACCTGCGCGGGAGCGACCGGGGGCGCGGGTGCGGCGGGGGCGGGCGCCACGAGCGGCGCGGCGTGGGGGGCCGGGGCGGGCGGGGCCGGAGCGGGCGCGGTGGGGGTGGGCGCGGTGGGGGTGGGCGCGGTGGGGGTGGGCACGGCGTGCGGGGCCTGGGCGGGTGCGGCCTGGGCGGCGAGCGCCGGCATCACGGGCGACGGTGCGATGGCCGCCATGCCCGTCATCGAGTCGGACACGGCCTGCCACGAGGTCGAGAAGTGGTGGACGAGCAGATCGGTGACGGCGCCGGGCTGCTCGACGGGCGCCAGGTGGGAGGCGCCGGGCACCACCGCGAGGCGGGAGTCGGGGATGCCGGCGACCAGCGTGCGCGCCTCGGCGGGCCCGGTGACGCGGTCCTCGGAGCCGACCAGGACCAGGGTGGGGACGCCGACGCGGCCGAGATCGGCGCGTACGTCGAAGGCGGCGAGTGCCTCGCAGCCTGCGACGTAGCAGGCGGGGTCGGTCGTGCGGACCATCTGCACGGCCCACTCGACGATGGCGGGCTGGGCGGCGGCGAAGCCGGGCGTGAACCAGCGCTCGGGCGCGGTGCGGGCCATCGGGTCGAGGCCGTTGGTGCGCACGATCACGCCGCGCCGGCGGAACTCGTCGGCGGTGCCGAAGCGGGGCGAGGCGGCGACGAGCGCGAGGGAGGCCAGGCGGTGCGGGGCGCGCAGCGCCAGGTCGATGCCGATGGCGCCACCGATGGAGCAGCCCACGTAGCCGAAGCGCTGGACGCCGAGCCGGTCGAGGGTGACGAGCAGGCGGTCGGTCAGCTCGGAGACGGCCGCCGCGGGGTCGGCGGGGGCGCCGCCGTGGCCGGGCAGGTCGAAGCGGATGACCCGCCACTGGCGGGTGAGCTCGGGTATCTGCCGGTCCCACATGTGCCAGGTGGTGCCAAGGGAGGGTCCCATGATCAGGACCGGGGCGTCTTCCGGCCCGTCAAAGCGGTATTGCAGCGTATCGATCTTGGCTTCGCTCACGGGTTCACACCTTCATCTATCACGATCTGTCACACGCCCTCTGCGAGACCTCCCCATGCCTCCGCTGCTGGAAGCAGGTCCGCCACGTCCGGCTTCGCGTACCACTTCTTCGTCGTCTTCACGCTGGTGTGCCCGGCCCACATGGCGAGCGGGTGATCCGGCACACCGTGTTGGCGAGGTACGCCAGGCAAGACGCCCGAGCATCGTACAGACGGACCCCGCGAAGGCCGTTTTCGTCCATGATCTTGTAGGCCCGCACCCGGAGCTGCCGACCGTGCAGTGCGGCGCCCAGTTCGTCCACGAGCACGTACCCGCCGCTCTCGTACCCTTCGCCTGCGTGGCCCGGAACGCCTTCAGCGCTTCACCTACGAGAGCCGGGAGGGCGTTGCCCATCAGCGTCCGCGTTTTGGCGATGCTGAGCGTGGCCGCGCCCAGGTCGGTGTCCGCCCAACGCAGGCCGCAGACCTCCGCCGGGCGGAGCCCCATCAGGGAGAGCAGCAGCGGCGCGTACAGGCGGTCCCCCTTCATCGCCGTGATGAAGGTGCCCACCTCCGTGGCGTTCCACGGCTGGACGACCGCCTTCGTCCCTGCATCTCCGTGCCCACATCGCCCGACTCGAAGACCGCGAACTGGCCACCAGCGTGCTGGAGTGGCCAGAGCCGCACCAGAACGCGGCAGCAGCTCGGATGGCGCTCGACGCGCTTCAGGACCGGCTGAGCCGCCATCTCCGAGGGCTCTACGCGGACGGCTCTGCATAGCGCTGCTGCGGGCGGCGCCATCAGCGCTCTCTCCCAGTCGTGGCGGGCGTACCGTGGCAACGTGGCGAACGAAGATCTGGGACGGACCTTGCGCCGCTTGCGCCGTCCGGCCTCCCTGACGCAAGAAGAGCTAGCCGATCGCTCCGATGTGTCCGTTGATGTGATCCGTCACCTTGAACAGGGAGGGAAGCATTCGGCACGTCTCCCCACGCTGCACGCGTTGGCGAACGGTCTCGGCGTGGAGCTGACCACGCTTCTGGGCGACCCGCCTGCCGTGTCCTCCACAGGGGAGAACGATGGACCGCGCTTCGTGGCGGTGCGCCGCGCCATCATGCCAGCGCTCTGGGGACCGGAGCCGGAGCCGCCAGGGCCCGACTTCTTGTTGGACCGCCTGCGAGAGCAGATCGCGGACGGCTGGACGCAGTACCACTCCGCCGAGTTCGACGCGGTGATGAAGGCACTGCCGGACCTGATCTCGGATGCGCGCGCCGCCACGGCCTCGAAAAACGACGACGACCGCAGGGCTGGTTTCGCGGCTCTGGGCAAAGCACTTCAGCTCGCCGGACATGTCGCCGTGCGGATGGGAAAGACGGATCTCGCTCTCATCAGCCTGGAGCGCGCGACAGACGCTGCGGGACAGTCCTCCGATCCGCTGCTTCTGCCGATGATCGTCAACTCCACGGCGTGGACCTACCAGCGGCAAGGACGCCTGGAAGACGCACTGAGCATCGCACTCCGTGCCGCCGACGACATGGCGAACGCGGGCCATTCCGACACGGCCGACGGCCTTAAGGTGTGGGGCGCGCTGACCATGAGCGCCGCCACGTCGGCCGCACGGAGCGGCGACTACGAGCGCGCGGCAGCGATGATGGAGACGGCGGAGAAGGAAGCCGCCCGCGTCGCAAAGCTGCCCGACGGCGGCGACAACCGCATGGTCAGTGTCTTCAGCCCGTCGTCGGTCCGCATCGAACGCGTCCGGCTCGCAGTCCAATACGGACACCCACACGACGCCTTGGCCCTGGCCAAGGGGATGCGGCTGAGCAAGGACACGCCGCCGTCCTGGCGGACGTGGCTTCTGCTGGACGTGGCCCGCGCCCACACGGACATCGGGGACGCGGCCGGAGCGGTGAAGACCCTGGAGTCCCTGCGCCGTGTAGCACCGACGTGGATGCAGCACCACACGTTGGCCGTGGCCATCGTGCGTGACCTCTGGGCCCTCCCCAACCATCCGCCGGGGCTTCGGCCGTTGGCGGAGTTCCTGGGGGTCAGCGAATAGCGTGGTGAAAGTGGGACGTTGCGCCCCTGTCAGCGTCCCTGGCGTGTCGCTTACATGAGCGGACAGCGCCCCGGCGGCCGTGCGACCGGCCCCGGGGCTTGCCCGATCTGAGAGAGCAGACCGACATGCCGCAACCTACAACGCGGGCCCGCACGACCGGACATCCCGGGTACAGCCAGACCTTGCCGCGCGTGCCCAAGAGCGCGGCGAGCGCCCGGCGCCTGGTGCACGTCGCACTGGCCGTCCGGGGTATGGACGACCTGGCCGAGGACGGTGCCCTGATCATTTCCGAGTTGGTGTCCAACGCCGTCCGCTCGGCGGGAGTCCATCCGGGTCGTCGTCGACCGCCCCGGAGCGGCGTGCGTGCGTATCGGAGTCGTGGACTTTTCGCGGGTGCCGCCGATGCGCCGAGAGCCCGAAGGCGAGCACGGGCACGGTCTGCTGCTGGTGGCAGCGCTGGCCGAGGACTGGGGCACCGACCCGCTGCCGTGGGGGAAACGGGTGTGGGCGGAGCTGCACGGGAAGGACCGCTGATGAGCACGCGTGCGGTGGCCCGGCATGAGACGTGGACTCCGGAGCCGGACCGGGAGCCGGCCGCCGGACCGCCCCGGGCTTCCACCAGGGCGCCCCGCCCACCGGGCCAGGACGTGCTCCGGCACGCCACCGGCCCCGGGGTGCGCCCAGCACGACGCGCGTGCATCGTACAAGCGGACCCGCCGCAGCGCGTTCTCGGCCTCGTCCGGGGTCGACGTCGGCCCAGCACAGGCCGCAGGCCCCGCCGGAGGCACCCAGCAGAGAGGCGGCCTGCGGGCTGCGGCCCGGTCACGGCGGCGCATGGCCGGCCGCAGCCACCGGCAGTCGGCCCAATCCCTCCGCCGTCCGGCTCCGAAGAGGACGTGTGACTGCTTCCGAAAACCTCTGGTTCCGCCGGCTGCTTGCCGGGCTGAGCGGACTGCTCGCCGGGTACGCGGCGCTCGCGGTGGCCGAACTCGCCGCCGCCGCCGTTCGTCCCGAGGCGGGTCCGGTCACGGCAGTGGGTGGAGCGGCCATCGACCGTACCCCCGCGCCGGTGAAGGACTGGGCGATCCGCACCTTCGGCGAGAGCGACAAGCTGGTCCTGCAACTGGGCATTGTCGCCGTCCTCACGGCCCTCGCCGTGGTGCTGGGTCTTCTGGCGCTGCGCCGCCGGCGGACGGGCGCGGCCGGGGTGCTGCTGTTCGGCGTGGTGGGAGCCGTGGCCGCCATGAGTCGGCCGGACTCCGACTCCTTCGTCGACGGGGTGCCGTCCCTGGCGGGGGCGCTCGCCGGAGCCGCCCTCCTCTACTGGCTGACCGGCCGGCTCATCGCTCCCACGCGCGCGAAGGTGCCTGAGGAGGGTTTCGACCGGCGCGCCTTCCTGATCGCTGCGAGCGCCGCCGCCGTGGCGTCCACCGGCGCCGGTGTTCTGGGCCGGACGCTGGGCGCGTCGCGTGGGCGCGACGCCGCGTCCTCCCGGGCGGCCGTCGTTCTGCCCCGGCCGGACTCGCCTGCCGCACCGGTGCCCGGGGGCGCGCAGCTGCGCGTCGCCGGTGTCAGCCGGTTCATCACTCCCAACAAGGACTTCTACCGTGTCGACACCGCCCTGGTGGTGCCCACGGTGGATGCCGGGCGCTGGCGGCTGCGCATCCACGGCCGGGGGGTACGCAGGCCTCTCGAGCTCACTTTCCAGGACCTGCTCGACCGGGAGCTGGTCGAGCGGGACATCACGCTCGCCTGCGTCTCCAACGAGGTCGGTGGCCCGTACGTGGGCAATGCCCGCTGGATCGGCGTACGCCTGGCTGACGTGCTGGCCGATGCCGGCGTGCGGGCGCCGTCCGAGGGCGGCCCGGCCGATCAGCTGGTGGCCCGGTCCGTGGACGGCATGACGCTCGGCTCCCCGGTCGAGGACGTGATGGACGGGCGCGACGCGTTGCTCGCCGTCGGGATGAACGGCGAGCCTCTGCCCTTCGACCACGGCTTTCCGGTCCGCATGGTGGTGCCCGGCCTGTACGGCTACGTCTCGGCGTGCAAGTGGATCGAGGACATCGAGCTCACCACGTTCGACGCCTACGACCCGTACTGGGTCAAGCGCGAGTGGGCCCGCGAGGCACCCATCAAGACCCAGGCCCGCATCGACACACCCAAGCCGTTCGCCCGCCCGGCCGCCGGGACGGTCATGGTCGCCGGCGTCGCCTGGGCCCAGCACCGGGGCATCGACCGCGTCGAGGTACGCGTCGACGACGGCCCGTGGCAGCAGGCCGACCTTGCCGCCGAGGACACGATCGACACCTGGCGCCAGTGGTCCTTCCCCTGGAAGGCCACCCCGGGAAGCCACACCCTGACCGTCCGCGCCACCGACCGAACCGGACGGACGCAGACTGAGAAACGCGCCCGCACGATCCCTGACGGGGCGAGCGGATGGCATTCGGTGGTGGTCACCGTGGACTGATGGCATCGGACGAACGGTCGGCCGTCCCGGCAAGGGACCGCAGTTGGAGCACGGTTCGGCGCCCCCTGAGAACCCCCTCCATTCGGATGACGGCGCGCGGCTGACCAGTCCTTGCCGGCTCGCGGCTCGGAAGCACCGGCAGGGGGCAGGGCAGCGTTCCGTGCCACCCGCGCGGGCTCCCGACTCCGCCTGGCCGTGACCGCCGACGTCGCTCGTGGCCCGAACCGGGAGTCATTCGCGCACCTCTCACCACGCGCCGTGGCCTGGTCGTCGCCACAGCGACGGCCGTGATGGCAGGCGCGGTGACGCCCCCTCCGGCGTGGACGCACGCCGCACTGCTGCCGGCTCTCCGTGTAGGGCTCGGCCAAGAGCCACGGTGTCTGAACGGTTGTCGGCCCCGCCGTGCCCGTAAAAGGCTGTTCGGCTCGGCGGCGGCATGGTGGAGGGGGCTCGCACTCCCCGGGACAAGCTGCGAGCCGCCCGGGAGTGCGGTCGCGTACCTCAGGCGGGAAGCGCCATGAGCATCATGGGAGCGGTCGTGGGCTGCGGTGACCCGCCGGCCGGTTCCACCGTGATGCCCATCCCGGTGGCGCCGTCGACGTCGCCCTCCATCATCAGGCTGCCGTCGTCGCTGACGAGCCCGGCCGGCCTCATCGTGCCGCCGTCGTCGAACCACAGCTGGTACGTCTTGCCGGAGGGCAGTTCGGGCAGGCCGGACGCCAGGAACACGGCGCTGTTCTCCTCCCGGGAGACGACCACGGTGGCCTTGGCTCCGTCCTTGCTCCCGGTGACGGTGCGGGCGTCGGGGGCCGCCAGCACCCGGGCCATGTCGGCCGCCCGCTGTTCCGCCCGTTGCGCCTGCTCCCCGGCTTGCCGGGCCTCCTGATGCTGCCAGACGGCCACGCCGCCGAACGCGGTGGCGACCGCGACACACGCCGCGAGGACGAGACGGGGCATCCGGCCCGTACGGTCGGGCACGGGCTGCGGTGTGGACGCGCCGGGCACCATGGCCGGTGGAAGCTGGCGGACGGTGGTGATCTCGCCCAGAACCCGTTGCTTCATCGCGGCCGGTGGGGCGCAGGCCACGGCGGATCCCAGGCGGGCCGCTGTGGCGGAGAGCTCGCGCACCTCCTGCGCGCACGCGGGGCAGTCCCGCAGGTGTCGTTCGAACTCGGCGCGCTCGTCGTCCGGCAGCGCGTTCAGCGCGTAAGCGCCGGAGGGTGCGTGCAGGTGTTCCTCGTTCACGCGTTCACTCCCATGCAGTCCCGCAGCCGGATCAGCCCGTCACGCAGACGCGTCTTGACCGTCCCGAGGGGCGCCGACAGCGAGGCGGCGACCTCCCGGTAGGTGTACCCCTGGTAGTAGGCGAGGGTCACCGCCTGCTTCTGCAGCTCGGTCAGGGACTGCAGGCACCGTCGTACCTGTTCGCTCTCCAGACGGACCGTCACTTCCTCGCTGACCTGGTCGTACGCGGGTGTGTGCTCCCGGCGCGCGCTGCGCCGGTCGCGGTCCGTGGCCGCCTGCTCGGAGCGGACGCGGTCCACGGCACGGCGGTGGGCCATGGTCATCACCCACGTCATGACGCTTCCCTGCTCGGGCCGGAACCGGGCTGCGTGGCGCCACACCTCCACCATGACCTCCTGCGCCACCTCCTCGGACTGGGCCGGGTCCCTGAGCACCCTGAGCACCAGCCCGAAGACCGGTCCCGCGATCGAGTCGTACAGCGCGGCGAAGGCATCCTGGTCACCGCCCGCCACCCGGGCGACGACCTCCGTCAGCTCCGGTTCGCGCCGGGGCGAGCCACCGATGCGTGCGATCTCCCTCACCGCGCACCCGCCCCGCCGGCGCGGCCCGTTGGACGGGCGGCGACCTGCTGGTCGTCCATGAGCGACCCCTTCACGTGTGTCGTCCTGGAAGGAGGCGACGTACACCCCTGCTTCCGCTTCCTTGCCGCTGATTCGTAGCCCGGCCGTGCGCGGATGGGTTCGCGGACCGCCCGTCCGTGTGACGTTCCCCGTGGTGAGGCTCCACGAAAAGTTCTCCGGCCCGGGACCAATCCGCTACGACGGCATCTCCGAATGGGGGGCGTGAGGGCAGCGGTAGGACTCCTCACCTGTTCCGGGGCTTCGAGTCAGTCCTCTCCGCTGCCCTCCTTAACCCGCTCGGCACCCGACGGTGGTGCCGGCACTCGTCACGAGGAGACCGACCCATGCTCACGATCCGCTCCCGCCGCGTTCTCGCCGCTGTCGCAGCAGCCGCTGCCCTGCCCCTCGCCCTCACGGCCTGTGGCATGGGCGACTCGAACGATGCGGCGTCGGACGCGTCGGCCACCGCCGCCGCGTCCACCCCGGGCGAAACCGAGGAGAAGGCGACGGTGGCCGGGCCGTTCGGCCCGGCCTGCGCGACGGTGCCCCAGGAGGGGGCGGGGAGCTTCGACGGAATGGCGAAGGACCCCGTCGCCACCGCCGCGTCGAACAACCCGGCGCTGTCGACCCTCGTCACGGCCGTGAAGAAGGCCGGCCTGGTCGACACCCTGAACAACGCGCAGAACATCACGGTCTTCGCACCGACCAACGACGCCTTCGCGAAGATCCCGAAGGCGGACCTGGACGAGGTCCTGGGCGACAAGGCCACGCTGACGAAGATCCTCACCTACCACGTCGTCGGCGAGAAGCTCGCTCCCCAGCGGCTGGAGAGCGGCACGTTCGACACGCTGGAGAAGAGCACCCTGACCACGTCCGGCTCGGGCGAGTCGTACAAGGTCAACGGCGCCGCGAACGTCGTGTGCGGCAATGTGCCCACGGCGAATGCCACCGTCTACATCGTCGACACGGTCCTCATGCCGAAGATGTGACCACCGCGACGGACGGGCCCCGGGGCGGTGCCCGGGCCCCGTCCGCGCGCCCCCGGCCCGGCAGGCCGATGCCGCGCCGGTGCTCGCGCACGGCGGGCACGCGTAGCCAGTCCACCCCCGCGGGTATTCGGGATGACACCTCCGCCGGGTCGCCTCGACCACGTGCGGAGGGCACCTGCCGGCCCCGGCCGGCCGCCAGAAGGCCCAGGGGTGCGTGGAGCCCCGATCCGTCCGGAGATCGGATGCGTAGAACCACTCGGACGGTGCATGAGTGAGGAATGAAGTGCGTCATTTATCGTCCGGGCTCTCCCGGCCAACCCGAGCGGGTGGAGTGCGAGGAAGCGGACATGGCCTGTCAGCCGGCGCTGAAGCGGCTGGCCGGACTCGCCGAGGGAGAGTTCGGGTGGGTTCACCTGGACGACCCGACCGAGGCCGTCCTTGACGACCTGGCCGGCCCTCTGGGACTGCACCCGCTGGCGGTGGAGGACGCCGCGCAGGCACATCAGCGGCCGAAACGGGAGCGGTACGGGGACGTGCTGGCCGTCGCGCTGAAGACCCTGTGGTACATCGAGGAGGGAAGCGACGTCGAGACGGGCGAGGTGATGGTCTTCCTCGGTCCGCGCTTCGCCCTCACCGTCCGGCACGGTCCCCACGACCCGACCGCCGAGGCCGCGCGCCGTTTGCGGGCCGAACCGGCGACGCTCCGCTTCGGCCCCGCCGCCGTCCTGCACGCCGTCCTCGACGTGGTGGTGGACGGCTACAGCGAGGCGGCCGCCAAGGTGCGAGCCGACCTCACCGATCTGGAGAGGTGCGTCTTCTCCTCCTCCCACGACGACCACACCGAGAAGGTGTACGCCCTCAAACGCGAGGTGCTGGAGTTCCGTGACGCGGTGCAGCCGCTGGTCCCCGTGTTGCAGGAATTCACGGGGCCCCGCGCCGAGTGGCCCGAGGGCGCCCTGCCCTACTTCCGTGACGTGTCCGACCACCTGCACCGCACGGACACCGAGGTGCGTTCCCTCGACGAGCTGCTGAACTCGGTACTCGACGCACACCTCGCCCGGGTGGGCACGTGGCAGAACGACGACATGCGCCGCATCTCGGCGTGGGCCGCCATCTTCGCCGTCCCCACCATGGTCGCAGGCGTCTACGGCATGAACTTCGAGCACATGCCCGAGCTGGGCTGGAAGTACGGATACGCCCTGGCGATGGGGCTCATGGTGACCGCGGCGGGCCTGCTGTACCGCGCCTTCCGCCGCAACGGCTGGCTGTGACCGGGCTCGCCGGCCCCGGGGCGGGTGCAAACCCGACCGGGGTCTTTTCCACGCCCGTCCGGGCTGGGCGGACTCTCCCACGGAGCAGGAGCCGGCTGATGTCCTTTCAGCCACCTCGTCCACGCCCATCGACGTGAGCGCTCACCAGGACAGACGGGTGCGCACGGTCTTCCCACCGCCGGGTCCGCGTGTGACCCGCACCTCGTCGGCCAGCCGGTCGATCATCGGCCAGCCCCAGCCTCCGCACGCGCCGGTGATGTCCGGGAGGCGCGGCCTGGGCAGGGCGGGGCTGGTGTCGCTGACCTCGACGAGTACGCCCTGGTCCTGCAGGGTCAGGCTCAGCGTGCAGGGCCCCGGGGTGTGGCGGACGGCGTTGGTGACCAGCTCGCTGGCCACCAGCAGCACCGCGTCCACGGTGGTCGCGCTTGACGGGTGCCCGTGGACGCGTTCGACCTCCGCCAGGAAGGCGGCAACGATCCGGCGGGCCTGGGCGGGCGCATCCGTGGAGTGGGTCAGGTCAATGCGGCGCTGCACGGTCATGACAACGATCCCCCTTGTCGGGCAGGCGGGCGACGGCTGGCGTGGTGCCACTGATACGCCTGCCCGACAAAAGCCCTGATACAAGGCGGTCAGCCGTTGGATCGAGCCGGCCGGCTCGTCGCCGCCGCCCGGGAAGCCGGACGGATGGCCTCATCCGGGTTGTCAGGACCCCGGCGTGTCCGCGGACCGGTCGGCTCGGCCTCCACGGCTGCGCCGCCGCCCCGTCGGCCGACGTCCACACGCTCGGCGAGTGACGGACCGGGGGCGTGCCCGCCGCGGAGAGGAGTGGCGGGCAGGCCCAGGGCTGCTGATGACCTCGTCGCTCAGGGGTGCTGGTCGGTGTGTCCGCACACCCAGGCGAGCGCGTCACGCACTCCGTGAATGTAGTCGCGGGGGACGGTGCGCTGCGTGGAGTCCTCCATCTGCGCCGTGGCGGCGTCCGCCTCCGCGGTCAGGTCCTCCAGAGCGGGGGCCTTGGCCACCGATCGTGCGGTGATGGGTGCGGGCCCGCCACGTCCGAGCGCCCACAGGTATCCGGTCAGTGCCCCGCGGAAGAACTGCGTCTGCTGGTCCGGTCCGGCCGCCTCCGCCTCCAGCCGCCGAAACGCCTCTTCGACGTCGGTGAAGGTGCGCACGCCGACCCGGACTTCCGCGGTACTCGTCGAATGCGTCGTCATACTGGTATGACTAGCCGCGCTCTTCGCTCCTACACGCCGGGCACCCGGCGCTCACCCGCCCAGCGGTAGCCGCCCCGGTGCACATCCCCGGCGCGCGAAGCGTGACCAGCGGTGCCGGCGCTGTGGCGTCACGGGGCGTCCGGCGTGCCGGGGGACACCGAGGCGCAGCGGCTAAGCCGGCTTCACCTCGCTGTCGGTGACGCGTTCGCCGAGCGTCAGCCGGGCCTGTTCCACCGTGGTGGCCACGATGAAGATCTCCTGGGCGCCGACAAGCGTCAGCAGGGACAGCAGGCGTTCCGGGGCGGCGGCCAGCACCAGCTCGCCACCGACGTCGTGAACGGCCCGGCGGGCCAGCAGCAGGGCGTTGAACCCCCGCGAGTCGCAGAACTCGAGACCCGCGCAGTCCAGCACCATACGCCGGTAGCCGGCTTCGATCAGCTCACCGACCGCACCGGCCAGCGCTGCCTCACCGTCCATGTCGAGCTCGCCGGCCAGAGCCAGCACCGCGTCCCGCTCCACCACGGCCGGCGTGATCACCAGCCTGTCCACCGGCATCCGGCTCTCCCTCACCTTCGGTACCGCCCTGACGGCGACCACCATACGAAGCCGCCGCCCGAAGCATCCCCGGCTCGCACCACTTCGATGTCTCCACCCGCCCGTGACGAATCCCATGATCACTCAGAGCGCGGCACCGGACCCGCGGTCGACCGGAATCTTCTCCCGAACCGTCACAGGCGGCGTGTTCGCCAGGCGTCGGTGAGGCGTTCCGCGGCTGCCGGAACGCACCGGCACGGACCAGGCGCTGGCCGTCACGCTCACCGTTGAGGCCGCCCTGACGCCATTTCGGACACCGGGACATGCCGCGCCAACCACACGAAAGCGGTAACGCGGGCATGTCCACCTTGCGGCCGGGAAGTCGATAAGCCCTCCAGTTCCACGGGAACGAAAGGAGCGTGGCATGGCAGCCGAACCGAACCCCCTGCACAGCACCGGCCTGTTGCACACCCTGAGCCTGGAGCAGGCCTGGCACTTCGAGGGCGTACTGAGCGACCTGACGGAGGCTCGGGAAGGTGCGGCCGTCTTCCTCTACGGCCTGGCCCGTATGCAGCCGCCCGCCTCGCCGGACGCGCACGACGATGTGCTCGTGGTGGTTACCGAGCTGGTCTCCAACGCGTTCGCGTTCGCACCCGGTCCTTTCAGTCTCCGCCTACGGGTGGTGGCCGACACCGTGCAGGTCTCCCTGAGCGATACCAACCCCGCGGCACCGCACCTGCGTCCGGCCGACTTCGCCGGCTGCGGCGGGGTCGGGTGGCATCTGATCAACGCCCTCGCCGAACAGACCATCACCGTGCCGGAGGGCGGGGGGAAAACCGTGCACGCCTTCGTTCCCTGGTGATCGCGAGAACAGGTCCGGTCGGCCGGCCGACGTCACGCCGGGCTGGTAACGCGAACGGCCCCGTCCTGACGTACCCCTTCAGCAGGGAAACGGGAACGGCGACGGCCGAGCGATGGTGGCGTGCCGCCGCGCGGAGCGCCAGCTGTCCCACAGCGTGACCGCGACAGTCCGCCCCGAGCACCTGCGGTGTGCCGAGGGCGAAGGGGGCAACACGAGAGCCGAGCGCCGAAGAGACCCCTGACGACGGGGCACGAGAGGAGCGACGGGTGAAGGCTCTGCTGGAAGGGTTTCGCAGTTTCATCCTGCGTGGAAACGTGGTGGATCTGGCTGTCGGCATCGTCATCGGAGCCGCTTTCACGGGCGTCGTCAACGGGTTCGTCAAGGCATTTCTGACCCCGGTCGTGGGCCTGGCCGCCGGCGCGACAGGGGACTTCAGCCGCAAGGCCTTCACCGTCGGCCGGACCATCTTCCCTTACGGCGGCTTCATCAACGCCGCGATCAGCTTCGTGCTGATCGCCTGCGCGCTGTACTTCCTCGTCGTCCTGCCGGTCAACAAACTCCACGAGCGCTTCGCGCCGCACCACGACGTCCAGGCAGACAAACGGGACTGCCCCGCATGTCTCAACCCCGTTCCCTCCCAGGCCACCCGGTGCGGACACTGCACCGGCGAACTGGTGCCGCTGGCCGACCCGGGAAGTGTCATCAGGCCGCAGCGGCGAACCTGACCAGCACCTCAGGCCCGCCGAGACCCAAGGCGGGTCACGGTCGCGGGGGCCGGCACGGTCGACACGTGCCGCCGCCCCGCTCGCCGTCCTCCTGAGGAGCGGTCGGCGGCGGGGCGGGGCTTCGGGGAGTCAGTGGCCAGTGGGGGTGACGCCGAACATCAGGGTGCGGCGGGCGACGTCGTAGTGCACGGTCTCGGTGTTCACCAGCAGGTCCTGCAGAACGTCGGCGTCACTCGCGTCGACGGTCAGCACTTCTTCCCAGGCTCCTTCGTCCAGGACGAGCTGGAGGGTGAAGGTGCCGGGCATGCCGGGTTCGCCGGCGACCCAGCTGAACTGGTAGTGGCTGAGCTGGCGAACCTTGATGCTGTCGTCGGTGAGCGGCTGCTTGACCCTGGCCATGCGTCCTCCTCGTTCAACAGGTGGTGTGGGGCGGGGCCCGGAACCCGTGGGCACCTGGGCCGTCGTTACGCGTTACGCCTGACAGTCGTACGGGTGAGGTGTGGCGGTTATCGCTCGGTGTCGCGGTCACCGGTGGTGTCGCGGTCGGGCGCGTCCGTTTCGCTCCGCTCCTCGGGTGGTTACGGACCGTCTTTTCATGTTCGCGTGGATCGGTTGGTCGAGCACGGCGGGGACCTGCTCCCGGGGGTCACCTCAACCCTCCTGCCTCCTCGGGTACAGGACTCCCCGTCCGGCTCACCCATCTCTCCGGGACGAAACATCCGTAACCGCATCCAACGGATTCGTTTCGTCCCGCCGGTCGCGGTTACCCATCCGGCATGGCACGGACACCGGAACCAGGTCAGCATGGAAACGAATTCGGCCGCCACGAAGAAGGCGGCGACCGCTCTCGGGAGCGTAGGGACGGCGAACCCGGCACCCGGCAGGGGGCCGACAGCATCGGGCCCGATCCGGAAGTGGAGCGCAATGCTCCCGATCAGCCGACTTCCATGCCGAAGCGGTCGTGGTTGGCGGTACTGAAGCGCACGGTGAAGGAGTTCAAGGACGACGAGCTCGCCGACCGGGCCGCCGCCCTGACCTACTACGGCGTCCTCTCGCTTTTCCCCGCCCTGCTGGTGCTCGTCTCCCTCCTGGGGATCGCGGGCCGGTCGGCCACCCAGCAGGTGATGGACAACCTGCAAAAACTCGCCCCCGGTCCGGCACGGGAGATCATCTCCAACGCCGTGCAGCAGTTGCAGGGCAACGGGGGCACCGGATCGCTCATGGCGATCGTCGGTCTGGTGCTGGCGGTGTGGTCGGCCTCCGGCTACATCGCGGCGTTCATCCGCACCTCCAACGCCGTCTACGACATGCCCGAAGGCCGCCCGGTGTGGAAGGTGCTGCCACTGCGCCTGGGCCTGACCGTGGTCCTGATGGTGCTGGCGGTCGTCAGCGCGCTGATGGTGGTGTTCACCGGACCCCTGGCGCAGCGGGCGGGCTCCGCCCTCGGTGTCGGGGACACCGCCATGACGGTCTGGTCGATCGCGAAGTGGCCGGTCCTCGTTCTGCTGGTCACGATCATGATCGCGATCCTTTACTGGGCCGCGCCCAACGCGCGTGGCCGCGGTTTCAAATGGGTGACACCCGGCAGTTTCCTGGCACTGCTGCTGTGGATGATCGCCTCGGCCGGCTTCGCGCTGTACGTGGCGAACTTCGCCTCGTACAACAAGACCTACGGCACCCTGGCCGGTGTGATCATCTTCTTGGTGTGGCTGTGGATCACCAACCTCGCGGTCCTGCTCGGGCTGGAATTCGACGCGGAGATGGCACGCCAGCGGGCCATCGACGGCGGCCACCCCGAAACCGAGGAGCCCTATGTGGAGCCCCGCGACACCGCCAAATGGACCGAGGAGGACCACCGCCGCCTCGACTGAGACAACGGCCGCCCCCGCACCGCGGCGCCGGTCGCCGCGGTGCGGGGGACGAAGACTCGCTGGGCCGAGCCACCCGGCCCGTCGAGCGACACAGAGCGATTCGTGTGTGAGAAGCGTGAGGGCGGGAAGCTGCCGCTCATGACCGGCTTGGCTGATCTGAGACAGAGCGACCGTCGGCTCACCCGCCGCATGGCCCACTGGAAATCGCCCCTCGCGCGACAGCTGCTGCCCGCGGTGGAGTCGGCGGCGGAACACACCAAACTGTGGTGGGCCGCGGCGGCGGTCATGTCCGCCGCCGGCGGCTACCGGGAGCGGAAAGCCGCACTGACGGGGCTGGCCGCCATGGGCCTGGCGGAATTGGTGTCCAACGCGGTGTGCAAGCAGCTCTACGAACGGCGCAGACCCCCGAAAGAGCTGATCCCGCACGAGGACGTGCACGACCGGCCGGACAGCTCTTCCTTTCCCTCCGGGCACACCGCTGCCGCCGTCGGCTTCACCGCCGCCGTCACCGCCGTCTGCCCGGGGTGGGGCGCCGTGTGTGCCGTCCCGATGGCGGCGGTCGCGGTCGAGCGGGTGCACTCGGGGGCCCACTACCCCAGCGACGTGGCAGCCGGCGCGGCCATCGGACTGGCCGGCGCCTGGCTGATCCGCCAAGCCCCACGGCTGTGGCTTCGTCGCCTGGTGTGACCCGCCGACGGGGAAAGAAGCAGGTCGCCCCGGCGACACCGCCCGCGCCCGAGCGGGGCGATCGACAGTGTCAAGGCCGACGTGGCCGAGATCAAGGAGAAGACGCATCGATGAGTGACAAGCCGCAGTCCCAGGAAGAGGTCCCTACGCCCGAGGAGCTGCGCGCGAAGGCGGAGGCGACCCGTGACCAGCTCGGCCGGACCGTGGAGGCTCTGGCCGGCAAGGCGGATGTGAAAGCACCGGCGCAGCAGAGCACGGCCGAGGCGAAAGTGCAGGTGCGGCAGAAGGCGGCGCAGGTCAAGGACAAGGCGGCCGAGGCCGCCCGGGTGACGCGGGACAAGCTCCCCGACCCGGTGGCGGAGAAGGCCGCCCAGGCCAGGGACCAGGTCGCCCAGGCCGCGGCCACGCTGGCGGGCAAGCTCCAGGAAAAGACACCGGAGGGCCTCAGCGACAAGGCCAGGCAGGTCACGCATGTCGCGCGTCGGCGGCGCGGCCCCTTGCTGACGGTGGCCGCCCTCGTGCTCCTGGTGCTGGTCAGGAAGCGCCGCACCAGGGGCCGCCGGTGAAGCGCCCGACATCGCTCACCCGCCCGTTGGTCCTGCCCTGGGAGCCGCCGGCGGCATGACCCGCCGGAGCCGCGTTCGAGCACGCTTGGACACGGGCCACCACGACGAGTCCGGCCCCGATGCCCACCGATCGGGGCCGGACTCGGCAGGAAGCCCTGCCGGCCGCGGCCGCGCAGGGAGCGACCTTCGCCGGCGTCGAGCCCGCCCCGCCGACCGGGCCGGCGCCGCCACCCGTACCGCCCGGCCGGCACGGGCCCGGCTGACGCACACCGACCACGTGAGACCCGAGGAAGAAGCAGTGGCCCCACACCGTGATGTGCACGCTCTGACCGCGGCGGCTCTGACCGCCACGGTTCTGGCGGCGCGCTGGTGGTCGGTGTCCCGCCACCGTCGGCGGTACGGGAGGGCCGGCGCCTTCAGGGCCCCCTGGCGGCGCACCGCCCACCGGACCTCCCCGTCCCGTGAGGGAAGGGACAACCCGTTGGCGAGGCTTCACGCCTCCATGCTCGACCCCACCACCGACCAGGCTCTGCGCCAGGCCGACGCCCATCTGGAGCGGTACTGGGAACGGCTCCAGCCGCTCTATGTGCGGCGTGAGGACGACCCCGAGGGCGGCTAGTTCCCGTGCCCGGTTACCGGCGTGGTGTCACGGAGCCACCGACGGCCCGTCTGTGCGGGCCACCCGCCGGTACATCGGCAGCATTCCGAGCAATGTGAGCGCGACGATCAGCAACGTCGCCAGCGGCGCCACCGCCCCGGCCGCCAGTGCGGCGATCGCGGGCACGTAGGCGAGGCTGGAGAAGTAGTCCACCCCGGTCAGGCACATCACCTTCCACCAGGCGTGCGGCTCGGCGTGCCCCTCACCGGCCGCCGGCCGGACCGGCTGCACCCGGTGGTGCAACAACCACCCGGCAAGCCCGCTCGTCGGCTGCACCCGCAGAGCGGGGCTCTCCACCACTTGCGGCACCGCGGGTTCCTTGATGTCGTCCAGATTCCCCATCAGCTTTCCCACCTGCGTCTCGGCGGTGCCGGCCCCCTTGGGGCCGGGTCGATCGGCTCGGTGGCGAGCATGCGGCGTGCCGATGCCTGGACGTGCCGGCGGACTGTTTCCTAGGTCGGGGTCGGCGCGGTCGCCCGCGACGCCGCTCGCTGCTGTGCGCGCCGGGCTACCACGGCGGGCACCCGCGGCGCGGGCCGTGCGCTCCGGCTCTCCCCGTTCCGGTACTCCGTACGCGTCAGGGGGTCGCGGTGGAGACGACGAACACCCGCGGAGCCGCCGGATCGGTGAGGTCGACGGTGATGTCGCGAGTGGGGCGCGGATCGGGCCGGCGGTGCGTGGTGCCGGCCCAGTGCCGGTCCTCCGGGAATTCCCAGCCGACGGTTGCGGCGTCGCGCTCGCTGATGGTGATGTCGTCCGCCTCCAGGTGGGAGCGGCTGCTGCCGACGTCCCTCAGGAAGTCGTCGAGGCCGGTCGCGTCGGTGGTGAACCGGACGTACAGCCGACTGGACTTCCAGTTGCTGGTCTCGAAGTAGGCGACGTCGGTCGAGTCGGCCGGGATCGGCACCTCGAAGACCCGGCGTTTCATCTTGGACGGCCAGCTGTCCTGGAGGCCGGTGGCGGAGGACTCCGCCTCCTTGTCGCGCCCGCTGTCGCGGCTCTGTTCGGCGGAGATCACCAGATAGCCGGCGGGGATGCCGATCAGCAGGACGATGACGATCGCGGTCAGCCAGCGGCGGCGGATCATGTGCCGCCGGTCCTCGGGGGCGGGGACGGTCGGGTGGGGCCGGCTCATGGGGTGGGTTCCTGGGTGCTGCGCGGAGTGCGGGTGGTGCGGATGGCCTGGGCGTACCGCTCGTACCGCTCGTGGCGTTCCACCCGGCGGCGGTTGGCGCGGCGGAAACGGCGCGCGACGAGCCGCGCGAGGTCGGCGGCACCGACCATGCCGGCCTCGGGACCCAGCTGGGCCTTGGCGATCCGGGCCTCGGGGCGGTAGCCGCGGCCGGTGAGGTTGCGGCGGAAGGCGTCGCGGGCGGGGCCGATGAGCAGGTCGTCGGCGGCGCTGACGCCGCCGCCGATGACGAAGCAGGAGGGGTCGAGGGCGGCGGCCAGGTTGGCGATGCCGACGCCGAGCCACTGGCCGATGTCCTGGAACAACTCGACGCACATGGCGTCGCCCTCGCGGGCGAGCTCGGTGATCAGCGGTCCGGTGATGTCGGGGATGGAGCCCTTGACACGCTCGATGATGTTGTACGCGACCGGCGAGTCGGCCGCGGCGAGCTCGCGGGCCTCCCGGACGAGGGCGTTGCCGGAGCTGTACTGCTCCCAGCAGCCGCGGTTGCCGCACGGGCAGCGGTGGCCGCCGGGCACGACCTGCATATGGCCGAACTCGCCGGCGACGCCGTACTTGCCGCGCTTGACCTGGCCGTCCTCCAGGATGGCGCCGCCGATGCCGGTGCCGAGCGTGATCATCACCAGGTGGTCCTCGCCGCGCCCCGCGCCGAAGCGCCACTCCGCCCAGGCGGCGGTGTTGGCGTCGTTGTCGACCATGACGGGGACGGCGAGACGGGCCTGGAGGGCGTCGCGCAGGGGCTCGTTGCGCCAGGCCAGGTGAGGGGCGAACAGGACGCGGCTGCGGTCGGCGTCGACCCAGCCGGCGGCGCCGATGCCGACGGCGTGCACATCGTGCCGGTCGGACAGGTCGAGGACGAGCTCGGTGATGGTGTCCTCGACGACCTTGGCGCTCTTGGACTTGTCCGGTGTCTCGGTCTTGATCTGCTCCAGGATCCGGCCGTCGGCGTCGACGACGCCCGCCATCACCTTCGTACCGCCAATGTCGATGCCGACGGTGGGGACGCGGGGCGCGGTCAGGTGGGAGCGCCGCTCGCGGGCGGAGACGGTCCGCAGGACGGTGGCGCGGGCGGAGCCGCTGGGGGTCCCCCCTGTCCGAGCTCCGAGAGCTCGGGGGAGGGCGAGGTCGCGGTACGTGCTCACGTGTCCTGTCGTCCCTGGGCGTGGGGGGCCGGGAGGTGGGGGGTCCGGCGGCGGACGGCGCCCGCCGCCCCCGATTCTGCCAGGTACGGGGACAGGGGCGGTGGTACGCCGTGGTGGGGGCACCGGGGGCCGGGTGCGGGTGCCCGCACCCGCTCAGCGCGCGGGGGGAACGTCGTGGCCGCCGACCCGGTCGGGGGCCGGTGCTCGTTCCAGCTCGTGGCGGAGGTCCTCCAGCTCGCTGCCGCCCGCCATTTGGCGGGTGAGTTCGTCCAGGGTGATGGAGTCCTTGGTGTGGCTGCCGGCCATCACGCCGCGCTTGAGCAGGACGAAACGGTCACCGACGAGATACGCGTGGTGCGGGTTGTGCGTGATGAGGACCACGCCCAGCCCCGCGTCGCGCGCGGCTGCCACGTACTTCAGGACCACGCCGGACTGCTTGACGCCGAGCGCGGCCGTCGGCTCGTCGAGGACGAGGACCTTGGCGCCGAAGTACACGGCGCGGGCGATGGCCACGCACTGGCGTTCGCCGCCCGACAGGGTGCCGATGGGCTGGTCGACGTCGCGCAGGTCGATACCCATGCGCAGCAGTTCGGTGCGGGTCGTCTCGCGCATGAGGTCGACGTCTAGGCGCTTGAAGGGTCCTGTGCCCCTCGTCGGCTCGGAGCCGAGGAAGAAGTTGCGCCAGACCGGCATGAGCGGGACGACGGCCAGGTCCTGGTAGACGGTGGCGATGCCCCGGTCCAGCGCCGCGCGCGGGGAGGTGAGGGTGGTCTCCTCGCCGTCGACGCGCAAGGTGCCGCCGTCGTGGGTGTGCAGACCGGCGATGATCTTGATGAGGGTGGACTTGCCGGCGCCGTTGTCGCCGAGGACGCAGGAGATCTCCCCCGCGCGCACTTCGAGACGGACGCCTTCGAGGGCGCGGATGTTGCCGTAGTACTTGCTGACGTCGTCCAGCTCGACGAGAGGGGTGCTCATCGTGTCGCCTCCGCGCGCTTGCGGACCCAGGCGTTGAGCAGGGTCGCGAGAAGGAGCATCGCCCCGAGGAAGAACTTGAACCAGTCCGGGTTCCACTCGGCGTACACGATGCCCTTGCTGGTCATGCCGAAGATGAACGCGCCGACCGCCGAGCCGATGGCGGAGCCGTATCCGCCGGTGATCAGGCAGCCGCCGATCACGGCGGCGATGATGTAGATCAGCTCGTTGCCGACGCCCTCGCCGGACTGGACGACGTCGAACGAGAAGAGCAGGTGCTGGCCGGACACCCAGGCGCAGAAGGCCACGCCCATGTAGAGGCCGATCTTGGTGGTGTGGACGGGGACGCCGACCGCGCGGGCGGCGTCGGCGCCGCCGCCGACCGCGAAGATCCAGTTGCCGAAGCGGGTGCGGAGCAGGATCCAGGTGGCGAGGGCGACCAGGGCGAACCACCACAGGATGGTGACCTTGATGTCGACGCCGCCCAGGGAGAACTGGGAGGCGAAGAGCGCCCGGGCGGAGGTGAAGCCCTCCATGTCGGCGATGGTCTTGGTGGACACCGTGCCGCTGATCAGCTTGGTGAGGCCGAGGTTGAGGCCGGTCAGCATCAGGAACGTACCGAGGGTGATGATGAAGCTCGGCAGCTTCGTGCGGGTCAGCATGACGCCGTTGAAGGCGCCGATGGCGAGGGTGACGAGCAGCGAGACGCCGACGCCGACCCAGGCGTTGGCGGTCAGCTGGTAGCTGAACATCGACGAGATGAGCGCCGCGCTGGTCACCAGCACACCGGCCGACAGGTCGAACTCCCCGCCGATCATGAGCAGGGCGACGGGCACGGCCATGATGCCGATGGTGGAGGCCGCGTACAGGACGGTGCCGAAGCTGGAGGCGCGCAGGAAGCTGTCGGCGACGAGCGCGAAGAAGAGGAAGACCGCGGCGGCGCCGACGACCGAGCCGAGCTCGGGGCGGCCGAGCAGCGTGCGCAGCGGTGAGGTGCGCAGCAGCCGCTCGTCGCCGGGGGCGCTGTCCTTCCTGGGCGGTGCGGTCGCTGTCATCGGGTTCCCCGCTCCGTGTACTGCGCGAGCTCGGCGGCGTCCCGCTCGGTGATGATCTGCGGTCCGGTGAGGACGGGCCTGCCGCCGCCGAGTACGTCCGCGTTGTAGCGGTGCAGCCAGAGCAGGTCGACGGCCTCGTAGCCCTGGAGGTAGGGCTGCTGGTCGACGGCGAAGCCCAGTGCCCCGCCGGCCAGTCCGGCGGCGACCTTGGCGTTGAGGTCGAAGGTGTCGACCTCGGCCTTGGAGCCGGCCGCCTTCTTCGCCTGGACGGCGGCGTCCGCGAAGGGCGCCCCGAGGGTGACGACCGCGTCGACGGACGGGTCGGACTGGAGTCTGGCCTCGATGGACGCCTGGACGTCGGGCATGTTGGTGCCGTCGACGTACAGGTTCAGCAGGTCACCGCCGAAGGTCTTCTTCACGCCGGCGCAGCGCTGCTCGTGACCGACGTTGCCCTGCTCGTGCAGGACGCACAGGGCCTTCTTGCGTCCCCGCTGGTCGAGTTCGTCGCCGACCGCCTCACCGGCGATCGACTCGTCCTGCCCGATGTGGGTGAGGGCGCCGAAGGCCTTGGACTGTTCGGAGCCCGAGTTGACGGTGATCACGGGAATGCCGGCCTTGACGGCCTTGGCCACGGCGGCCTTCATGGCGTCGGGCTTGGCCAGGGTGACGATCAGGCCGTCGACCTTCTTGTCGATGTAGGAGTCGACGAGCTGGGCCTGCTGCTGTCCTTCGTCGCTGTGGGCGTACAGGAAGTTGATGTTGTCCTTGACGGCGGCCTGCTTGGCCCCGTTCTGGACGATGTCCCAGAAGGTGTCGCCGTCCCCGGAGTGGGTGACCATGGCGAAGGTCCACCTCGGGGTGTTCACCGCGGCGCGCCCCTCGGCGGCGGCCGCCCTGCGGGCGTCCTCGGCGCGCTTGCCGCCGGTGGCGCTGCATCCCGCGAGGGAGGCTCCGAGCACCGCCGCCAGCAGCGCGCCCAGCGCGCGTACTCCTGTCCCAACCCTTGCCACGACGCCGTGCCCTCCTCGCTGTCCTACGGGGGCGCTCCGGGGAGCGGCGCTGTGTGCGGCGTCGCTCCGGGGAGCGGCCGGGGGCATACCGGCCCATCCCGACCGGCCAAGTATCGGTCATGGGGGGATGCGGGCCGCCCATCGGGGGTGAGGGCGATGGGCTCCCCCGGCGACGGCGGAAAGGACGGACGCCGGGTGAAGTCCGGATGTCCAGACAAATGCTTGACATGACGACAGGGCCTGCACCACCTTGGGGGCCATGCGCATCGGACTCATCGGAACGGGACGTATCGGGGCCTTCCACGCGGGGGTGCTCAGCCGCCACCCCGAGGTCGGGGCCCTGGTCGTCGCCGATCCCGACTCGTCACGGGCGGCCCGGGTCGCCCACCTCACCGGCGCCACGGCGGCCCCGACCGTCGACGACGTCTTCGCCTTCGGGGTGGACGCCGTCGTGATCACCTCGGCCACCTCCGCCCACGCCGAACTGATCGCCCGTGCCGCCCGCGCCGGCCTGCCGACCTTCTGCGAGAAGCCCATCGCGCTCGACCTGCCCGGCACCCTCGCCGCCCTCCGGGAGGTCGAGGCCCGCGGCACCCGGCTCCAGCTCGGCTTCATGCGCCGCTTCGACGCCGGCTACCGGGCCGCCCGTGAGGCCGTACGGGCCGGGCGGCTCGGCCGGCTGCACACCGTCCGGGCGATCACCTCCGACCCGGCGCCGCCGCCGGCCGCGTACCTCCCGCTCTCCGGTGGGCTGTACCGCGACTGCCTCGTGCACGACTTCGACATCCTGCGCTGGGTCACCGGCCGGGAGGTCACCGAGGTGTACGCGGCGGGCTCGGACGGCGCTCACGCGATGTTCCGGGACGCGGGCGACGTGGACACGGCCGCCGCGCTCCTCACCCTGGACGACGGCACGCTCGCCACGGCGACGGCCACGCGCTGCAACGGCGCCGGGTACGACGTGCGCATGGAACTGGCCGGTGAGCGTGACCAGATCGCGGTCGGCCTCGACGACCGCACCCCCGTCACCTCCACCGAGCCGCTCGGCCCTCCCCCGGCCGACAAGCCGTGGACGGGCTTCCTGGAGCGGTTCGCCCCGGCCTACGAAGCCGAACTGGACGCGTTCGTCCATGTGGCGCGGGGTGAACTCGACAACCCCTGCGACGGGCTGGAGGCCCTCCACGCGCTGCGTGTGGCCGAGGCATGCGAGCTGTCACGCCGCGAGCGCCGTCCGGTGCGGCTGGAGGAGGTGCCGTCAGCGCTCTGAGGTCCACCTGACGGGCAGGCGGCGGACGCCGCGCATGAGGAGTCCGGGCAGCCAGTCGAGCGGCCCGGCCGACGGGTCGAGGGCGAGGGACGGGAAGCGTTCCAGGAGGGCGCGCAGTGCGATGCGGGCCTCCATACGGGCCAGCGGGGCCCCCAGGCAGTAGTGGATGCCGTGCCCGAAGGCCAGGTGGCCGGCGGTGTCGCGGTGGATGTCGAAGCGGTCGGGGCCGGCGAACCGGGCCGGGTCCCGGTCCCCCGCCCCGATGCCGACGAGCACCGCCGCGCCCGCCGGGATGACGGTGGAGCCGACCTCCACCGGTTCGCGGGCGAAGCGGACCGTGCCCGTCTCCACCGGCCCGTCGTAGCGCAGCATCTCCTCCACCGCGCCGTCGAGCAGTCCGAAGTCGGCCCGCAGAGCGGCGAGCTGCGCCGGATGGTCGAGGAGGGCGCGCACGCCGTTGGAGATGAGGTTGACCGTCGTCTCGTGGCCCGCGATCAGCAGCAGGTACGCCATGGCGCGCAGTTCGGCGGCCGACAGCCGGTCGCCGTCCTCCGCGCGGGTGCGCAGCAACGCGGAGAGCAGATCGTCGGTGGGGCGGGAGCGGCGCTTGTCCTCGATCAGCTCGTCGAGGTAGCGGGCCAGGGCGTGGACGGCGCCGCCCGCGGGGTCGGGGTCGGTCGGGGCGACGATCTCGGTGGACCAGGCACGGAACCGGTCGCGGTCGCCGGCGGGGACGCCCAGCAGTTCGCAGATGACGGTGATGGGCAGCGGGAAGGCGAGCGCGTCCACCAGGTCGGCCCTGCGCTCCGGTCCGTCCATGGCGTCGAGGAGTTCGTCGGTGATCCGCTGGACGCGCGGGCGCAGGGCCTCCACGCGCCGCCCGGTGAACTCGCGGGCCACCAGTTTGCGCAGCCGGGTGTGGTCCGGCGGGTCGAGGACGAGCAGATGCGGGCCGACGGCCCCCTCGTCGAGCATCCTGAAGCCGGCCGTGGCGGGTGACTTGGAGAGCCGGGCGTCGGCGAGCGCGGCCCGGGCCTCGGCGTGGCCGACGATCAGCCACATCTCGTTGTCGAACCGCGTGCGCACATGGTGGACGGGACCGCTCTCGCGCAGCTTCGCGTAGTAGGGGTAGGGGTTGGCGTTGAAGTCCTCGCCGTACTCGCGCAGATCCACGGTGATCATCGGCTCAGTGTAGGGAGCGTCCTCGCCGTGGAGGAGTTCCGCGTCGTGCACCAGAAGGGCGATTCGGCCGCGGTTGTCGAGGCCCGGCTCGGCGGGGACGCGCGAGACGCAGGCCTTGACGGTGGGCACGCTCATGCAGAGGGTCGCGGCGATCTCCGCGTTGGAGTGCCCCCGGCCGACGGTCGGGGCGACCTCCCGTTCGCGTCGGCGAGCGCGGCGAGGCGGGTGAGCGCGGCGAAGGCGCGCGAGCGCGGAAGCACCGGATCGAGGGGCCGGGGCGGCTCGGCGGGCTTGAGGGGCGGACTTTTGGGGGCGGACGGTTTGGGGCGGACGGTTTGGGGGCGTCACCGTGGGGGTAAAGCGCTTGCTGGGAGCGCTCCCACCACCGGCGAACCCAACCGGAACGATGGAGCCGCACATGTCACACCACGTGAACAGCCATGCCCGCACCCCCCGGCGCCGCTGGGCGCCGCATCTGCTCACCCTGCTCTTCGCCACGCTGCTCGGTCTGATCCCCTGGACCGGCACCGCCTCCGCGCACGGGTCGGTCGTCGACCCGGCCTCCCGCAACTACGGCTGCTGGTTACGCTGGGGCAGCGACCACCTCAACCCGGCCATGCAGCAGCAGGACCCGATGTGCTGGCAGGCGTGGCGGGCCGACCCGAACGCCATGTGGAACTGGAACGGCCTCTACCGCAACGGCGTCGGCGGCAACCACCAGGCCGCGATCCCCAACGGCCAGCTGTGCAGCGGCGGCCGGACCGAAGGCGGACGCTACAACGCGCTGGACGCCGTGGGACCGTGGAAGACGACGAACGTCGGCGGCAACTTCACCGTCAAGCTCTACGACCAGGCCAGCCACGGCGCCGACTACTTCCAGGTCTACGTCACCCGCCAGGGCTTCAACCCGGCCACACAGAGCCTCAGCTGGAGCGATCTGCAGCTCGTCGCGCAGACCGGCCGCTACGCCCCCAGCCAGAACTACGCGATCGACGTCCGTACCTCCGGGTACACCGGCCACCACATCGTCTACACGATCTGGAAGGCCTCGCACATGGACCAGACGTACTACCTGTGCAGTGACGTGAACTTCGGCTGACCCGCCGGCCCGTGGACCCGCGGTGGAGGTCTCACCGCGGGTCCACGGCTGCCGCCCGCCCTCCCCCACGCCGTGCCCGCCGGCACCGGCGCCGCGCCCACCGGGCCCGCCGCGCCCAGGTGTTCCCGACAGGGGCACGGTGACGAGTACCGCCCGTCGCCGACCTGCTGCCCGAACACACCGCCGTCGTCGTACCAGGACGCCCCGGCTCCGGAGCTGCCGGTCACCCTCGACATGCCGGGCAAGGTCGCCGGATGGCGCCGCGGCTGACGTGGTGCTCGCGGGCGAGGCCTGCGATGGACTGGCCGTCCAGGTACGCGGCGCGCACGTCGTCGGCCTTCCCGGCCGTGACGACTGGGCGGCGCCCGCCCTTGCTGCCCTTGGCCTCGGCGACGCCCAGTCCGTCGTGGGTGAGTTCGTCGACCGCCCGGCAGAACCTCGTCCTGGACGGGGCCGGGATCGAGGACCCGGTGAGGTTCGAGGAGGACACGGCACCTCCAGCCGCCTCCACCCGCTTGAGCGCCCGAAGTTCGTCGAGCTCCTCACCTGCGCGCGGCCGGGCGACACCGTGCACATCTCCGAGATGTTCCGCCTCGTACGCGGCACCGGGCACACCCTCGACGTGCTCGACGTCCTCCACCGCGACCAGGTCGCCCTGCGCATCCACGACGGCGCGTTCTCCGCGATGGACCTCACCGCCCGTCACCCGCGCACCGGAGAACTGCTGTCCACGGTGAAGTTCATGGTGCAGACCCTCGCCGCCGCCGGCGAACTCCAGCGCGACCTCCAGCGGCGGGCGGTACTGACCCTTGAGTACAACGACCGCCCCGCCCCAGGTGCTGGGCAGGTCAGCATCCCTCCGCCGATCCGCCCGCCACCTCCCGCCCTGTCGCCACACGAACGAACGAGCGGGATGGTCAACCTGGTCTACAAGCGGGTGTCGGCCGACCAGCAGGTGCAGGCCCGTGCCTAGGCAGGTGCGGGGGCAAGCCAGTCGCGTACCTGTCCGAACAGCGGGTTCGCCAGCGGAGGCTGCGTCAAACCTGTCGGTGTGGGCCGCCCCCGGTCAGGCGCCGGTGGCGGCGGGGACGAGGTCCGGACCGGGGGCGGAGTTGATGATCTGTGCGAGCAGGTTGAGGCCGGGACGGTCCACGGGTCGGGTGTTGGCGTTGAGGATGACGACTGCGGCTCGGTGTTCGGGGGCTATGGCCAGCAGGCTGCGGTAGCCGCCGGTGCCGCCGGTGTGGAACAGGATCCGGTGCCGGCTGCGGGGCAGGTTGGCCGAGATCCAGCCGGGATGGATGGCGGTTCTGGCATTGCTGCGGTGGGCGGTGGTGTGGGTGAGAGCGATGGCTTCGGCGAGTTCTTCGGGTGCGGGGCCGAGGCCGATCTGGGCGCGGGCCAGCGTGAGCAGGTCCGGCACGGTGGAGTGCAGGCCGCCGGCGCCGGCGAGGGCGGCCAGGTGCCAGGGTGGGCGTGGGCGGCCGGTGCGGGAGTGGCCGGCGGCCAGTCGTGCGGTGCGTCCGGGGTCGAGAACCACGTGAGTGTCGGTCATGCCGAGGGGCCGGCAGATCTCGGCCTGAATAAGCGTGTCGTAGTCGGTGCCGGTGTGGCGTGCCAGCGCGAGCCCGAGCAGGCCGGCGCCCAAATTGGAGTAGCGGAAGCGGGTACCGGGCACCGACCGCAAACGGGTGCGCCGCAATCCGTCCAGCAGGAGCTCACCCGTGCAGCCGGCGTAGGGGTCCGACCGGAAAAGGCCTCGCGGCAGGAGGCCTTTGGGCAACCGGGGCAGGCCGGAAGTGTGGCAGGCCAGGTGAGCCAGCTTGATGACCTCACCACCGCGTTCCGGAGCCGTGATGTCGCGGGGTAACAGGTCGCGAAGCGGTTGGTCCAGCCCCACGGCGCCACGCACGGCGAGCCGGGCCAGGGCCAGAGCGGTGAACGTCTTGGTGACGGAACCGATCTCGAACAGCGTGCCGGGGTCTGCGCCGTGCAGTGCGGACTGCCCGCCCCGGACGGCACCCACCACGAGGACGCCACGCTGTCGGGCGCCGAGCCGCTCCGCCGTTCGTCGTACCAGATCATCGAGGAGCGAGGTCATGATCATCAGACCTCCGTCCGGCCGAACAGGCGTCGGCCGCCGTACTTCTTGTGTACGGCCTGCTTTGAGACCCCCAGCGCCTCGGCGATCTGCGTCCACGTTGCCCCTGCCACCCGCGCCCGGTGCACGAGGACCTCTTCCTGTCCTTCCAGGCGGCGGCGCAGCGCGGCTGCCTCGCGCAGTGCTTCGACGGGATCGGTGTTCTCGGTGATCGACGAAATATCAACTCCGGTCATGAGTCAACCTTAGTTGACCCCCTCTCGATCGTCAACCTGAGTTGACCGCACCGGTGAGGCGCCGAGAGTTGTCGCAATCGGAGGACCCGCGAGTGGGTCGGCCCCTACCCGTCACCCCCGAAGGGTGCGCGGACGCCCGATCCCGGGCAGAGAACGCGTCGTCAGCGTCCTGCGCCGCTGAAGGCACGTGTGAAGACCATCGCCAGCCGCCGCGCGACCTCGTCGGCGGGCGTTTTGACCCGCATCTCGGTCAGACCCCAGGTAGCCGTCGCCCGAGACGACCGCGACGAGCAGCACGGGCAAGGTCGGTGAACCACACCCGGCGGACGGGCAGGGGTGCGGGCGCGGACGCGGCGGGCGACGGGACGGCGGGCCGGCCTTCGGCAGTGGGTGCGGTGTGGAGGCCCCGGCGGCTCGCAGGCGGAGCGATCACCGTGCCCGCGCGGTCTCACCGGTCGAGGGCGAACGTGCCGAACTGCGCCGGGCCGGTGGGCCGGTAGGTCTGGATGGTGATGCCGGTGGAGGTGGTGCGGTGGCCGGTGAGTGCGAACGCGGTGGGCGTGCCCCCGTCGGGGAAGAGGCGGCGGCCCGCGCCGAGGAAGACCGGGTGGACGAGGAGGTTGAGCTCGTCGAGCAGTCCGTGCCGGATGAGGCTCTGGGCGAGCCGGGCGCTGCCGTGGACCTGGATCTCGCGGCCGGGTCGCTGCTTGAGGCGGGTGACCTCCTCGACGAGGTCGCCCGTGACCAGGGTGGTGTTGTGCCAGTCGGCCCGGTCGAGGGTCCTGGTGACGACGTACTTGGGCAGGGTGTTCAGACGGCCGGCGACGGGGTCGTTCTCGTCGGTGACCTTCGGCCAGTACGCGGCGAAGATCTCGTACGTCCGCCGGCCGAGCAGGAAGGCGTCCACCCGCTCGAACATCTCGTCGACGAACCGGCCGAACTCCTCGTCCGCGAACGGGACGCTCCAGCCGCCGTACGTGAAGCCGTCGCTGCGGTCCTCCTCGGGGCCGCCCGGGGCCTGCATGACGCCGTCGAGTGTCATGAACGCGGTGAGGGTGAGCTGAGCCATGGCCGGTGCCCTTCTCGTCGGGTGCGGGGGGTGCGTTTCTTCATCGTCCGTCACCTGGTCGGACCCCGCCCTCGTACGGAACTCGTCGGTCGGCGGGCGCCGGACGCGGTGTTCGTCTGCCGCCGGCGGGATCGGCCCTCCTCCGGTGTGATGGAGCGCGCACCCACTTCCGAGGAACCCATGAACAGCAGGACAGCCCTGGTCACCGGCGGCAGGCGCGGGAACGGCGCCGCGACCGCGCTGCGGCCGGCCCAGCAGGCGCGGATGCCGCCCTCACGTTCGTGCGGGACGAGGAAGCGGCCCGGGAGGTCGTACGGCAGATCGGGGCGACCGGCGGCCGGGGCCTCGCCCTGCGCGCGGACGCGGCGGACGCGAGGCGGCGTACGTGACGGGCGCGGAGTTCGCGGTGGGCGGGGGTCACGCCGCGTAGGCCGTGCCCACGGAAGAGCGCGAGGGCGCACCGGTGCTGTCGTGCCGGTGCGCCCTCGTATCCAGGCAGGTGTCGTACTGCCCGGGTCCTACTGGCTCAGCTCCTGGTGGCGGACCGTGAGGCGCTTGGCGCCCTCGTCCGTCAGCGAGCCGAACAGCCGCAGGCGGGAGATGCCGCCGTCGGGGTAGATGTCGACGCGGACGTGCGTGCCCACCGCCGGCTCCGGCAGGACGAACCGGTGGTTGGTGTCCGGCTGGAGGCGGGTGCGGGGCAGGATCTCCGTCCAGTCGTCGCCGTCGGCGCCGTCGCGCACCGACAGGGCCGCCCAGCCGGCGCTGTTGCCCTTGAGGTAGGCGGTGTCGATCTCGACCGCGCGGATCTCGGACTGCTCGACGAGCTGGTAGCGGATCCAGTCGTTGCCCTTGTCGCGGCGGCGGCGGGTCTCCCAGCCGTCGTCCATCTTGCGGGAGCGGCCCGGCTGGATCGTGTTGGTCGCCGGCGAGTAGAAGCGGTCGGACGCGTCCTCGACGCGCCCACCGTTCTCCAGCGCGACGACGTCGAAGGTGCCCAGGACGCCGAGCCAGGCGGGGTCCGGGGCGACGTCGCCGTACACCCGCAGGCGGGCGATGCCGCCGTCGGGGTGCTGGTTGACGCGCAGGTGTGTGAAGCGCCTCTCGACGTCGACGGCGAAGCCGTTCGCCGCGTGGCCGCCGATGGCGGTGCGCGGGACGAGGGTCGTCCACTCGACGTCGTCGGCCAGCAGGTCGTCGGGTGACGGGGAGCCCGCGACGGAGGTCGCCTCGACGGAGACGGCCTGCGGGTAGTTGCCGCGGAAGTGGGCGGTGTCGACGACGACGCCGCGGATGACGCCGGGCGCGCCGAGGCGTATCAGCGCCCAGTCGTGGTCGTCGGCCGTGGGGTGCGGTTCGGCGGCGGAGACGCCGCGGCGGCGGCGCGTCTCCCAGCCGTCCATGATCTTGCCCTTGTGCCCGAAGTGCTCGGGGTCGAACTCGGCGGGCTCCGGCTTCAGCATGTTCTCGCGCTCGGCGAAGAACTCGTCGTTGGCCGCGATGACGCCCGCGCCTAGCCGCCGGTCGGCGAGGTCGACCAGGTCGGTGAAGGGGAAGTCGGCGGTGCGGTAGTCGGCGTACGGGTCGCCGCCGCCGTACGGGTTCGCGTCGCCGGTGAAGCTCTCGATGGCGGTCACGGGTGTCACTTGTTCCTTTCGAGGAGCAGGCCGCTCGGCTCGGTGAGCGTGCCGTTGTCCGCGATGCGTACGCCGCGCAGCCAGGTGGACTTCACGACGCCGTGCAGGGTCTTGCCCGCGTACGCCGTGACCCGGTTGCGGTGGTGCAGCTCGGCGGGGTCGACGGTGAAGGTCTCGTCGGGGGCGAGGACCGCGAAGTCCGCGTCGCGCCCGGCCTCGATGGCCCCCTTGCGGTCGAGGCCCGCGAGCCGCGCCGGCGCGGTGGACATCCAGGTGGCGACGTCCTCCAGGGTGCGTCCGCGGCGGCGGGCCTCGGTCCAGATGGCCGGCAGGCCGAGCTGGAGGGAGGAGATGCCGCCCCAGGCGGTGGCGAAGTCGGGGGTCTTGAGGTCGGCGGTGGAGGGCGAGTGGTCGGAGACGATGCAGTCGATCGTGCCTTCGGCCAGGCCTTCCCACAGGGCGTCCTGGTTGCTCGCCTCGCGAATGGGCGGGCAGCACTTGAACTCGGTGGCGCCGTCCGGGATCTCCTCTGCCGTGAGGGTGAGGAAGTGGGGGCAGGTCTCGACGGTGACCTTGACGCCCTCGCGGCGGGCGGCGGCGATCAGCGGCAGCGCGTCGCTGGAGGAGAGGTGCAGCACGTGGACGCGTGCGTCGAGCCGCCGGGCCTGCTCGATGAGGTTCTGGATGGCGGTGTTCTCGGCGTCGCGCGGCCGGGAGGCGAGGAAGTCGGCGTACTTGGCGCCGCCCTTCTGCGGGGCGGAGTCAAGGTGGTGCGGGTCCTCGGCGTGGACGATCATCAGGCCGCCGAAGCCGGCGATCTCGGCGAGGGACGTGGCCAGCTGGTCCTGGTCGAGCTGGGGGAACTCGTCCACGCCGGACGGCGACAGGAAGCACTTGAAGCCGAAGACCCCGGCGTCGTGCAGCGGACGCAGGTCCTTGACGTTGTCGGGCAGCGCGCCGCCCCAGAAGCCGACGTCGATGTGGGCCTTGGAGCGGGCCACCTCCTGCTTGGTGCGGAGGTTGTCGACCGTCGTGGTGGGCGGCAGGGAGTTGAGCGGCATGTCGATGAGGGTGGTGATGCCGCCGGCCGCCGCCGCGCGGGTGGCGGTCCAGAAGCCCTCCCACTCGGTGCGGCCCGGGTCGTTCACATGGACGTGGGTGTCGACGAGGCCGGGCAGGACCACGTGGTCGCCGACGTCCTCCAGCCGGGCGCCGGCGGGCACCTCGGCGTCGTACGGCAGCACCGCCGCGATCCTGCCGCCGGCGACGGCGACCGAGGCGGCGCGCGTCCCCTCGGGGGTGATGACGCGCGTCGAGCGCAGTACCAGATTCACGTCCACGTTCCCGTCGTTCTCCATCCACATCGACCGGCATCCACAAAACTTCAACGAACTGTTGAAGCTGCGAGGGAGTCTTCCCGCAGGATCCGGCTCCGTCAAGACCGGTCCGCCGGTCGTTCCGCCACTGGCTCCACCCGCCGCCCACCGGCCGCCCCACTGGCGCGGGAGCGGCTTGGATGTTTCCATGAAGTGGAAACCTGATTTCGCAATGGTGAACGTAGCTACCCACAGAGGGAGGTCCACCGCACCGCCACGGTGACCGCGAACACCCGGACAAAAGAGGCCCTGACCGGCAAAGACGCCGCACGAGGGCGATGTGCCCGGCCGGATGGCCCGGTAGGCTGCTGACTTGCCCATCCGCCCCGAAAGGACCGTTGACGTGCCGACGTCCAGCGCCAGCACCACCGACGCCGCCAAGCCCGCCCCCGCGACCGGCGGCGTCCAGTCCCTCGAGCGTGCCTTCGACCTTCTGGAGCGGATGGCCGACGCCGGGGGCGAAGTCGGGCTGAGCGAACTCTCCTCCAGCAGCGGACTGCCGCTGCCCACCATCCACCGCCTGATGCGGACGCTCGTCGCCTGCGGTTACGTACGCCAGCAGCCCAACCGGCGCTACGCCCTCGGCCCCCGCCTGATCCGCCTCGGCGAGTCCGCCGCCCGCCTCCTCGGCACCTGGGCCCGCCCGTACCTGGCCCGCCTCGTCGAGGAGACCGGCGAGACCGCGAACATGGCGCTGCTCGACGGCGACGAGATCGTGTACGTGGCCCAGGTGCCCTCCAAGCACTCGATGCGCATGTTCACCGAGGTCGGCCGGCGCGTGCTGCCGCACTCCACGGGCGTGGGCAAGGCGCTGCTCGCGCACACCCCGCCGGAGGAGGTCCGGGCGCTGCTCGCCCGCACCGGCATGCCGGCCGCGACCGAGAAGACGATCACCACGCCGGACGGCTTCCTCGACGCGCTGGAGCAGACCCGGCAGCTCGGATACGCCCTCGACGACAGCGAGCAGGAGATCGGCGTGCGCTGCATCGCGGTCTCCGTGCCCGACTCCCCCACCGCCGCCGCCATCTCCATCTCCGGACCGGCCGGGCGCCTGACGGAGACGAGGACGGAGAAGATCGTCCCGATACTCCAGGAAGTGGCGCGGGACCTGTCGACCGCCCTGGCCAACACGGCGGCGGCGCAGGGCTGAACCCCCGCCGCCGCCCCGGACTCGACTGCGGGCCACGGCTCGGGCGCCGGACGCGACCGCGGCCGCCGGGCCCGGGCCCCGGACTCGGCCCGGAGGTCGCCGGGCTCAGCCGGTGATCATCTCGTCCTCGACGGTGTCGAGAATCATCGTCGAGGGCGTCCCGACGAGCGCCGGAGCGTTCTTGGTGGAGGACCACGCCCTGGTCCGCAGGGCCTCCTCGAACCGCTTCGCCGCGTCGACGTCGAGCACCACGTGCCGCGCGTCACCGAGCGGGCGCTGAATGCGGTAGTGGCGTACCCCTCCCTGCTTGCGGAACTCCCCGAAGCGGTCGAACGCCGCCTTCCAGGTCTCGAAGTCCGTGATCTCGTGCTCGATGTGCAGCGTGGTCATGATGCCTCGGGCGGGGCACGCGCAGCGCCCCCTCCCTTCCATGCCGGGACGCCCCGCCCGCCACGGCGAGCGGGGACGGATACGGGAGTTCAGCCCCGCGCCGGTGGTGACAGGCGGCCGTCCCGGACGGTCACCGTGCGGTCCACGCGGCCCAGGTGAGCACGGTCGTGCGTCACCAGCACCGTGGCCGTGGCCCGCTCCCGGGTCAGGGCGACGAGCAGGTCGAGGACGGCCGCGCCCCGCTCGTGGTCCAGGGCGCTGGTCGGCTCGTCGACCAGCAGCACGGCCGGGTCGTTCATCAGCGCCCGGGCGATGTTCACGCGCTGGCGCTGACCGCCGGACAGCTGGTGCGGGCGCCGCCCCGCCTGCTCGGCGAGGCCCACCGCGTCGAGGAGGGCCATGGCGCGGGCCGCACCCCGGTCTCGGCTGCCCGACAGGTGGGCCATCACCTGGAGCTGCTCGGCGGCCGTGAGCGACGGCAGCAGGTTCGGCTGCTGGAAGACGATCCCGATCCGCTCCCGCCGCAGCGCCGCCTTCCCCGCCCGGTCCAGCCGGCCGGTGTCGGTCCCGTCCACCACCACCCGTCCCCGGTCCGGGGTCACCAGCGTCGCGGCCACCGCGAGCAGGCTGGACTTGCCGGAGCCGGACGGGCCGACGACCGCCGTGAGAGTGCCCGCGGGGACGTCGAGGCAGGCGGAGTCGAGCGCCGTCAGCCGCCCGTCGCCGTCGGGGTACGTCAGGGTCACATCGTCGAGGACAAGGCTCATCGGGCGCTCCCGAGCGCGGCCAGGGGGTCGACGGCGGTGATCCGCCGGATGGACAGGGCGGCGCCGAGCACCCCGAGGGCGATCAGCACGGCGGCCGGAGCCAGCACGGTCGACGGTCGCAGGACGAAGGGCACCCCGGCGCGGCCGACGAGCCCGCCGACGCCCACCGCGAGCCCCGTCCCGAGCAGCGTCCCGGCGCCCAGCATCACCACCGCCTGGCCCAGGGCGTCCTTCAGGAGGTACGGGGTGGAGGCGCCGAGTGCCTTGAGGACGGCCACGTCACCACCGCGCTGAATCGTCCACACGGTGAAGAACGCCCCGATGACCAGTGCGGAGATCGCGAAGAGGAAGCCGCGCATGAGCTGGAGGGAGCCGTTCTCCGCCTGGTAGGACCCTATGGCGGTGAGCGCGTCGTCGACGGTCAGGGTCCGCGTACCGGCGGCCTTGTCGCCCGCCGCCACGTCGGCGCCGGACGTGCGCAGCGCGATGACCGTGGCTCCCCGGTGCCCCAGGGCGCGCCAGTCGTCGAGGGCCGTGAACACCACCGGCGTATGGCTGTACGAGGCGTCACCCGCGACGGCCGCGACCGTGAGGTCCCGGCCTCCGAGCCGGATCCGGTCGCCGACGCCGGCGCCCAGTTCGCGGGCGGCCTGCCCCGACAGGACCGCCCGGCCGGGGCCGAGTCGCGCCGCGTCGGGGGCGAGGGACGCCTCCGGCTCGGTACCGAAGACCGAGACCGCCGCCGTACGGCTACCGGCGCTCGCGTTCACCGTGCTGATGCCGACGGGCGCGGCGGCCGTGACCCCCGGCCGGCGTGCCCAGGTCCGCCACGCGCTCTCCTCCACGGTCGAGTCGGTGAACGACGCGGACCGGCCGGCGGGCGGGGCGGCGAAGGCGAGCCGGTCGGCGGGCAGGCCGGTGATCGCCGAGACGTTCTCCCGTGCGAGCCCGGCCGTCAGCCCGGACAACAGGCCCACCAGCAGGGTGATCAGGACGATCACCGTGCCCATCAACACGAACCGCCCTCTGGCGAAGCGCAGGTCTCTCCATGCCACGAACATGTCGACCAGGCTGGCCCGGAGACCGCTGCCGGGGCATCGCGCCGTGGATGGGGTCGTCATCGAACTTTCGGTTGAGGGCGGGCGCGTCCCGCGCGCCTACGCTGGACGGGCCATGGATTCTCGCTCGCTCACCCCTGCCCCGCGCGTGCCGCGCGTCCTCCTGCATCTGCTGATGGGCGGCCTGCCGGCGCTCGCCGCGCTGCGGGCCCGGGACCCTTCCGTCGTGGCGGTGGCCGTGGCGATGGGCGCGGTGTACGCGGCGGGCCCAGTCCTGCGGGGCGTACGTGGTTCCGCCCGTGGCGCCGCCCTGTGGCTGGGCGGGCTGTGCGCGGCGTGGCTGGTGCTGCTGGCCCTGACGCCGGACGGGCTGTGGGCGGCGTTCCCGCTGTACTTCCTCCAGCTGCATCTGCTGCCGGTGCGGTGGTCGCTGCCGGCGGTCGCCGCCACGGCGGGCGCGGCGATCCTGTCGTACGTCGGCCATGGCGCGCCGCTCAACCCGGGGGTCTTCATCGGGCCGTTGCTGGGCGCGGCCGTCGCCGTGGCGACCGTCCTGGGCTATCAGGCGCTGTACCGGGAGAGCGAGCGGCGCCGGCGGCTGATCGAGGAGTTGATCGCGACCCGGGCCGAGCTGGCCCTCGCCGAGCGGCACGCGGGCACGCTGGCCGAGCGGGAGCGGCTGGCCCGCGAGATCCACGACACGCTCGCGCAGGGCCTGTCGTCGATCCAGCTGCTGCTGCGGGCCGCCGGGCGCCTCCTGCCGGACGGCTCCCCGTCCGCCGGGCACATCGAGCGGGCGCGGCAGGCGGCCCAGGACAACCTGGCGGAGGCGCGGCGGTTCGTACGGGCGCTGGCGCCGCCCGGCCTGGAGCACGGCTCGCTGGTGGCGGCGCTGGAGCGGCTGTGCGAGGCGGGGCCCGGCCCGCGGGTGCGGTGTTCGGTCAGCGGGACGCCGGTGGCCCTGCCGACGCCGTACGAGGTGGCGCTGTTGCGGATCGCCCAGTCGGCGCTGGCGAACACGGTGCGGCACGCGGGCGCGGAGCGCGCCGAGATCACGCTGACCTTCATGGACGACTCGGTGATCCTGGACTTCGTGGACGACGGCCAGGGCTTCGACCCGCTCTTCCGGAGTCCGTCGGAGGGTGGCGGTTTCGGGCTTCTGGCGATGCGGTCGCGGACGGAGTCGCTCGGCGGGACGTTCACCGTGGAGTCGTCGCCCGGCCAGGGCACCGCCGTCGCCGTCACCCTTCCGCTGCCTGCAGGAGTACGCGTATGACCGTCCGTCTGCTGCTCGCCGACGACCATCCCGTCGTCCGGGCGGGGCTGCGCGCCGTCCTCGCCACCGAACCGGACTTCGAGGTGGTCGCCGAGGCCGCCACGGCCGAGCGGGCCGTCGAGCTGGCGGCGGACGGAGGTGTGGACGTCGTGCTGATGGACCTGCAGTTCGGCACCGGGATGCACGGCGCCGAGGCCACCGCGGCGATCACGGCCCGGCACGGCACCGGCGGCCCGCGGGTGCTGGTCCTGACGACGTACGACGCGGACGCCGACATCCTGGCGGCCGTCGAGGCGGGGGCGAGCGGCTATCTGCTCAAGGACGCGCCGCCGGAGGAGCTGGCGGCGGCCGTCCGCACGGCGGCGGCCGGCCGGTCCGCGCTCGCCCCGGCCGTCGCGCACCGCCTGATGGACCGGATGCGGACGCCGGCACAGGCGCTGACGAAGCGGGAGCTGGAGGTGTTGCGGCTGGTCGGTGAGGGCCTGTCCAACCAGCAGATCAGCAAGCGGCTCTTCCTGAGCCAGGCGACGGTGAAGTCGCACCTGGTGCACGTGTTCGCGAAGCTGGGTGTGGACTCCCGCACGGCGGCGGTCGCGGTGGCGACGGCCCGCCGCCTCATCCGTCGCTGAGCCCGGACGGGTCGCCGAACAGCTCGACCGCTTCGCGGACGCCGGTGAGCGCCGCGCCGAGCGCGCTCACCGAGCCGATCGCCCCGGCGACGAGCAGCAGCGAGCGGCGCAGCCGGCGCACCTCGGGCATGCCGCCCCGCGCCATCGCGGCGAGCGCGGCCAGCTCCTCCTCGGCGATGCCCCGGTCCAGGAAGTCGGCGGGGTAGGCCGCCAGTTCGCGGCGGAGCCGGGCCACCGCGGCGCTCAGCTCCGTGACTCGCGGGTCCTGTCCGGTGCCGGTCACACGTGCCTGCCCCACGCTTCGCACCGCGGTGCCCCCCTCGTGCGCACGCCGTCGTGCCGTCTCGCAGCCCACCGCGGCGTTGGTCCATGCCAGGGGGGCTGCGGCCAGGTTAACGGCCCGCGCACCGGCGGTCGCCACACGGGGGGAGGCACCTCAGCTCATCTGTTCGACGTCCAGCGCGCCGTGCCAGACCGTCAGGTCCAGGGTGATGTAGTTGCTCGGGTCGGACTCGGGCGGGAAGCCCTGGACGGTGAGCAGGGCCACGTCTCCGGCGCCCGTCTGCAGGCAGAGCCGGGATCCCTTGGAGAGTTTGCTCTTCGAGATGTAGGTCGTGAACCGTGTCTCGGTCGTGCACGTCCGCAGGGTCGACTCCTGGCCGTCGCGCAGCAGGACGAGCCGGCCTCCGTTGGCGGAGGAGAGGCCGGCGCCGTATACGAGGTCGTGGCCGGTGCTGTCGTCCTTGGGCTTCACCGGATCGTCGGCGAGGGCGAGTTCGTAGCCGTACGGCAGGTCGATCGCCTTGTGGTCGACCGGCTCGGGCGCCTTGGGTCTGCTCGCCTCGGGGCTCCCGCGGTCCGCCGGGGAGCCGGTGCCGCCGCCCGTCGCCGTGTCGCCCGCCGCCGCGCCACCCCGGCCGGCCGGGGTCTGCCGGGCCTGACCGTCCTTGGTGCCGCCCTCGTCCGCGAGCACGACGTACGCGGTGGCGCCGCCGAGGACGGTGAACGCGAGCGCGGCGGCGACGGCGGTGAGGACCGTCCGGGCCGGGGACTTCGGCTTGGGGGCGGACACGGGGCGCGGGCCGTACGGGGCGGCCGGGTGGACGTACGGGTGGGGCGGCGGGGTGTGGGCGGGGCCGGGCTGGAAGGCCTGGGCCCGGACGGGCCCGCCGGGCGGGGCGGCGGGAGTGCGCGCCGGCGGCGGGCCGAAGCCCCGCGGCGGGGCGGACGGGGTCGCGTGTGCCGTCGGCGGGTGCGCCGGGGTGGCCGGTGGGGTGGCGGGCGGCGGCGGGGTGGTGACCGCGGCGGGTGCGGGGGCGGCCGTGCGGGTGGTGATGTCCGCGGCGACCGCGCCGGGCAGCCACCCCTCGGGGCGGCGCAGCACCGTCTCCCCGCTCGCGGCCTGGCACAGCGCGAGGATCCCGGCCAGGGTGGGGCGGGCGTCCGGGTCCTTCGTCAGGCAGCGGGTCACCAGCTCGCGCAGCCGTTCGGGGAGCCCGGTCAGGTCGGGCTGCTCGTGCACGATGCGGTACAGCACGCCGTGGGAGGTGCCCTCCCCGAAGGCGGGGTTGCCCATCGCGGCGTACGCGGCGACCTGGCCGAGCGCGAAGATGTCGGTGGCCGCGGTGACCTTGCGGCCGGCCGCCTGTTCCGGCGACATGAAGGACGGGGTGCCGATGGTGACCCCGCTGCCGGTGAGCGACGTGGCGTCGGCGGCGCGGGCGATGCCGAAGTCGATGACGCGCGGCCCGTCCGCGGCGAGCAGGACGTTCGCGGGCTTGAGGTCGCGGTGGACGATGCCGGCGGCGTGGATGACCTGGAGGGCCTCGGCGATCCCGGCGACCAGCAGCAGGACGGTGTCGACGGGGAGCGGCCCGTGGGTCCGTACGGCGTCGGCCAGTGAGGGGCCGGGCACGTACGCGGTGGCGAGCCAGGGCCGGCGGGCGTCGGTGTCGGCGTCGATGACGGGGGCGGTGCAGAGGCCCTGGACGCGCTGGGCGGACTGCACCTCCTGCGCGAAGCGGCGCCGGAACTCGGCGTCCTCGGCGAAGTCGGGCCGGATCACCTTGATGGCGACGGGCCGGCCGCCCGGCGTGTACGACAGGTACACCTTGCCCATGCCGCCGGCGCCGAGCCGGGCGGCCAGCCGGTAGCCGGCCACGGACCGCGGATCATCCTCCTCAAGCGGCTGGAAGACCGTTCCCCCGCGCGGACCACCACTCATCAACCCAGGTCTCCTGAACAGGATTTGCACTGCACACGTCAAACACTCGAAAGCCGCACCCTATCCAAGGCGCGCCATGAGGTATGCACTCCCCATGGATGCGACGACGCGTACGACGCCGGAAGACACGCGGGAGAACACGCCCGAGGAGCCGTTCATCGCCGGCCTGCTGCTCGCGGCGGGTGGCGGGCGCAGGCTCGGTGGCCGCCCGAAGGCGCTGCTGGAGCACCGTGGCCGGCCTCTGGTGGAGCACGCGGTGCGGGTGCTGCGCGAGGGCGGGTGCGCGGTGGTGCACGTGGTGCTGGGCGCCGCCGCCGACGCCGTACGGGAGCGGGCGTCGCTGCCCGGCTGTGTGCTGGTCGACAACCCCGGCTGGGCGGAGGGCATGGGCTCGTCACTGCGCGCCGGACTGGCCTCGCTGGCCGGGTCGGGTGCCGACGCGGCGCTGGTGGCGCTGGTGGACCAGCCGGGGATCGGCGCGGAGGCGGTGGCCCGGGTGGTGGGGGCGTACCGCTCGCGGGACGCGCTGGTGGCGGCGGCGTACCACGGGGAGCGGGGGCATCCGGTGCTGCTGGGGGCGGACCGGTGGGCGGACGTCGCGGCGAGTGCCGAGGGCGACCGGGGGGCACGCGCGTATCTGAGGGCGCACGAGCCGGAGATCACTCTGGTGGCGTGCGAGGACGTGGCGCGGCCGTACGACATCGACACGGCGGCGGATCTCGCGCACCTGGAGTGAGCGCGCCTGTACCGGGTGGCACCCCGAGCCAGGTTGTGTCGACTCGGAGAATCTCGACATCAACAGACCATTGAACTTCCACTATGAGGAAACTAGTATCCACTGATCAGAAGCACCCGATCGTCAGAAGGCGCCCGTGACCGTATCTCGGCTCCCGCGGCACTCAGTGCCGCGCGCGTATGCCCGGCGGCCGCTCCACGGCGCCGCGCCAAGCCCCCGCCGAAGGAAGTGACCGCTCATGTCCGCACCAGCGCCGTCTCCGCTGGCCATCGTCGAAGCCGAGCCCCTGCCCCGACAGGACGAGGTCCTGACCGATGCGGCCCTGGCCTTCGTGGCCGAGTTGCACCGGCGCTTCACGCCCCGGCGTGACGAGCTCCTCGCCCGCCGCGCCGAGCGCCGCGCCGAGATCGCCCGCACCAGCACCCTGGACTTCCTCCCGGAGACCGCACAGCTCCGGGAGGACGACAGCTGGAAGGTCGCGCCGGCCCCGGCCGCGCTCAACGACCGACGCGTCGAGATCACCGGCCCGACCGACCGCAAGATGACCATCAACGCCCTCAACTCGGGCGCCAAGGTCTGGCTCGCCGACTTCGAGGACGCGTCCGCCCCCACCTGGGAGAACGTGATCCTCGGCCAGCTCAACCTGATCGACGCCTACGAGCGGAGGATCGACTTCACCGACCCCGGGACGGGCAAGTCGTACGCCCTCAAGCCCGCCGAGGAGCTCGCGACGGTCGTCATGCGCCCGCGCGGCTGGCACCTGGAGGAGCGCCACCTGCGGTTCGACGGCCGCCCGGTCCCGGGCGCGCTGGTCGACTTCGGCCTGTACTTCTTCCACAACGCCCAGCGGCTGCTGGACCTCGGCAAGGGACCGTACTTCTACCTGCCGAAGACGGAGTCGCACCTGGAGGCCCGCCTCTGGAACGACATCTTCGTCTTCGCCCAGGACTACGTCGGCATCCCGCAGGGCACCGTCCGCGCGACCGTCCTGATCGAGACGATCACGGCGGCGTACGAGATGGAGGAGATCCTCTACGAGCTGCGCGACCACGCCTCGGGCCTGAACGCCGGCCGCTGGGACTACCTCTTCTCCATCGTCAAGAACTTCCGTGACGGCGGGCAGAAGTTCGTCCTCCCGGACCGCAACGCGGTGACGATGACGGCCCCGTTCATGCGCGCGTACACCGAACTGCTGGTGCGGACCTGCCACAAGCGCGGCGCGCACGCCATCGGCGGCATGGCGGCGTTCATCCCGTCCCGCAAGGACCCCGAGGTCAACAAGGTGGCCTTCGAGAAGGTCAAGGCGGACAAGGACCGCGAGGCGAACGACGGCTTCGACGGCTCCTGGGTCGCCCACCCCGACCTGGTCCCGATCGCCATGGCCTCCTTCGACGCGGTGCTGGGCGACAAGCCCAACCAGAAGGACCGGCTGCGCGAGGACGTCTCGGTGGCGCCCGGCGACCTCATCGCCATCGACTCGCTCGACGCGCAGCCGACGTACGAGGGCCTGCGCAACGCCGTCCAGGTGGGCATCCGTTACATCGAGGCATGGCTGCGCGGCCTGGGCGCCGTCGCCATCTTCAACCTGATGGAGGACGCGGCGACCGCCGAGATCTCCCGCTCGCAGATCTGGCAGTGGATCAACGCCGGTGTCGTCTTCGAGAACGGTGAGACGGCGACGCCCGAACTGGCGCGCGAGGTCGCGGCCGAGGAACTGGCCGCGATCCGTGAGGAGATCGGCGAGGAGGCCTTCACCTCCGGCCGCTGGCAGCAGGCGCACGACCTGCTGCTGAAGGTCTCGCTCGACGAGGACTACGCGGACTTCCTCACGCTCCCCGCGTACGAGCAGCTCGTCGGCTGACGTCCGCCCTCCTCCGCCCTCCCTCGGCCCTTCGCGGCCCTTCGCGGCACGGCTCCGCCCCCTGGCAATCGCACAGCGCCAGGGGGCGGAGGCGTCGGCGGGCGGAGGCCTCAGCGCGCGGCGACCACGACGGTGCGCTGGGCGGAGAAGTCGCCCCACGTGCCGTCCGGGAGCTTCGCGCGGAGCTTGACGCTGTAGCGGGTGCCGGGCCTGTCGGTGACGGTGAAGGTGTACGCCGCTGTGCCGGCGGGCGGCTCGGCGCCCCAGACGATCGTCGTGGCGAACTTCCCGTTCAGATACAGCTGGTGCTCCCTGACCGGCCCGCCACCGGTCCGCGGCGGGGTCCAGGTCAGCGTGACGCGGCCCTTGCCCGCGGTGGCCTTCAGGTCCGTGGGGGCGGTGACGGGGCCGGCGCCGGGCGCGGGAGCGGTGGTGAGGTCGACGGCGTTGCTGTCGGGCGAGGAGTTCTCTGCGGCGTCGCGGGCGCGGACCGTGAAGGTGTAGACGGTGCCGGGGCGCAGCCCGGTGAGGCGGGCGGTGGTCTGTGTGCCGCTGACGCTGTGGACGCGTGAGTCCTCCTGGTAGACGTCGTACGCCGTGACCCCCTGGTCGTCCGTGGCCCGCCCCCAGGTGAGCGTGGCGGCCCGGCCGCCGTCGGCGCGGGCGCGCAGGGCCGTCGGCCGGGAGGGCGCCGTGCGGTCGTCCGGGGTCGGGGCCGGGGTGGTGACGGGGGCGGTGGCGCTCGGCGCGGAGAGGTTCCCCGCGGCGTCGCGGGCGCGGACGGTGAAGCGGTACGCCGTCGAGGGGGTGAGCCGGTCGATGTCGACCATGGTCCTGCCGCCGGGAAGGCTCTTGACCCTCGCGCCGCTCTCGAAGACGTCGTAGGCGGTGACCGCCCTGTCGTCGGTGGCGGGCTGCCACATCACATGGACGGAGGTGGCGCTGCCCGCCTGCGCCGTCACGCCGGTGGGCGGCGAAGGACGGTGGGTGTCCTTGTCGTCGGCGGCGGCCGTGCACCCGCCGAGCAGGAGCACGGCCGCGCAGACCGCGGCGGCGGCGAGGGTGGGGGGACGTCGCACGGTCATGCCTCCAGGTCCGGGACTTTGGTCCAGACCTATATGGCACACCTGGGCCGGGGCATTCAAGACCCCCGTCCTCCCCGCTCCCCCGCCGTCACCCGGGCCGGGCTTCAGGCCGAGGTCGGGGCCGTCGGGGTCGGGGCCTTCGACGGGGGGCCCGTGGACGACGGGGTGGCCGGTGCGACCGGGGAGACGCGAGTGATCGAAGCAACCGGAGTGACCGGTGCGGTCGCGGCGACCGGCGTGACCGGAGCGACCGGCGTGATCGCGGTGAAGACGGCCGAGGTGGAGTTCATCCTCAGCGCGGCGTAGGCGCGCTGGACTTCCTCGACCCGTACGGTGCGGGCGTCGGCGACCGCGGTCAGGTCACCGGCGCACTGCAGCTCCCACCGGGGGAACCGCCGGCGCACCCGAGCGACCCGCGCCCCGGGCGCGAAGTACAGCATGGTGGTGTTCTCGTGGGGGTTGTGCGCGGAGCCCTCGTACACCATCCCGCCCAGCGTCTCCATCCGGTCCGCCAGCGACGCGAGGGCGGCGGGCCGGGGCCGGTCCAGGAACAGCCCCACATGGTTCTCGAACCCATGGGCGCGTTCCTCGTCGACGACCTCCGGGCGGTATCCCGGACTGGACCGCGGAAAGAGGAATATCTCCACCTGCGGCCCCGTATTTTTTGTCACGCGCAGTCGCGTGACAAGTATTCGCACGTCGTCCGGCAGACCGTGGCGCTCGACGAGCCGGCGCTTGACCAGAACGCTGGGAATTACGTCCGCAGCGCGCCAGCCATTTTCCCGGAAGTACTCCATGGCTGATTGCTCGGAGGTTGGAAACAGGAGGGTCGCACAGTGCGACACCATGCACTGGCTCTTGATTTCCCGTTTCAGCGCGCCGGGCATCCAGGACGGAAGCAGCGTTTCCAAGGAGCTCTTGGACGCATGGTGCGCGTAGTCAACAGCATGCTGGAGGCGCTGGATGTCGCACGCGTCGAATGCCACGTGATTCATGTCGCAGCCTTTCTGTTGCCGACGACCAATTAAAAGCACGTCACACGTTAGGCGGCACCCCCTCTTAGGCCGTTCGGGTGATTCGTGCCGGACCTGCGGGGCAGTATCGGGCGTTTGCGTCGCCAGCGTTTGTGGCTTTTCGCTTCTCCCTGCATTTTTGATGAGGGACCCGTTCCGGAAGGCTGCTGAAAATGACGCCACACAGCGGAAAGAATTCTCTCCGGATTCTGATCGCGGGCGCCGGTATCGGCGGGCTGACAACCGCGCTCAGCCTCCATGCCGCGGGCCTGGACAACGTCGTGCTCATCGAGGCCTGCCCACGGCTGCGCGCCGTCGGCGCGGGCCTCAACCTCCAGCCCGCCGCCGTGCGGGAGCTGACCGAGCTGGGGCTGGGCGAGGAACTCGCCGCACAGGCGGTGGCCACGGCCCGGCTGGAGTACCACCACCGCCACGGCGGACTGATCTGGGCGGAGCCGCGGGGCCGGCGGGCCGGCTACCGCTGGCCCCAGTACTCGGTGCACCGGGCGCGCCTCCAGCGAATCCTGCTGCGGGAGGTGACCCGGCGTCTGGGCCCGGACGCCCTCATCACCGGCCGCCGCCTCACCGGGTACGAGCAGCACCGCGCCGGCGGGCGGCGATCCGTACGGGCGTACGTGGCCGGTGACCCGGCCCCGTACACCTGCGACCTGCTCATCGGAGCCGACGGCATCAACTCCGTCGTGCGCGCGGTCATGTACCCGCGGGAGGGGCCGCCGATCTGGAACGGCATCTGCATGTGGCGCGGGCTGAGCCACGCGCCGCCGTTCCTGGACGGGCGGACCATGGTCATCGTGGGCTGCAACTCCCGCGTGAAGGCCGTGGTCTACCCGGTGTCCCCGCCGGACGAGTCCGGCAGGTGCACCCTGAACTGGGTGGTGGAGACCCGGTCGGCCGCCGGCCGTTCCACGGTTCCGCCCGCCGACTGGGACTGCGCCGTGGGGCCCGGGAACGTCCTCCCGCACCTGGCCGGCTGGCGCATACCCTTCCTCGACCTGCACGCCACCATCGCGGCGGCACCGCGCGTGCTGCGGTACCCGATGATCGACCGCGACCCCCTGCCCGCCTGGGTCGCCGGGCGGGCCGTCCTGCTCGGCGACGCCGCCCACCCCCTGTACCCGACCGGTTCCAACGGCGCCTCGCAGGCCATCGTGGACGCGCGCGTCCTGGCCCACCAGCTCGCCCACCACGACGTGGACGAGGCACTGACCCGGTACGACCGGCTCCGGCGCCCGGAGACCGCACGACTGCTGACCGCGCACCGGCGGCTGGAGCCGGACCCGCTGCTCCATCAGGTGGAGATGCTTGCCCCGGACGGCTTCTCCGACATTCGCGACGTCCTGCCCGACCACAAGCTGGCCGACATCAGGGCCTGCACCCGCAAGGTCACGGGCGTGGACGCGGCGGGCCTCAACGCACGCTCCTCCTGGAGCGTCCCGGGACGAACGGTATCCGCATGCGCCTGGTCCACTCCGTCGGGCTGACGTCGGCCGCCCTGCTGCTCCTCGCGCTGCTCCCGACGGCCGGAGCACCGTCCCGCGCGGGCACCGACCCCCGGTACGGCCCGGACAGGGCGGCGGCCGGCCAGACCACCCGGTACGGCCCGGCGGCGCGGCTCGGGCACGGCCGGATCCGCGTCTTCACCCAGTACGCGGGCGACCGGCCCCGCGCCCTCGGCGTCGCCCTGACCGCGTCCGCCCTCACCGGACTGCCCACCGCGCCCACGGACGGGAAGCACTGCGTGGACGCCGACGGCGACGGACGCGTCCATCCGTCCCACGAGTGCGTCGGCGGCCACGGCCTGGAGCTGCCCCTCCCGGGCGCCCCCTCGGGGCCCGGGCTTCCCTTCCGGTGGGTGCTGTTCAACTGGAACCCGGAGGGTCACAGCCCGCACGGCCGGTACGACGTCCCCCACTTCGACGTGCACTTCTACCTCGTACCGCCCGAGGCGCGCGAGAGCATCCGCGTCGGCCGCTGTGCCCTGCTGATCGACTGCGGCCAGCTGTGGACCGCCGCCCGGCCGGTGCCCGCCGCCCACCTGCCGCCCGGTTACCCGGCCTCCAGCCCGGAGACGGCGGAAGGCGCGATGGGCGCCCACCTCGACAGCCGCCCCCCGACCGTCGGCACCCTGTCGGACCACACCTTCATCTACGGCGCCTTCGCGGGCGACCTCATCTTCATGGAACCCATGCTCACGAAGTCCTTCCTGGAACGGCAGCGCCACACACCCGGCCACCGCTCCTGCGCCCCCGTCCCCCAGCCCCGGACCTGGCGCACCCCGGGCTGGTACCCGACCCGCTACTGCATGGCGTACCGGCCGGGCCGGGACGACTACGCGGTCACGCTGACGGACTTCCGCCGCTGACGGACGTCCGGCGTACCGCCTTGGCCGCCCGGCCCGCCCGGCGGGCGACACGGCTGTCCGGGTGGCGGGCGTGCAGATCGTCCAGGATGACCACGGCGTACGCGTCGGCGGCGAGGGCGTCGATGAGCGCGGCGGGGCCGCCCGGCCAGGTGCCGGCGGCGGCGTCGAAGGCGTCGAGGAGCGCGGTGGGCGCGGGATCGGGGTCGCGGTCCTCGGTCGCGGCGTCGATCAACACCCGCATGTCCGCCTGCCAGTGACGGCGCAGGTCGTCGATGAGCAGCAGTGCGCGGGCGTTCGGCGGGACCGCGTCCAGTGGTGGTTCCTCGCCGCGTTCGAGGAGGAGGCGGTGGGCGTACCCGCCGATGACGGGGTCGGTGAGGGCGGCGCGGACCGGGGCCGTGGGGACTTCGGCGAGGGCGAGGTGCGCGAAGAGGGTGGCCGTGGAGCGGGAGGCCGCGGAGACGGCGGAGAGCAGCTCGCCCCACGCCGCGTCGGTGGAGCCGCGTTCGGCGGTCCAGGAGGTGAGGGTCGCGGCGGCGATGGCCGGGGGCCAGTGCTCGACCGCGTCGATGACGTCGTGCGCGTCCCAGGCGAGGGCGGTGTCCCGGTCGGGGGCGGCGACATGGGCCACGGTCAGCATGTGACGCAGGGCGGCCTCGCCGAGCGGGGTGAGGCCGTAGGCGTCGCCCGTGCGGAAGACGCAGCCCGTCCTTGTCAGCCGGTCGACGACGGTGGCCAGGGCGCGGGCGTGGCTGTCCAGTTCCTCGCGGTCCGCTTCGGTGAGGCCCGGGCGCAGGAGCAGGGAGGACAGTTCCTCCGGCGAGGGCGTCTCGTACGCGGGCGGTGCCGTGTCGGGGACGAGGACCGGGGCGTCCTCCAGCTCCGGGGGGAAGGGCCAGCCCGCGACGTCGGAGGCCTTGCGCGCGACGGATTCCGGGGTGCCGCCTCGTTCGTAGAGCGTGTACAGGACGTGGGCGGCGTCGAGGGCGTACTCGTCCCGGTCGGCGCCGGACCCCGCGCCACCGTCTTGCCCTTCACCGGCCGGGGCGGCGTCGGCGGCGACGCGTTCCACCGTGGCGGCCAGGATGTCGGCGGCCAGCTCGGTGAGCTCCTGCGGGGTTCCCTCGGCCCAGATGGTGGTGGCGGGACCGGGGAACCCGCACCGCTCGGCCAGTTCGCGCAGATCGTCCCCGGCGCCGGCGGCGAGCTCGGCGGGGAGCGGGGCGGCGTGGAGCAGGTCGCGGATCTCGTCCGGGGCCGGCAGCGAGGGCGGTGGGGGCAGGGGGATGGAGGAGTCGCCGTAGTAGTCGAGGTGCTCGCTCAGCAGGCGGTCCGCGAGGGCGACGTGCGGGAGGGACTCCGGGCCGGGTGCGAGCTCGGCGTACGGACCGGCCAGCGCCTCGCTGAGACCGGTGGCGGTCCAGCGGTCGGTCAGCTCGGCGGCGAGGCGTTCCAGTTCGTCGGGACCGGTGGTTTCGAGAGGTCGCCCGGGCAGGAGGGGGCCGGCGGGCGAGGCCGCCTCGGCGTCGTGGGTGGAGGCCGCGAGGAGCGCTTCGGTGATCAGTGCCCGGGCGGCGAAGGTGCGGGCGGCGAGGTCGGCGCGCGTCACCCCCGGCGGCAGCGGGCGCCGGTCGGCGTGCGGGGTGCGCGCGTAGGCGGCCAGCCAGTGCCGTACGGCTTCGGGATCGCCGGTGTCGACGCCGTCCTCGGTCAGCAGCGAGGCGTACCAGCGGGGCCACGTCAGGTTCCAGGTGTCGCGCATGGCGCGCTCGCACTCCGGCATGGCCTCCCGGACGGCGTCGAGCAGGCGGGCGTGGCGTTTGGCGTTCAGCCGGTTCACCGCCCGGACCCGGTCGGCCAGAGCGGTGAGCACGCCGGGCAGCGCGGCCAGTTCGTCCGGGGTCGCGTGGAGCAGCAAGGGGAGGTCCTCGTGCAGGACGCGGCGCACGAGCTGCGGCGTCGGCTCGGGTACGCCCGCGCGGCGGTCGGCGCCGCGCAGGGCCAGCAGGGTGAGGACGGCGTCGGTGGGGCGCGGCGGCAGGGTGGCGCCCTGTTCCGTCTCCGCCCAGCTGAGGAAGTCGTCGCGTCCGGTGTTCAGGGCAGTGGTACGGGTCACGCCGGGAGCGTATGGGGGTGTGGCGGGGTGGAAGGGCGTGGCGCGGGTTCTTGGCTCGAATGGGCGATCGGCGGATTGTCAGTGGCGTGCGCTTCACTGAATTCATCACTCTCCGTGACGACGACTGGGGGAATCGTGTCGGACCGTATGACGTATGTGACGCACGCCGGGCTGCGCAGGCGCGGGTGGACGGACGCGATGGTGCGGGATCTGCTCGGTGAGCCGGATGTGCAGGGGCGCGATCCGCGGCGGTGGTCGATCGCCCCGGTGCGGCTGTATCTGCTGGCGCGGGTGGAGGCGGTGGAGCGGGCGCCGGAGTTCGCCGACTGCTCCGGGGCGGCCGGTCCGGGTGCGGCGGTGGCGCGGGTGGCGGCGGAGAAGCGGCGGCAGGCGGTCCTGGCGGCGATCCGGGCCGAGCCGATCCGGGTGCCGATGCTGCCGCGGGCGGAGCTGGAGATGCGGGCCGTGCGGCACCGGCGGCTGACGGGCGGGGCGCCGGAGGGAGGTGGTGGGGGCTCGGGGTCGGGCCCGGAGCCGGAGTCGGGGGCGGACTCGGATGCGGAGCCGAGGGCGGCAGGCGCGTTGGCGCGGTGGCAGGTGGACTACCTGCTCCATGCGCTGGGGCGGTACGACGTGCTGCTGGACGGGCTGTTCGGGGCTGCCGGGCGGGCGGAGGCCGAGCGGTTGCTGCGGCGGCGGATCCATGAGGCGATCGCGCAGGCGTATCCGCGGCTGGCGGACGAATGCCGCAGGCGCATCCGGTGAAGAGGTGAGGAGCGGTGAGGGCGGGGAGCGCTTCGGTGAGGACGGGCCGTGCGGGGAGCGATGAGTTCCGCGGCTGCGGTCGGTCTCTCCTGGTATGGACGCACCCATGGACACAGCCACGCCCGACCTTCGACCCGCGACCGAGCGGGTGGCCACGTTGCTCGACGGCATCACCGACGACCTGCTCGACGCCCCGACCCCCTGCCCGGACTACGCCGTACGGGAGTTGCTCGGCCATCTCTCGGGGCTCTCCGTCGCCTTCCGGGACGCCGCGCGCAAGGACTTCGGGCCGACCACCGACACGAGCCCGGAGGCCGCCCTGCCGTCGCTGGACGACGGCTGGCGCACCACGCTTCCCCGGCTGCTCGACGAGCTCGCCGCCGCGTGGCGGGAGCCCGGGGCGTGGCAGGGCACCACCCGGGCGGGAGGGGTCACGCTGCCGGGCGAGGTGGCGGGCTTGGTCGCGCTGAACGAAGTCGTGCTCCACGGCTGGGACCTGGCCCGCGCCACGGGCCAGGGGTACGCCCCGGACGAGGCGTCGCTGAGGGTGTCGTACGCGCTGCTGGCCCCGACGGCAGACGCTACGCGGGAGGACGAGCCGTTCGGGCCTGCCGTCACGGTGCCGGACGGGGCTCCGCTGCTGGACCGCGTGATCGGGTTGAGCGGTCGCCGGCCCGACTGGCGTCCCGGCCGGTAGCGGCGCCCCCGGGGGCAGCGGCGCGCCCTGCTCTCGGGGGCGCTCTCCCGGGGCACGGCGAGATGCGTACCGCTGCTGCGCCGGCGGGGCCTTCGAGGGCGGATGATGCGCGTCGCCCGCGCGGGCGCGCACCGGCCGCCCCGCCGTGCCGGCCGCCCCAGCTGACCGCACAGCCGTCCCGACCGGTGATGGCGAGGGGCGCGTGCCGCACCTCTCGGTGCCGCACGCGCCCCGGCCGGCCCCGGTCGTCAGTGCACGGGGGCAGCCTTGGTGGCGTGGGAGCCGGAGATCTCCTCGCCCGGCTCCATGGGCGCCGTCACCTCGTCGTCGTCGCGGCGCGCGCCGAGGTGGTTGAAGACCAGGTTGAGCAGGACGGCGGCGACGCAGCCGGTGGAGATGCCGGAGTCCAGAATGATCTTCGCGGTCTCCGGGAAGGCGTGGTAGAACTCCGGCGCGGTGATCGGGATGATGCCGACGGCCAGGGAGACGGCCACGATCAGGACGTTGTTGTCCTTCTCCAGGCCGGCCTTGACCAGCGTCTGGATGCCGCTGGCGGCGACCGAGCCGAAGAGGACGACGCCCGCGCCGCCCAGCACCGGTCGCGGCACGACCGAGATGAGCGACGCCGCCACCGGCGAGAGGCCCATCAGGAGCAGGAAGCCACCGCCCGCCGCGACCACGAACCTGCTGCGGACGCGGGTCATGGCGACCAGGCCGATGTTCTGCGCGAAGGCGCTGCACATGAAGCCGTTGAAGAGCGGGCTGATCGCCGAGCCGAGGGTGTCGGCGCGCAGGCCGGCCGCGATGGTCTTCTCGTCGGCGGGCTTGTCGACGATCTCGCCGAGCGCCAGCATGTCGGCGGTCGACTCGGTCATCGACACGAGCATCACCACGCACATGGAGATGATCGCGGCGAGGGCGAACTGCGGGGCGCCGAAGTGGAAGGGGGTGGGGAATCCGACGATGTCCGCCTCGGTGACCGGGCTGAAGTCGGTGACGCCGAAGGGTATGGCGATGAGCGTGCCCAGGACGAGCCCGATCAGGACGGCGATCTGCTTGACGAAACCGCGGGTGAAGCGGCGCAGGACCAGGACCAGGACCAGGGTGATCGCCGCGAGGGCGAGGTAGGTGGTCGATCCGTAGTCGGACGCCTTGGGGTCGGGTCCCTGCGCCCAGCCGAAGGCGACGGGCAGGAGAGAGACACCTATCAGGGTGATGACGGTGCCGGTGACGACGGGCGGGAAGAAGCGGACGAGCTTGCTGAAGAACGGCGCGGCGATGAAACCGAGCACACCGGCGACGATGATCGCGCCGAAGATGATGGGGATGGCGTCGGCCTTGTCGTCGGTGGTGTCGACGATCGCGAGCATCGGTGCGACGCCGGCGAAGGTGACGCCGTTGACGAACGGCAGCCGCGCGCCGATCTTCCACACCCCGAGGGTCTGCAGGAAGGTGGCGAGGCCGGCGGTGAAGAGGCTGGCGCCGGTGAGGAAGGTCAGTTCGGTGCCGGAGAGCCCTACGGCGGCTCCGACGATCAGCGGCGGGGCCACCACGCCCGCGTACATCGCGGCCACGTGCTGCAGGCCGCTGGTGAACATCTTCAGGGGCGGGAGCGTCTCGTCGACCGGATGCTTTCGGTCTTCGGGCGCGGTTCCCGCGTCGGCGGCGTCTTCGGCGTTGCGAAACCTGGGCTTGGCGGCCACGGGGTTCCTCCGGTCGGTTACACGTGCTCAGGGACGTGGGTTTCAGGGAGGTGCTGGGTAGTGCGCCCGGGGGTGTCGTTGGGGGCCGACACGGGTCACCGTTCCGGGGGGTGCGGTACCGCTGTGGGTGCGCACCCCCCGGTCCGGCTGCCGCGAACCCCGCTCGGGTTCACGGCGACCGGTCGAGGGCCGTCCCCCTCGACCGGACTTCGTGGATCGCGCGCCCGGCCGGAGCCGGGTGGCGATGTCCGCCCGCGCCGTGGCGCGGGCGGCGTCGCGCGCCCGGGTCAGGCCTGGGCGGCGATACGGGCGAGGCGCTGGGCCTCGTCCCGGGTGGACCGTGCGATGGCGTCCTCGTCGACGGTCAGCAGGTGGTCGTTCTCGACGATCTGCTTGCCGTTGACGAAGGACGCGGTGACCGGGGCCGCCGCGCCGAAGACGAGGGCGGTCACCGGGTCGGCGATGGAGGCGTGCGCGAGGGTGTCCAGCTTCCACAGCACCAGGTCGGCCAGCTTGCCCGCCTCCAGGGAGCCGATCTGCGTGGCGCGGCCGAGGACCTGGGCACCGCCGTACGTACCGAGGCGCAGGGCCTGACGGGCGTTCAGGGCGGCCTCGCGGTGGGCGCCGAGGCGGTTGATCAGCAGCGCGTTGCGCAGTTCGGTGTGCAGCTCGCCCGACTCGTTGGAGGCGGTGCCGTCGACGCCGAGGCCGACGGGGACGCCGGCCTTGAGCATGTCCGGTACGCGGGCGATGCCGGCGGCGAGGCGGGCGTTGGACGACGGGCAGTGGGCGACACCCGTCTTCGTCCGGGCGAAGGCGGCGATGTCGGAGTCGTTCATGTGGACGCAGTGCGCCATCCACACGTCCTCACCGAGCCAGCCGGTCGACTCGAAGTAGTCGGTGGGCCCCATGCCGAACAGCTCCTTGCAGAACTGCTCCTCCTCCACGGTCTCCGAGCCGTGCGTGTGCAGGCGTACGCCGAGGCGGCGGGCCAGTTCGGCGCCCTGCTTGAGCAGCTCGGTGGAGACGGAGAACGGCGAGCAGGGCGCGACGGCGACCTGCGTCATGGCGTCGAAGGAGGCGTCGTGGTGCCTCTTGACGGTCTCCTCGGTGGCGGCGAGCGCGCCTTCGAGGGTCTCGACGGCGAAGTCCGGCGGCAGGCCGCCGTCCTTCTCGCTGCGGTCCATGGAGCCGCGGGCGAGGGTGAAGCGGACGCCCATCTCGGAGGCGGCCTTGATGATGGCGCCGGACAGGTCGCCGGAGCCCCGCGGGTAGACGTAGTGGTGGTCCATGGCGGTGGTGACGCCGCCGCGGGCCATCATGGCCAGGGAGCCCTGGGCCGCCGCGTACCCCATCCGCTCGTCGATGCGCGCCCACGTCGGGTAGAGGGCGACGAGCCAGTTGAAGAGGTTGTGGTCGGTGGCCAGGCCACGGGTGATCCACTGGTAGAAGTGGTGGTGGGTGTTGACCAGTCCCGGGGTGACGAGGTGGCCGGTGGCGTCGATGCGCCGTACGACGTTCTCCAGGCCCTCGGGGGCCTTGCCTGCTCCGACCGACTCGATCCTGTTGTCCGCGATGACGAGGTGACCCGAGGCGTACTCGGTGTCGTTGGCGTCTACGGTCGCGATCGCACAGTTCTCGATCACGATGCGCTGGGCTGCCGAAGGTGCCATGGTGCTTCCTTCTTCGTTCAATGGTGGCTGGGGGTCCCCCTGGACGGAGTCCTCGGAGGGGAGGGCACGGCAGGACCCTAGGAGGATTTGAGTGCCGGGGCCGTGTGGCGGCTCCGGGTGCCGAGATGGTGGAAGAACAGGTTGAGCAGGACCGCGACGAGCGCTCCGGCGCTGATCCCGGAGCCGAGCACGGTCTGTGCCCAGGCCGGGAACTCCGCGTAGAAGGTGGGTGCGGCGAGCGGGATGATGCCCGCGCCGAGCGCGACGGCGACCAGGATGATGTTGGAGCTGTCGTCCAGTCCGGCCTCGGAGAGCGTACGGATGCCGCTGACCGCGATCGAGCCGAACAGGACGATACCGGCGCCGCCGAGGACGGGCATCGGGACGAGCGAGACGACCGCGCCGAGCACGGGGAAGATCCCGAGGACCAGGAGCGCGCCGCCGGCGACCGCGACGACATACCGGCTGCGGACGCGGGTCAGGGAGACGACGCCGACGTTCTGGGCGAAGGCCGAGGTGGGGAACCCGCCGAAGACGGGGCCGATGAGGGTGGCGATGCCGTCCGTACGCAGACCACGGGTGATGGTCCTGCCGTCGGTGCGGCGTTCGCAGATCTCGCCGAGGGCGAGCATGCCGGCGCTGGACTCGGTCATCAGCACCAGCATCACGATGCACAGGGAGAGGATCGCGGCGGGCTGGAACTCGGGGGCGCCGAAGGCGAAGGGTGAGGGCAGCGCGGCGACCGGCGCCTCCCGCAGGGTGGAGAAGTCGGCCATGCCGAAGGGGATCGCGGCGAGCGTGCCGATGAACAGGCCCAGAAGGAGGGCGATCTGCTTGACGAAGCCCTTGCCGAAGCGCTGGAAGAGCAGGATCACGACCAGCGTGAAGGCGGCGAGCGCCAGGTACTTCATGGCGCCGAAGTCGGCGGCGTGCCGGTCCCCGCCCTGGGCCCAGCCCACCGGTACGGGCATCAGGGTCACCCCGATGAGGGTGATGACGACGCCGGTGACGAGCGGCGGGAAGAAGCGGAGCAGCCGGCCGAAGAAGGGGCCGACGGCGAGGCAGAACACTCCGGCGACCAGGACCGCGCCGTAGATGGCGGGCAGCTGGTGGCCGGGGGCGCTGGTCTCGGCGATGGCGAGCATCGGCGCGATACCGGCGGAGGACGCGGCGTTGACGAACGGCAGCCGGTTTCCGGCGATGGTGGCGACACCGATGGTCTGGAGGATGGTGGCGAGGCCGGCGATGAGCAGGCTCGCCGCGATCAGCCGGGTCATTCCGGCGGCGTCGAGGCCGACCGCCTGGCCGATGATGAGCGGAGGGGTGACGACGCCCGCGTACATGGCGGCGATGTGCTGGAGCGCGGCGGGGACGAGCCGCGAGAAGGGGAGTCTTTCGTCCACCGGGTGGCAGGGGACCTTCTCCGGTGGGGTGGAACACGGGCCTTCCGGTGCCGGCCCCGTTGCAGGCTGTGCCATTGCTTTCCCTCCGGTCCGGGTGCCGCCCCGCCGCCCGGCGTGGGGGGCGGGCGGGGCGGTCACTCGGCACCTTTTTCTGGCTCGTCCGGCTCCGGGGCGCTCAAGCCGGTGTCGAGGGTCGATCTCCGTTACGACACCGTCAGCGCCCCTTCACCTCGCTCGCCGGCGTCAGAGGTTGGTCATGTCGACCGGGATCTTCGGCTCGACGCCGTCCCGCAGGATCGTGGCCTCGATCAGGCCGTACGGGCGGTCCGCCGCGAAGTAGACCTCGTTGTCGTTCTTGAGCCCGAACGGCTCGAGGTCGACCAGGAAGTGGTGCTTGTTCGGCAGGGAGAAGCGCACCTCGTCGATCTCCGACCGGTTGTTGATGATGCGCGCGCCCATCTGGTACAGCGTCTGCTGCAGCGACAGGGAGTACGTCTCGGCGAAGGCCTGGAGCATGTGCTTCCTGACCTGGGCGTACGACTTCTCCCAGTTGGGCATCCGCTGCTCGTCGTCGGTCCAGTTGAACCGCCAGCGGCCGGAGACCTGGGTCGCGAGGATGCGGTCGTACGCCTCCTGGAGGGTGGTGTACTTGTCCTTGACGTACCCCCAGAACTCCGAGTTGGTGGAGTTCATGACGACCAGGTCTTTCAGGCCGGATATGACCTGCCAGTTCTCACCGTCGTAGGTGATCTCGCTGACGCGGGTCTCCTGGCCCTTGCGTACGAAGGAGTGCTTGACCTCGTCCGCGCCGATGAACTTGGAGTTGGCGTCGGAGGTCTCGATGCGCTCCCAGGCGTACTCCTCGATGCGGATGCGCGCCCGGTGGATCGGCTCCTGCGACGTCACGAAGTGACGGGCGAGGTGGATGCCGAACTGTTCGGCGGACTCGATGCCGTACTCCTTGGCGAACGCGTACACCGTGTTCTTGGTGGTGTCGGTCGGCAGGACGTTGGCGTTGGAGCCGGAGTAGTGCACCTCGTCCATGTCGCCGGAGAGGGCGACGGAGACGTTCAGGTCCTTGATGTGGTGGGTGTCGCCGTCCCGCGTGATCTTGACGACGCGGTTCTCTGCTTTGCCGTACTGGTTCTGGCCGAGAATCGTGGGCATGTGTCTGCTAGCTCCCTCGGTAAACGGAGTAGCCGAACGGGTTGAGCAGCAGCGGTACGTGGTAGTGCTCGCCCGGTACGACGGCGAACGTGATCGCCACCTCCGGGAAGAACGCGCCGCTGTCCCTTACGCGGGGGGCGTCCTGCTGCGCCTCGGCTTGCTTCTTGTCGAAATACGCCTCGGTCTCGAAGTCGAGGCGTACGTGGGTGGTGCCTTCCGGCAGGGCCGGAAGGTCCTTGCAGCGCCCGTCCGCGTCGGTCGCCGAGCCGCCGAGCGCCACCCACTCCGCGCCGGACCCGCCGCGGGCCGACAGGGAGATGGCGACGCCCTCGGCGGGGCGGCCGATGCTGGTGTCCAGGATGTGCGTGGACACCGATGCGGTGGTTTCGGTGCTCATGCGGCGCTCTCTTCCTCTACGAGACGGGTCAGCCGGATGCGGTTGATCTTGCCCAGTTCGGCGCGGACGATCTCCCGCTCCCGCTCGGGCGAGTTGCCGATCCGCTCGCGGACCGCGTCACGCATCTGCTCACCGGTCCTGCCGGTCGCGCAGATCAGGAAGACATGGCCGAACTTCTCCTGGTAGGCCAGGTTCAGCTCGAGCATCTCGGCCTTGAGCGCCTCGGAGGCGCCGGCCATCCCGCTCTGTTCGCGGGAGGAGGTCGGGTCACCGGGCTTCGGGCGGCCGATCGGCGGGTGGCCGGCCATCGCCTGGGCCAGGTCCTCGTCGGTCAGCTCGGCCATGGCGGCGTCACTGGCGAGAAGCAGGGCTTCGGTGGTGGCATACGGGCGCTGGGCGAGCAGCTTGCTCCCCCACGCCGAGCTGGCGCACACCTCGTGCAGGGCGGCGAGCGCGTCGCTGTCCGCGGAGGTGTTGAACCGGGCGAGGCCCGGCGTCGAACTCGAAGTCACGGGAGCCTCCGTGGCTGTTTTTCACTGTGCTTGGACGGGCTGCGGATAGCTAACGCCCTTCGCCAACGCCCCGTCAACACTTTGTTGAAACTTCGGTGTCAGAAAAGCCGCCGTCCCGACATCCGGACGGCGGCCGACTGCGCAGCGTGCTCGGCTACTCACCCTTAGCGGCGTTTTCCCTGTTCAGGTAGTTGTACACGGTGAACCGGCTGACCCCCAGCGCGCCCGCGACGGTCTCGACGCCATGGCGGACGGAGAAGGCACCGCGTGCCTCCAGAGTCCGGACGACGGCCTGCTTGGTCTTCCGGTCCAGCTCGGCCAGCGGCATGCCGTGCCGGCGCTCCATCGCCGCCAGAATGTGGTCCAGCGAGTCCGCGAGCTGTGGCAGCCGTACGGCGACGACGTCCTCGCCCTCCCAGGCGAGGACCACGTCGTCGGCCGTGGCCTGCTCCGGCGCCAGCATCCGGGCGCCCATCGCGTCCACCAGCGGCTTGACCGCGGCGACCAGGGGGTGATCCCTCGGCTCGGTCACTTCTCGTCCCCCCCGGCCTGCCCGGTCTCACCGATCACGTTGACCTGCAGCGAGACCCGGGTGGCGCCCGCGCCCAGAGCCCGGCGCAGCAGGGCGTCGACCGCGGTGAGCACCGCGTCCGCCCCGCCTTCGGCCGTATTGCCGAACGGGCCGACGTCCACGGCGTCCAGGTCGGCCGCCTGGATGACCTCACGGGCCACCACCGCGTGGGCCGGCGCCTCGTCCAGGTCGAACGGCTCTGTCGTGAACTCCACTCTCAGTCGCTGCATGCCCCCCACGGTAAGGCCGGGCGCGGGATGACCCGCCGCCCGGGGCGGAAATTGCGGTGACCGCGCGCGACGGACCGGTGCCCCCGCCCCGTAGAGCCGATGACAGGAGTCGTGCAGGAGCCGTAGCGGCAGGCACCGGCAGGAATCAGCAGTAATCGGCAGGGAGGGGCGTACGTCATGCGAGCAGCGCACAGGGGCAGGGCGGTCCGGGGAACGGTGGTCGCGGCGGCGGCGATGGCGGCGCTGACCGCGTCGCAGGCGCCGGGGGCGCCGGCTTCGGCCGCCGCCGCGTCGGGGGGTCCGGCCGCCGCGCCGGGGACGGGCGTCTCCGGCGACTCCGTGTACCGCACGGAGCTGCCGCCGCTGCGGACACCGGCCGGGACGGAGAAGGGCCGCCGCACGCCGTCGGAGGGCCGGGCCGCGACCGGCGGTGGCGGCGCGCTCCCGGCGACCGTGTTCGCGGCGTACCGGCGGGCGGAGCGGGAGCTGGCGGAGAGCGCGCCCGGCTGCGGCTTGCGGTGGCAGCTGCTGGCGGCGATCGGCCAGGTGGAGTCGGGACACGCGCGCGGCGGCCGGGTGGGCGCGGACGGCACGACCCTGACGCCGATCCTCGGGCCGCGCCTGGACGGGAACGGTTTCGCGCTGATCAGGGACACGGACGGCGGCGCGTACGACGGGGACGCGGTGTACGACCGGGCGGTCGGCCCGATGCAGTTCATCCCGTCGACGTGGGCGGTCTGGGGCGCCGACGGCAACGGCGACGGGGCCGCCGACCCCGGCAACGTCCACGACGCGGCGCTCGCGGCGGGCCGGTACCTGTGCGCGGGCGGGCGGGACCTGTCCGACCCGTACGGCCTCGATCGCGCGATCCTCGGCTACAACCACTCGACCGCCTATCTGCGGACGGTCAGGGCGTGGTTCGCGTACTTCCTGGAAGGGCACCGGGTGGTTCCGGACACGGCGCCGGGTACCCCCGGTGAGGCGGCGGCGCGGCCGGAGCGGCCGGCCCCCAGGGCTTCCGGCAAGGCGGCCGGCCCGGGTGACGGTGGGCGACGCGGCGCTCCGTCCTCCCCCGTGCCGTCGCGCGAACCGGCGCCCTCGTCCACGCCTTCCCGGCCGGCCTCGCCGTCACCGTCACCGTCGTCCGCCTCGCCGACGCGGCCGGGGGGCGGGGCGGGCCTGCCGTCGGAGCCTGTGCTTCCGGTTCCGGGCGCGGAGGTCGTCCTGCCTGGTGGGCCCGTGGGCAACGGTAAGGACTCGATGGTTCCCGCCCCCTCCACAACTCCGGATACCGGGCGGTAATGTCGCGTCCCGCCGGGCGGCAGGGACCGGCGGTGTGAGCGCGAAGGGGCCCTCATGGCTACGGACGTGTCCGATGACCGGTGGCAGCGGGCGTGGAGCCACCGCGAGCAGCTGCTCAAGGTGGCCCGCCGCAGGTCCATGAGCCCGGAGGACGCCGAGGACGCCGTGCACGAGGCCATGCTGCGCGCCGCCGAGCACCCGCACCTCGACGACGAACGGCTGGGCGCCTGGCTCACCACCGTCACCATGCGGCTGTGCGTCGACCGGTACCGGCAGGTCCACCGCGAGGCCGAGGTGCGCCGCAGCCCGACGCTGATCGCGCCCGGCCCCGCACCGGTCGACGAGGTGGTGTGCGACCGCGCCGAGGCGAAGTGGCTGGCCGTGCGGAGCGGGGAACTGCCCGCCCGGCAGGCCGAGGCGCTCCGGCTGAAGTCCGAGGACCTGGACGTCGGCCAGGTCGCCGTGAAGATGGGCCTGAGCTACCGGACGGTCGAGTCGCTGCTCGCCCGGGCGCGGCGTACGCTGCGCAACTCGCTCGCGGGCACGCTGGCGCTGGTCCTGTGGCTGTGCGGGCGCGGCCGGCCGCGCGGGGTCGGCAACGCGCAGGTGATCGCCGCGGCGTCCACGGCGGCCACCCTCGCCGTCGCGGGGTTGGTGGTGCCGTACGCCCATGACCGCGCCCAGGACCGGCCCGCGTCGTCGCCGGTGACGTCGGAGGTGGTCACGTCGCCGCCGGCCACGTCCGGGATGGCGGACGTCCGCCCCGCCGCGCGGCCCGGCCCGCTGCCGTCGTCCACCCGGGCCGCCCGGGAGGGGGCCGTGCCGGTCACGCCGGACGCGCCCGCGGCGTCCCCGTCCGCGCCGCCGCTACCGGTGGCGGTCCCGGAGGTCGGGGAGCTTCCGGCGGTCCCGGAGGTCCCGGTGCTCCCGGAGGTCCCGCCCCTTCCGGTCACGCCTCCACCGGCCCCGCTGGACGTCCCGGATGTTCCCGGTATCCGTGACGTTCCCGGTGTGCCGGATGTCGCCGGTGCGCAGGATGGCCCGGGCGTCCCGGTTGTGCCAACGTCGGAGCCGTCCCTTCCCACCGTCGAGGAGCTCGCGTCCGGCAAGGCGTCGCCGGCCCCCTGACCGCGGGTCCTCCGGCCGCGGGCCTCGCCCCGCCCGCACCGGACGGACCGCCCGGCCCCTCGGTCGCGAAAAAAATTCGGGTTTCGGCGCGACGGACGCGCCGCCCCTCCCCGTAGAGCAGATGTCGGAGCTGCTCACGGGCTGAAGGGTGAACCGGATGGGTGTCGAGATCTGTGTGGAGGGGCTGACCAAGTCCTTCGGTCACCAGGTCATCTGGCAGGACGTCTCACTGACACTGCCCGCCGGGGAGATCTCGGTCATGCTCGGCCCGTCGGGCACGGGCAAGTCGGTGTTCCTCAAGACGCTCGTCGGGCTGCTGAAGCCCGACCGGGGGTCGATCGTGATCGCGGGCCGCGACATCACCGAGCTGCGCGAACACGACCTGTACGAGGTGCGCAAGCTCTTCGGCGTCCTCTTCCAGGACGGCGCGCTGTTCGGGTCGATGAATCTGTACGACAACATCGCCTTCCCGCTGCGTGAGCACACGCGCAAGCCGGAGAGCGAGGTCCGGCGGATCGTCCTCGAGAAGATGGACATGGTCGGGCTCATCGGCGCCGAGGGGAAGCTGCCCGGCGAGATATCCGGCGGCATGCGCAAACGGGCCGGCCTGGCGCGGGCCCTGGTCCTCGATCCCGAGATCATCCTGTTCGACGAGCCGGACTCCGGCCTCGATCCGGTACGCGTGGCCTACCTCAACCAGCTGATCGTCGACCTCAACGCCCAGATCGACGCGACGTTCCTGATCGTCACGCACGACATCGCCTCCGCCCGCCAGGTCCCGGACAACATCGGGCTGCTGTTCCGCCGCGAACTGGTCATGTTCGGCCCCCGCGAGAAGCTGCTGACCAGTGATGAACCGGTCGTGCGGCAGTTTCTGAACGGCCGGATGCAGGGGCCGATCGGCATGGCGGAGGAGAAGGACGCCGCCCAGGTCGCGCAGGAGCTGGCCGAGCTCGACGACCACCCCGGAGCAGCGCCCGTCACGCCCCGCCTGCTACCGACCGCCGGGATCACCCGCCCGCCCCGCTGGCAGGCGATCGCCGAGCGCGAGGCGGCAACTGAGGCGGAACGCGCTGCCGAGCCGGGGGCGGAAGGCGCCACCGGCCCGGAGGCGGAACGCGCCGCCGAGGCAGATGCGGAAGCTGAGGCCGGGCGCGCGGCCGAACCCGAGAAGGGGCCGCGCGCATGAGCCTCTCCCCTCTCGGCGCCCTGCGGCACTCGGGCAGCCTGTTCGCGATGGCCCTGGACGTCCTGCGGACGCTCCCCCGGCGGCCCTTCCAGGTGCGGGAGTTCATCCAGCAGGCCTGGTTCATCGCGAGCGTCACCATCCTGCCGACCGCGCTCGTGTCCATCCCGTTCGGTGCCGTCATCGCCCTCCAGATCGGCAGCCTGACCCGGCAACTGGGCGCCCAGTCGTTCTCGGGCGCCGCGTCCGTCCTGGCCGTGCTGCGTGAGGCGTCGCCGATCGTCACCGCGCTGCTGATCGCGGGTGCGGGCGGCACCGCGATCTGCGCGGACCTGGGGGCACGCAAGATCCGCGAGGAGATCGACGCGATGCAGGTGCTGGGCATCGACCCGATCCACCGTCTCGTCGTCCCGCGCGTCCTCGCCTCCATGCTGGTGGCCGTCCTCCTCAACGGGCTGGTCTCGGTGGTCGGTGTCGCCGGCGGCTACTTCTTCAACGTGGTGCTGCAGAACGGCACCCCCGGCGCGTATCTCGCCTCCTTCACCTCCCTCGCCCAGATCTCCGACCTGTGGGCGGCCGAGCTGAAAGCCCTGGTCTTCGGCGCGATCTCGGCGATCGTCGCCTCGTACAAGGGGCTGACGGCGAAGGGCGGCCCGAAGGGCGTCGGCGATGCCGTGAACCAGTCCGTGGTGATCACCTTCATGTTGCTGTTCGTGACGAACTTCGTGATGACCGCCGTGTACTTCCAGATCGTTCCGCAGAGGGGTTGACGCATGGCTCTGTCGCACCGCCTGGAGGAGCTGGGCGCCCAACTCGTCTTCTACGGCCGCTCCCTGGCCTGGACCGGCCGCTCCCTGCGCCGCTACAAGAAGGAGATCCTGCGGCTGCTCGCCGAGGTGAGCTTCGGCCGGGGCGCGCTCGCCGTGGTCGGCGGCACGGTCGGCGTCATCGCGTTCCTGTCCTTCTTCACCGGCACGGAGGTCGGCCTCCAGGGGTACGCGGCGCTCAACCAGCTCGGCACGTCCAACTTCGTGGCGTTCCTCTCCGCGTACTTCAACACCCGTGAGATCGCCCCGCTGGTGGCCGGGCTCGCGCTGTCCGCGACCGTCGGGGCCGGGTTCACCGCCCAGCTCGGCGCGATGCGGATCAGCGAGGAGACCGACGCGCTGGAGGTGATGGGCGTCCCCTCGCTGCCGTTCCTGGTCACGACCCGGATGATCGCCGGATTCGTGGCGGTGATCCCGTTGTACGTGGTCGGGCTGCTGTCCTCGTACTTCGCCGCCCGGACCATCACCACCGGCTACTACGGCCAGTCGGCGGGCACGTACGACCACTACTTCCAGCAGTACCTGCCACCGGTGGACGTGCTGTGGTCCTTCGGCAAGGTGATCGTCTTCGCCGTCGTGATCATCCTGGTGCACTGCTACTACGGCTACTACGCGAGCGGCGGCCCGGCCGGTGTCGGTGTCGCGGTGGGCCGGGGCGTGCGGACCTCCATCGTGGCCATCAACGTCCTGGACTTCTTCCTCAGCCTGGCCATCTGGGGTGCCAGCACGACCGTACGGATTGCGGGGTAGGGGCCGATGCGTACGCCTGTGAAACTGCGCCTGTACGGGGTCGTCTTCCTCGCCGTCCTGGCCCTGCTGCTGTCGCTGTCCGTCGCCGTCTACCAGCAGGTGTTCACATCCGTCGTACGGATCACGCTGGAGGCCGGGACGCTCGGCAACCAGCTGGAGCCGCGGGCCGACGTGAAGCTGCGCGGGCTGCTGGTCGGCGAGGTGCGCGAGGTGCGGGCCGACGGCGAGAAGGCCACCCTCGACATCGCGCTGAAACCGGAGCACGTCGCCCGCATCCCGGCCGACGTACGGGCCCGGCTGCTGCCCAAGACGCTGTTCGGCGAGAAGTACGTCGACCTCGTCGCCCCTCCCGGCTCGACGGCACGGCACATCCGCGCCGGGGACGTCATCACCCAGGACCGCACCAAGGTCGGCATGGAGGTGCAGCAGCTGATGAACGACCTGCTGCCGCTCCTGCGGACGGTGAAGCCCGCCGAACTCAACGCCACGCTCTCCGCGTTCGCCACCGCGCTCGAAGGGCGCGGCGACCGGATCGGCGACAACCTCGTGCGGGTCGAGAGCTACCTGAGCCGGCTGAACCCGCACATGCCGTCCATCAAGGAGAACATCTCCCGGTTCGCCGACGTGGCCGAGGTGTACGGGGACGCCGCACCCGACCTGATGAAGATCCTGCGCAACACCCTCACCACCAGCCGCACCCTCGTCGAGAAGCAGGACCGGCTGGCCGCCCTGTTCACCTCCACGGCGACCGTCGCGGGCACCGCCGGGGCGTACCTGGACGAGAACGGCGAGCGGCTGATCACCCTGGGCCGTGTCTCCCGCCCCACGCTGGCGCTGTTCGCCCGGTACGCGCCGGAGTACCCGTGCCTGCTCGAAGGCCTGGTGAGGCAGGAGGCGGCGGCGGAAGAGACCTTCAGAGGCGGAAAGATGCGCATCACCCTGGAAATCGTCCGCTCGCGCCCCGGTTACGAGCCGGGCGAGGAGCCGCAGTACGCGGATCGCTCAGGCCCGAACTGCAGAGGGCTCCCCGGCCCCGGTGTCCCGGCCGGTCACACCAAGTTGGACGACGGCACGCGGGACGTGACGGCCGGCGGGACGACCGCGCACCAGTCGTCCGCCACGGCGGCCGAGCAGCGTGCCGTGAGCTCGCTCGTCGCGCCCGTCATGGGCGTACCGGCCGACGAGGTGCCGGCGGTGGCGACGCTGCTGTTCGGCCCGATGGCCCGGGGAACGGCGGTGAGCGTCGCATGAGCCGTACGAAGAGCGCACGCGGCACGGCGGCACCGCTGATCAAGTTCGGTGTCTTCGCGGTGGTGACGGTCCTCGCGACCACCCTGCTGGCGGCCACCATCGTCAGCATCTCGTTCACTCCGGAACACACGTACAAGGCCGTCTTCAGCGACGTCACCAGCCTGGAGGAGGGCGACGACATCCGAGTGGCGGGCGTGCGGGTCGGCGAGGTCGAGGACATCGCCATCAAGGACCGCACACTGGCGGAGGTGACCTTCACCGTCACCCACGACCGTCCGCTGCTGAGCAGCACCGGCGCCGTCATCCGCTACCGCAGCCTCGTCGGGCAGCGCTACATCGCGCTGACGGAAGGCGCGGGCGACGGCACCCGGCTCCCGCCCGGCGGAACGATCCCGCTGTCCCGAACGCAGCCGGCGCTCGACCTGAACGCGCTGCTCAACGGATTCAAGCCGCTGTTCGCCGCCCTCAGCCCGAAGGACGTCAACCAGCTCGCCACCGAGATCATCAAGACCCTTCAGGGCGAGGGCGGCACGGTCAACAGCCTCCTCGCGCACACCGCCTCGCTCACCACCACGCTCGCCGACCGGGACCGGCTCATCGGCTCGGTGATCGACAACCTCAACACGGTGCTGGCGACGCTCGACCGGCGCGGCGCCCGCTTCTCGGGGCTGATCCAGCAGCTCCAGCGGGTGATCTCCGGGCTGTCGGCCGACCGCAAACCCATCGGGGAGTCGCTGGTGAACATCAACAACCTGACGGAGGCCACCTCCGGCCTGCTGGAGGACGCCCGGCCGCCGCTGAAGGCCGACATCGCCGAGCTCACCGAGCTCACCGGAACGCTGAACAAGAACGAGAAAACCGTGGAGGGCGTGCTGAAGCGGCTGCCGAACAAGCTCAACAAGCTGACGAGGACCGCCTCGTACGGCTCCTGGTTCAACTTCTACCTCTGCGACTTCGACGGCCGGATCGTGCTGCCGAGGACGGAGAAGGTCATCACCCCCGAACTCCACGTCGCCCGGGCGAGGTGCGCATGAAACGCCGCACGAGGTCCCGGATGATCCCGTTCCGCGACCGCAACCCGGTCCCCATCGGGGCCGCCGGTCTCACCGCGCTCGCGCTGCTGACCGCCGCCGCGTTCAACGCCGACAGCCTCCCGCTGATCGGCGGTGGCGAGACCTACAGCGCCGCGTTCTCGGAAGCCGGCGGGCTCAAGCCAGGCGACGAGGTACGGATCGCCGGGGTGAAGGTCGGGAAGGTCGACGAGGTGGACCTGGACGGCGACCACGTCAAGGTGGTCTTCCGGGTCAAGGGCGAGCCCGCCTTCGGTACGAGGACGGGCGCGGCCATCCGCATCAAGACGATCCTGGGCGCCAAGTACCTGGCGCTGGAGCCGAAGGGGCCGGGGCAGCTGGAGCCGGGCAGCGAGATCCCGCTGAACCGGACGACACCGGCGTACGACGTCGTGGCGGCCTTCAGCGACCTGACCACGACGACCGAACAGGTCGACACCGAACAGCTCGCGACGGCCCTGGACACCATCTCCACCACCTTCAAGGACTCCCCCGCCGAGGTGCGGGCATCCCTCGAGGGCCTGTCGCGGATCTCCCGTACGGTCGCCTCCCGCGACCGGGCGCTGCGGGAACTCCTCGGCCACGCCAAGGGAGTCAGCGGGGTGCTCGCCGCGCGCTCGGGCGAGTTCTCGAAGCTGGTCGAGGACGGCGACGCGCTCTTCACGGAGATCGCGGCCCGCCGGGCGGCGATCCACGCGCTGCTCAAGAGCTCGGCCGCGCTCGGGATCCAGCTGTCCGGCCTGGTCAGGGACAACGAGAAGGAGATCGGACCGGCGCTCAAGGGCCTGAACACGGTGGTGGCGATGCTCGAACGCAACCAGGCGAGTCTCGACCGCTCCATCAAGCTGATGGCGCCCTACGTCCGCCTTTTCACCAACACCCTCGGCAACGGCCGCTGGTTCGACAGCTACATCCAGAACATGGTCGCCGCACCGGTGGTCCCGCGCACGGGAGGTACGTCATGAAGGCACCGGGCAGGAAGGCGCGCCGCGCGCTGGCCTCGGTCGTCGCCCTCGCGGTCGTCGCCACGGGCGCCGTGGTGCTGTGGCCGGCGGACGACCCCGTACGCGTCACCGCCTACTTCCCGCGCACGGTCGGCATCTACCCCGGCTCGGACGTCCGGGTGCTGGGCGTGCGGATCGGTGAGGTCAAGGAGATCACCCCGCGGGGGCAGCGGGTGCGGGTGACGCTGGAGTACGACGCCGGGCGCAAGGTCCCCGCCGGGGCCCGCGCGGCAATCATCAACTCCTCGGTGGTCAGCGACCGTTACGTCCAGCTGCTTCCGGTGTACCGGAGCGGCCCGGCGCTGCGCGACGGCGATGTGATCCCGGAGGCGAGGACGGCGGTGCCGGTCGAGCTGGACCGGGTCTTCGACAGCCTGCACACGACGGCGGAGGCGCTCGGCCCGCGCGGCGCGAACGAGGACGGGTCGCTGTCCCGGCTGCTGGGCGTGAGCGCCGACAACCTCGAAGGGCAGGGCACCAAGCTCCACCGGACGGTGGAGGACCTGTCCCTGGCGGTGACGACGCTGTCCGACGGGCGGCAGGACCTGTTCGGGACGGTCCGCAACCTCCAGGTGTTCACGGCCGCGCTGGCGGCCGACGACAAGAGCGTCCGGTCCTTCAACGACAGCCTGGCGAAGGTCGCCGACCAGCTCGCCGGGGAGCGCAAGGACCTGGCGGCGGCGCTGCGGCACCTGGGTGTGGCGCTGGCGGACGTGTCCGAGTTCGTACGGAAGAACAAGAAGTCCCTGACGTCGAACGTGGAGGGGCTCGCCAAGGTCACCAAAGTGCTGGTGACGCAGCGGGCCGCCCTCGCGGAGGTGCTGGAGGTGGCGCCGACCGGCCTGTCGAACCTCCAGAACGCCTACAACCCGTCCTCCGGGACCCTCGACACCCGCGACAACCCCGACCGGCCGCAGGACCCGGCCTCCCTGCTGTGCTCGCTGCTCAGCACTGCGGGAGAGGCGAAGGCGGCGGACTGCGAGGAGCTCAGGAAGCTGTTCGACTCCCTCCCGGACCCGGGGTCGCTGCCCGCCGCGCCGGTCGCCGGGACCGGCCCGGTCGACCGGACGCTGGGCGGAATCCTGGAGGCGGACGCGTGAACGCACGACGCATGAGGAGGCTCGGCACCGGCGCGGTGGTGTGGTCGGCGGCCGGCTCGCTCCTGCTGACGGGCTGCGACTTCGACGGGCTGTACGACGTCCGCCTGCCGGGCGGCGCCGCCGCCGACGGCGACGCGTACCGGGTGACGGTCGAGTTCCGGGACGTCCTGGACCTGGTGCCGCAGTCCGCGGTGAAGGTGAACCACGTGACCGTGGGCGCGGTCGAGAAGGTGGAGCTCGACGGCTGGCACGCGCGCGTGCGGCTGCGCGTCGCGGACTCGGTGAAGCTGCCGGGCAACGCGGTCGCCGAGCTGCGCCAGACCAGCATGCTCGGTGAGAAGTACGTGGCGCTGTCCGCGCCCGTCGACGTGGCGCCGACGGGGCGGCTGAAGGACGGGGCGCGGATTCCGCTGTCGCGCTCCGGCCGCAACCCGGAGATCGAGGAGGTGCTCTCCGCGCTGTCCGCGCTGCTCAACGGCGGCGGGGTCGCCCAGCTCAAGACGATCACCACGGAGCTCAACAAGGCCCTGGAGGGGCGGGAGAACCGGGTGAAGTCGCTGCTCGGTGAACTCGACACCTTCATCGGCGGGCTCGACTCGCAGCGTACGGAGATCGTCCGCGCCCTGAACGGCATCGACCGGCTCTCCAAGCGGCTCGCGGCCGAGAAGAAGACGATCGCGGCGGCCGTCGACACCATGCCGCCGGCGCTCAAGGTGCTGGCCGACCAGCGGCGCAAGCTGACGGCGATGCTGACGTCCCTGTCGGCGCTGAGCACCACCGGTACGAAGGTGATCAACGCCTCCCGCGCCGACACGGTCGCCAATCTGCGTGCCCTGCGCCCGATCCTGGAGTCGCTGAACAAGGCGGGCGACGATCTGCCCAACGCGCTGGAGCTGCTGACGACCTATCCGTTCCCGCGCAACGCCGTGGACGCCGTCAAGGGCGACTACGTCAACCTGAAGATCACCGCCGATCTGGACCTGGCGAGCATCTACGGCAACCTCGGTGACGAACCCGCCGAACCCGGCGCCCCGGGGGTCCCCGGTCTCCCGGACGGCCCCGGACTGCCGCCCGTCCCGGACGCCCCGGACCTGCCCGGCGGACCGGAGGTGCCGGACGTGCCCAGGACCCCGGACCTGCCCGGTGGCTCCGGTGGACCCGGCGTGCCCGGCGGACCGAAGCCGGACCCGCTGCCGCGGTCACCGGCTCCCTCCCGGCCCTCGGACGGGAACGATCCGCTCTGCCCACCGGTGTGCACCGCCGGTCACACCTCCTACGGGGACGGTGACGGCTTCCCGCCCGGGGCCGATGCCTCCCTCGCCGAGCTGATGCTGAAGGGGATGCTGCTGTGATCACCCGTACGGTCAAGGCCCAGCTGCTCGCCTTCGCCACCGTGACCGCCGTGGGCGTGTCCTACGTCGGCGCCCAGTACACCGGGCTGGCCGACCTCCTCCTCGACCGCGGATACACCGTCAGCGCCGACTTCGCCGACTCCGGCGGCATCTTCCAGGGCGCCGAGGTCACCTATCGCGGCGTACCGGTGGGCCGCGTCGGCGAGCTGCGGCTGTCCGGCCGCGACGGAGTGACGGTGGTCCTGGACATCGAGGACGGGGCGCGCATCCCCTCAAACACGCTGGCGGTGGTGGCCAACCGGTCGGCGGTCGGCGAGCAGTACGTGGATCTCCAGCCGCGCGGCTCGGGCGGCCCGTATCTGCGGGACGGCTCCACCATCACCCGCCGCGACACGCGGGTGCCGCTGCCCGCCACGGACCTGATCGTCAGCCTGGACCGGCTGGTGAACTCCGTCGGCAAGGACGACCTGCGGATCACGGTGGACGAGCTGGGCAAGGCCTTCGCCGGCACGGGCCCGGACCTGAGCAGGCTCGTGGACTCGGGGAACCTGCTCGTCGAGTCGGCGTCCGACTCCCTGCCGCAGACCATCTCGCTGATCGAGGACTCGCGGACGGTCCTGAAGACGCAGGCCGACAAGGGATCGGCGATCAGGTCCTTCTCGCGCGACCTCGCCGCGCTCACCGCCGAGTTGAAGTCGAGCGACGGCGACATCCGGCGGCTGATCGACGCCGGGGCGCCCGCGGCCCAGGAGGTGAACTCGCTGCTGACGACCACCCGGCCCCATCTCCCGGTCCTGCTGACCAACCTGATCAGCGGCGGTCAGGTCACCGTGGCCCGGCTGCCGGGGGTGGAGCAGGCGCTGGTCACCTTCCCGGTGGTGGTGGCGGGCAGCTACACCGTGATCCCCGGCGACGGCACCACCCACTTCGGGCTGGTCGCCGGCCGGGACGATCCGCCCGCGTGCCGGCAGGGGTACGGGACGCAGCGGCGCGACCCGGCCGACACGGCCGAGCGCCCGGCCAACACCGCCGCGCGCTGCACGGCTCCGCGCGGCGCCCCCACTTCCGTACGCGGCGCCCAGAACGCCCCCGGGCCGTCGGGCGGTGCCCGTCCGGGCCGGGACGCCGGCCCGGCCGCGTACATCACGCCGTACGACCCGCAGACCGGCGCGGCGGCCGGGCCGGGCGGAACGCCCGTCGAGATCGGCTCGACCGGCGGCGAACAGAGTGTGTTCGGAAAGGACTCGTGGCAATGGCTGCTCGTCGGACCGATGGCATGAGAGGCAGGACGTTCACGGACGCGCTCCGGTGGGTGCGGGAGGCCGCCCGCCGGGGCCGGGCGCTGCCCGTGGCGCTCGCGGTGGCGACCGCGGCGGTGACGGGCCTGTCCGGCTGGCTGGGCCTCCAGGTGCACGAACAGCGCGCCGAGGAGCAGCGGCGCCAGGACATCCTGGCCGCCGCCCGCCAGTCGGCGCTCAACTTCACCTCGCTGGACTACCGGCACTACGAGCGGGACAGCGCGAACGTGCTGAAGGGCGCCACCGGTGACTTCAAGGAGCAGTTCGCGGCGCAGACGGCTCAGCTGACCAAGCTGGTGGCGGCGAACAAGTCGGTGTCGGAGGGCCAGGTCCTGGAGGCCGGCATCACGCGGGCCGACGAGCGCGGTGCGCGCGTCCTGGTCGTCGCCGACAGCAAGGTGACCAACACCGCTTCCCCGCAGGGGCAGGCGCGTACGTACCGGCTGCAACTCGATCTCGTACGCGAGGGCGAGCGCTGGCTGACGTCCAACGTCGAGTTCGTCGGCTGAGCCGGCGGAGAGGAACACCATGGCGAAGACGAGTACCCGAGGCCGTGGCGTCGGCTCCCCCGCCCGCCGCTCCCTGTCGGCCGCCGCGCGGGCGGCCGCCAAGCGCACGGAGCGCGGGGAGCAGCCCGTGGCGGACGTGGTGGCCGGTCGCACCCTGCGCGTGGAGGACGCGACTGGCGCGGAGGCGAGGGAACCGGACTGGGAGGCCCCGGACTGGGAGGGTCCGGACGGCGCCCCGGAGGGGGCCGGTCCGGACGGACAGGCCCCCGACGGCATACCCGGGCAGGGCGTGGTCGCGAAGGACACCGCGCGCGGGGGCCCCGTCCCGAGGGTCGCCGCCGGCAGGGCCGCCGAGCGGAACCGCGCCGCCCCGCACAGTGCCGACCCGGAGGGGTCCCGCCCGGAAGGGTCGCGCCCGGAGGGGACGGGCGGCGGGGGTTCGGGCCCCTCGGGCTCAGCTGCGGTCACCGACGCGGTGACCGCCGACACGGTGGGCACCGAGGGGCCGGCTCCTGACGCCGCGGCCGTGGACGCCCCGGGCCGGGCCACCGGCCGGCGGCGGCTCGTGCTGTGCGCCGTGCTCGCCGTGGTGGCCGTGCTGGGGCTGATCGCGGTGGCCGTGCTGGCGCGGCAGTACCGGGACGGACGGGGCGCCGATCGGGCGCGCGTCCAGGCGGCCGAGGCGGCCCGGAAGGCGGCGCCGGTCATCCTGTCGTACGACCACCGGCGACTGGAGAAGGACTTCGCGGCGGCCCGGGCGCGTCTGACGGGCTCGTTCCGTGACGAGTACCGGCGGACGACCACGAGTGTGGTGGCGCCGACGGCCCGGAAGTACCAGGGCGTGGTCAAGGCGTCGGTGGTGGAGCCGCCGGGCGGCGGCGACCCGGCGGTCTCCGTGGTGTCGGCCTCGCCGGAGCGGGCGGTCGTGCTGCTCTTCGTGAACCAGGTGACCACGAGCACCCAGGTGTCGGGGCCGCGCGTGGACCTGAACCGGGTGCGGATGACGCTGACCCTCACCTCCGATGGCTGGAAAGTGAGCGCCGTCGACGCCCTCTAGTGCTGTTCCGCGTTAGTTCGTGGAGGGTCCCGCGGACTCACGGGGGTAGCGATAGGGAGTCTCGTCCGCGCCGCTGCAGGGTTCCTTCGGGTGAGCGATGCGGGTGAGCAGGTCGATGAGCTGGTCACGCTCGATGGGCGTGAGCGCCGCGGTCAGTTCGTCGTTTGCCTTATCGCCCAGGCGTTCCGTGCGCCGCAAGCGATCCTTGCCGCTCGCCGAGATGGTGATGGCGTTCTTGCGTCGGTCCGTGGGGTCGGGCGTGCGGGTGACCAAGCCGCCGCTCTGAAGATCGTTGACGATCGCGACCATGTCCTTGGGGTCGATGCTTAGGCTGCGCCCCAGTTGCGCCTGTGACACCGGCCCCAGTTCGGCGACGGCTGACAGGACGGCGTGATGCATCATCCGCATTCCCTCGGCGGAGAGGGCCTCGGCGACCAGCCGATGGCCACGCGCGGCGGCGCGACCCAGAAGCCAGCTGGGCAGCCCTCGGATACGGGTAGGGGCGTACGGCGCTTCATCCATGGGGAGAGGATATCCGAAATCCATTGGGGCAACCAATGATTCCTTGGTATCGTTGGGCAACCCAACGACCTGGAGGTTCCATGCGGCGTGTCCGTTATTACCAGCACGGCGGCCCGGAAGTGCTGCGCTACGAGGAAGCCGAGGCCCCCGAGGTCGGATCCGGCGAACTGCTGGTTCGCACCGAGGCAATCGGCGTGTCCCTCCCCTGCGTCCGCAAGGTGCGCGAAGCGGGCAGTGGAACGCCGCTGCCGGGCGTTCTCGGGGGCGAGGTCGCTGGAGAAGTGGTCGCGCTCGGCTCGGATGTGACGGAGTTCAAGGTCGGGGATCGCGTCACCTCCCTCACCTTCACCGGCTCCTACACGGAACTGGCCGTCGTGCCCGCCTTCATGGCGAGCCACATACCGGACGGGGCCGACGCCGTCCAGGCCGTCGCGCTCGTTCGCAGTGGACATGTCGCCCTCGCCGCGCTCTCCACCGCCCGCCCCGCGGCGGCCGAGTCGGTCCTGATCACGGGAGCGGCGAGCGGGGTAGGGCACCTCGCGGTCCAACTGGCCAAGATTCAGGGCGTCGAGCGGGTCGTCGCGGCCGTGAGCTCACCCGCCAAGGCGGAGTTCCTGCGCGCACTGGGCGCGGACGAGGTCGTGACGTACGCCAGCGACACCTGGGGGGACCCCGTCGACGTCGTCCTGGAAGGCGTCGGCGGGGACCTGCTGCCGCGCGCCGTGGCCGCCCTCGCGCCCGGCGGACGCATGGTCTTCTTCGGATCGGGCGGCGGCACCGTCCCCGCCTTCGACCTCCTCGCCGGCGCGAAGACCATCACCGGCCTCACCATGGCGCGGTTCTCGACCAGCCGGCGCGCACTCCATGACCTGCACGGCGAGCAGCTGTGGGAACTCGCCCTGTCCGGGAGGCTGCAGCCCGCCGTACACGCCGAGATCCCGCTGGCCGAGGCCGCACGGGCGCACGAGATCATCGAGGCCCGCACCAATCTCGGCAAAGTCGTCCTGCGGCCCTAGTTGGAGCTCCGCGCCAGTTCGGCCGGCCGGTCGCCGAGCTAGCGGTAGCAGGCGCAGTCCAGGCAGTCATCGGGGCTGCCGAATGGCAGGCCGGTGGGCAGGAAGTTGTCCTCGTACTTGTCTCGGCCGGCCAGGTACAGGGCGAAGCCCCAGGTGTCCAGCACGCCGGTGAAGCGCAGGCGGCACAGGGAGATCCGCTCGCCGTCCTTCAGTTCGCCGCTCACGTAGGCGAATCCGGTGCGGAAGCGGACCTCCACGCGGGCCAGTTGCGGCCAGCGGTCCTTCGCGCGGGTGTTCAGGCGAACGCGCAGGTGGTGCCGCATCGAGTCGGGTGGGTTCTTCGGCACGGCCCCCTCCTGCCCGGTTCGCAGGCGGGCCGCCATGATCATCGATCAGGGACGTACGCAGGCAGTCGGGCGGAGCGGTCGCGGCGGTTGCCGTGACCTTGGACGAGACCGCGCGCAGGGCGCCGGAGCGGCTGGTCGCGTCAGCGAAGGCCCGGGTTCGCGAGGTCCTGCGGGCCCGGACCGTGCTCGCTGCCGCCACGGGCCGGCCAACGGAGATGGCGCGCGAGCTGGACGTCGCCGTCACCACGGTGCGCAAGCAGCACTGGCGTGCCCCAGGCCTGCGAGCACGGCATATGCGCCTTCCGGGATCGCCCGGGAGGCGCATTTTTTGTGGCCCGCTCTTGACAGCCCTCACCCTCTCCGGGCAATCTTCCGTTAAGCAGAAACGAACTTCCGCAATACGGAAGGAGCGCCGAACCCCTCATGGGATACACGGACCAGCGCTTCGATGTGAACCTTTCGATCCTCTTCACGGAACTCCCGCTCCTGGAGCGCCCCGCGGCCGCCGCCGCGGCGGGCTTCACGGCGGTCGAGCTGTGGTGGCCCTGGATCGAGACGCCCACGCCCGACCAGAGCGAACTCGACGCCCTGAAGAAGGCGCTGGACGACGCCGGCACCCAGCTGGTGGGCCTGAACTTCTACGCCGGCGCCCTTCCGGGGCCGGACCGCGGCGCCCTCTCCGTGCCCGGTGAGGAGTCGGACCGCTTCCGCGCCAACATCGACGTGGCCGCGGACTTCGCCGCCTCGGTCGGCTGCACGGCGCTCAACGCGCTGTACGGCAACCGCGTCGAGGGCGTCGACCCGGCCGTCCAGGACGAGCTCGCCCTGGAGAACCTGGTCACCGCGGCCCGCGCCGCCGACCGGGTGGGCGCGATCCTGCTGGTGGAGACGCTGAACAAGCCGGAGTCGCCGCTCTACCCACTGGTGAGCGCCCCCGCCGCGATCGAGGTCGTGGACAAGGTGAACGCGGCCACCGGCCTCGGCAACGCCATGTTCCTCCTCGACATCTACCACCTGTCGATGAACGGCGAGGACGTCAGCCAGGTCATCGAGGCGTACGCCGCGAAGACCGGCCACGTCCAGATCGCGGACAACCCGGGCCGAGGTGCGCCGGGGACCGGCTCGCTGCCGCTGGAGGAGCTGCTCGACCAGCTCGCCAAGGCCGGCTACGACGGCTGGGTCGGCCTGGAGTACAAGGCCGGCGACCGCCCGAGCACCGAGGCCTTCGACTGGCTCCCGGCCGAGGCCCGCGCCGCCCGCTGACTTCTTTCCGCACCACCAGTTCTTGAGAGGCACCCCGATGAGCAACCTCGCTGATTCCTCCCGGTCCACCCGTCCGGCGATCGCCTGGATCGGCCTCGGCATCATGGGCTCCCCCATGTCCGAGAACCTGATCAAGGCCGGTTACCAGGTCACCGGCTACACCCTGGAGCAGGACAAGCTGGACCGCCTGGCCGCCGCCGGTGGCACCGCCGCGTCCTCCATCGCCGAGGCCGTCAAGGACGCCGACGTCGTCATCACGATGGTGCCCGCCTCCCCGCAGGTCGAGGCGATCGCCTACGGCCCCGACGGCATCCTGGAGAACGCGCAGTCCGGCGCCTTGCTGATCGACATGTCGTCGATCACGCCGCAGACCTCCGTCGACCTGGCCAAGGCCGCGAAGGACAAGGGCATCCGCGTCCTCGACGCCCCGGTCTCCGGCGGTGAGGCCGGCGCGATCGAGGCCGTACTGTCGATCATGGTCGGCGGCGAGCAGGCCGACTTCGACCAGGCCAAGCCGATCCTCGAGGCTCTCGGCAAGACCATCGTGCTGTGCGGCCCGCACGGCTCCGGCCAGACGGTGAAGGCCGCCAACCAGCTGATCGTGGCGGTCAACATCCAGGCGTGCGCCGAGGCCGTCGTCTTCCTGGAGAAGTCCGGTGTGGACCTCGCCGCGGCCCTGGACGTCCTCAACGGCGGCCTGGCCGGCTCCACGGTGCTGACCCGCAAGAAGGACAACTTCCTCAACCGGGACTTCAAGCCCGGCTTCCGGATCGACCTGCACCACAAGGACATGGGCATCGTCACCGACGCCGCCCGCAACGTCGGTGCCGCCCTCCCGGTCGGCGCCGTGGTCGCCCAGCTCGTCGCCTCCCTGCGCGCCCAGGGCGACGGCGGCCTGGACCACTCGGCCCTGCTGCGCGCCGTCGAGCGCCTCTCGGGCCAACCGGTCGCCTGACGCCCGCGCGGGTCGCCCGACCCCGGGCCGGAGCCTTCGTGAGGCTCCCCCCGGAGGCCTGAGGCCCTGGCGGCCCGAGGCCCTCCCCAAGGCGTCCGGGCCGTGGCTGCGCTGACACCTGTCCTGTCGCGCCCAAGCGCAGCCGCGGCCCGGATTCACCACCTTCATTTCAACAAACTGTTGACGTTTCATCGGACGCGAATTTACGCTCCTGACACCGCTCAGCAGCTCCCGCACGGAAGGTCACCATGTCGAAGCGCGTGCTTACGACCGAGTCCGGCGCCCCGGTCGCCGACAATCAGAACTCCGCCACCGCCGGCGTCGGTGGCCCGCTGCTCCTCCAGGACCAGCACCTGCTGGAGAAGCTCGCCCGCTTCAACCGGGAGCGCATCCCGGAGCGCGTGGTGCACGCCCGTGGCTCCGGTGCGTACGGCTACTTCGAGGTGACCGACGACGTCACCGCGTACACCAAGGCCGACTTCCTCTCCGAGGTCGGCAAGCGCACGGAGCTCTTCATCCGCTTCTCGACCGTGGCGGACTCGCTGGGCGGCGCGGACGCGGTCCGCGACCCGCGCGGTTTCGCGGTGAAGTTCTACACCGAAGAGGGCAACTATGACCTCGTCGGCAACAACACCCCGGTGTTCTTCATCAAGGACCCGATCAAGTTCCCCGACTTCATCCACTCGCAGAAGCGCGACCCGTTCACGGGCAAGCAGGAGCCGGACAACGTCTGGGACTTCTGGGCGCACGCCCCCGAGGCGACGCACCAGGTCACCTGGCTGATGGGCGACCGCGGCATCCCCGCCTCGTACCGCCACATGAACGGCTACGGCTCGCACACCTACCAGTGGACCAACGAGGCGGGCGAGGCCTTCTTCGTCAAGTACCACTTCAAGACGAACCAGGGCATCCGCTGCCTGAGCAGCGAGCAGGCCGCCGAGGTGGTCGGCAAGGACGCCAACTCGCACCAGACCGACCTGCTGCAGGCCATCGAGCGCGGTGTGAACCCCTCGTGGACCCTGTACGTGCAGATCATGCCGGCGCACGAGGCGGCGGACTACCGCTTCAACCCGTTCGACCTCACCAAGGTGTGGCCGCACGCGGACTACCCGCTGCGGCGCGTGGGCCGGATGGTCCTCGACCGCAACCCGGACAACGTCTTCGCCGAGGTCGAGCAGGCCGCGTTCTCGCCGAACAACTTCGTTCCCGGCATCGGCCCGTCCCCGGACAAGATGCTCCAGGGCCGCCTGTTCGCCTACGCGGACGCCCACCGCTACCGCCTCGGTGTCAACCACACCCAGCTGCCGGTGAACGCGCCCAAGGCCGCCGTGGTGGACAACTACGGCCGCGACGGTTTCATGGCCACCCGCAACGGCTCGCGCCACGACAAGAACTACGAGCCCAACTCGTACGCCGGTCCGGCCCAGACCGACGCGCCGCTCTCCGCCCCGCTGGCCGTCGCCGGCTACACGGGCGCCCACGCGGCCCCGCTGCACACCAAGGACGACGACTTCTTCCAGGCCGGTGAGCTCTACCGCCTCATGTCGGAGGAGGAGAAGGGGCGTCTGGTCGCCAACATCGCCGGCGGCCTGTCCCAGGTGTCCCGCGAGGACGTCATCGAGAAGAACCTGGCCCACTTCCACGCCGCCGACCCGGACTACGGCAAGCGCGTCGAGGAAGCGGTCCGCGCCCTGCGCGAGGACTGAGCGCACGGGGTTTCCACCAGGCGGCGTACGGCGGCAGACGGGAGGTCCGCCGTCGTACGCGGTCCGGAACACCGGCCCGGATGAGGGGTGGTCGGTGGCGCCGGACACATCCGAGGACCGCGGCGGCGTGCGAGCCAGTGCGGTGGTAGGGGCACCTCGTCCCCCTTCTTGACCTGAAGGGAGGGGAGACGGCGGTTCCCGTCGCCCGCCGCCGCGGTCCCGGCATCCTCCCCATGACTCCGTCCGGCGGCGCGAACGTCCTGTCGCGCCAACCTCGCACCGTCGGACGGGCACAACGTCACCACAGCAGAAGAGCCAGAGCGCGGAGTTTGGGGTTTACGGTCCCCCAAACTCTGCGCTCTTCCTTGCGCTCAGTGGCGGGTCGGGTCCACCACCTTGTCCAGGACCGCCCCCACCGCCCGGTACGCCGCCGCCGCGGCTTCGTCGGCTTTGTCCGCCGACCGCTCTTCCTCTTCGTGCGCCCAGTCCCGGGCGACCCTGATTCGACGGAGCAGTTCGTCCGAGTCCACACCATCAGCCATGAGGAGCGGGTACCCCCGATCCGCGGAATACTTCCGTCCGACACCGACACGCATGGTGACGGGCTGGGGTGACGGATACACACAGCGGGTAGTACCTCACTGTACGTGTCTGACTGACCGTGCACCTGTCAGGCGTCCTTTCCCGGAAGGGGAAGCCCATGGCGTGGTACCCCGCCGCCACCCGCATGGAGTCACAGCCCGAGCCGGACGGCCGGCCGGCGATTCGGCCCACCCGGTTCATCCTCGACGTCAACGCCGCCCCCTGGACCGCGCGCCGGATGTACGAGTACCGGCGCGACAGCGAGGGGGGCGCCTTGAACGGCTACCGGGAGGCGCGCCATTCCAGGTACGCCGCCGCGGCGCGCAGGAGTTCCGGGCTGTCACGGAGCTTCCCGAGGCCGTGGTTGCACGCGGTGCGCACCAGGCCGCGGACGCGTTTCCCGCAGATCCCGGCGGAATCCGGGCAGCAGCCGTGATCATGGTCAACAGACAGAGCGAACCCATTGACGCCGGCCTGCTTGCGGATGGCGCAGGCGCCTCCTTGGCTCGCCGGCATCTCCGCGTAGCGGCCACGGGGCAGCTGGTACAGCGCCTTACGCTGCGCGTCCCGGCCGCAGCTTCGGCAGCTCCCCTGCAACCCGTCCTTGGCCCCGGCATTCCGGTTGAACTTGTCCGGCGGGAGCCAGAGGAGGCAGGTGCGGCACTGCTTCTCGCCCTGTGGGTTGCGGTCATGAGGCCTGGCGTGCCGCCGGTCCGGCAGCGCGGTCAGTTCGCGTCCCGCGTTGCGCTGCCAATTGCGGCTCGCGCACAGCCCCTTGCTGATGTACTTCCGCGTGCAGCCGGGGAACTCGCACCGCCGGGTCTCCATTGCCGTGCTGCCGTGCACGCGATGCGCGGTCCCAGCGCCTGTGCCTCCGTGGCGCTGCCACCGCTGGTGGTGCATGGCGCACCACCCCCGGGAGAGCACGCGTACGGGGCGGCTGCAGCCCTCAACAGCGCAGGTGAGCTCGTCCATGCCGATGTCCCCCCCCGAAAAGACGTTCCTGAGTCAGAAGGAGGCACCCTGATGGCTTGGTGCCCGTTCGCGAAGAAGCTGGAGCTTCAGCCTGAGAGTGATCAGCAACCCGCTATCAGGCCTACGCAGTTCATCTTGCACAGCCTCGCCGCGCCATGGGATGCGCAGCGGCTCTACGAGTACTGGAAAACCAGCTCACTCGAGTCCCATTTCGGGCTGGGGTACGAGGGAGACCTCGCGCAGTACATCGGCACCGAGACCCGCGCCGACGCCAACTACCAGGCGAACCGGCGCCCCGACGGCACGGGAGCCGTGTCCATCGAGACCGCGTCGAACCTCAAGCACACCGACCCGTGGACCGACAAGCAGGTCGAGCAGCTGATCCGGCTCGGCGTATGGCTGCACCGGCACCACGGCATCCCGCTGCGCGTCTGCCGCACCGCGTCGGACCCCGGCTACGGCTACCACCGGCTGCACTCCGCGTGGGCGGTGTCCGGCACGGCCTGCCCCGGCGACGCGCGCGTGCGCCAGTTCAAGAACGTCGTCTTCCCCGGGATCGTCGCCCGGGCGAGCGGCCAGACATCGCCCCCCTCACAGGAGGACCCCATGCCGAGCGTCATCACCGAGTCCGAGGCCGGCGGCCCGGCCCTGGCGGCGGGCACCTACCAGCTGCTGCAGATGGCCGACGACACCGCGCTGCTCCAGGGCCCGTGCGCGTACACCGTCACCGCCTACGTGACGGTCCGGGGCCAGGCGGGCACACGGGTCACCGTGCGCTTCCACGACCTGCCGCTGGCCACCAAGCGGCCGTCCCTGGACCTGCCGATCGACTGCGGTGTGATCGGCCCGGACGGCGTGCTCAACGTCGCGGCCACCCGTAACGGCGTCCTGGACACCAATGAGCAGCTGAAGGTGGAGATACGGGCCGACCGCGCCGCCCGCGTCGAGCGGCGCGTCCTGCGCGCCCTGCGCTGGGCGGCGTGACGACGCGCGACGGCCCCCGCCCCGGTGTGCCCGGGGCGGGGGCCGTGTGTCGGGCCGCGCATCCCCCGCGGAGGGGGCGGGCGCGTCAGACGAGCGGGCGGATCGCCGTGGGGGCGTGACCCGGCTCGGTGGCGAGCTCCTCGAACTCGGAGATGTCGCTGATGTCCATGGTGCGGCTCATGGAGATGTTCGTGATCCGCTCCAGGATCGCCTCGACGACGACCGGGACCCGGTACTCGGCGGCCAGCTTCTTGGCCTCCTCGAAGGCCGGCAGCAGCTGGTCCGGCTCGGTGACGCGGATCGCCTTGCAGCCCAGGCCCTCGGCGACCTTGACGTGGTCCACGCCGTAGACGCCCAGCTCCGGGGAGTTGATGTTCTCGAACTCCAGGTTGACCTGGAAGTTGATGTCCAGGCCGATCTGCGCCTGACGGATCAGACCCAGGTAGGAGTTGTTCACCAGGACGTGGACGTACGGGATGCGGTGCTGCGCGCCGACCGCCAGCTCCTCGATCATGAACTGGAAGTCGTAGTCGCCCGACAGCGCGACGACCTGGGCCTCCGGGTCGGCGGTGGCGACACCCAGCGCGGCCGGGATGGTCCAGCCGAGCGGGCCGGCCTGGCCGCAGTTGATCCAGTGGCGCGGCTTGTAGACGTGCAGCATCTGCGCGCCGGCGATCTGGGAGAGGCCGATGGTGGTGACGTAGCGCGTCTCCGGGCCGAAGGCCTTGTTCATCTCCTCGTACACGCGCTGCGGCTTCATCGGCACGTTGTCGAAGTGCGTCCGGCGGTGCAGGGTGGCCTTGCGCTCCTGGGTGGAGGCGACCCAGGCGGAGCGGTCGGGCAGCTTGCCCTCGGCCTTCAGCTCCTTGGCGACCTGGACGAAGAGCTCCAGGGCGGCCTTGGCGTCCGAGGCGATGCCGTAGTCCGGGGCGAAGATCTTGCCGATCTGGGTGGGCTCGATGTCCACGTGGACGAACGTGCGGCCCTTGGTGTAGACGTCCAGCTTGTAGCCGGTGTGGCGGTTGGCCCAGCGGTTGCCGATGCCGAGGACGAAGTCCGACTCCAGGAAGTTCGCGTTGCCGTAGCGGTGCGAGGTCTGGACGCCGACCATGCCGGCGTTCAGCTCGTGGTCGTCCGGCAGGGTGCCCCAGCCCATCAGGGTCGGGATGACGGGGGTGTTGGTCAGCTCGGCGAACTCGACGAGCAGGTCGGAGGCGTCGGCGCTGATGACGCCGCCGCCCGCGACGATCAGCGGGCGCTGCGACTCCAGGAGGAGGGAGATCGCCTTCTCGATCTGGGCGCGGGTCGCGGCGGGCTTGTAGACCGGCAGCGGCTCGTACGTCTCCGGGTCGAACTCGATCTCGGTGAGCTGGACGTCGATCGGCAGGTCGATGAGGACCGGGCCGGGGCGGCCGGAGCGCATCAGGTGGAACGCCTGCTGGAAGACGCCGGGGACCTGGGCGGCCTCCAGGACGGTGGTCGCGGCCTTGGTGACCGGCTTGGCGATCGACGCGATGTCGACGGCCTGGAAGTCCTCCTTGTGGATCACGGAGGTCGGGGCCTGGCCGGTGATGCACAGGATCGGGATCGAGTCACCGATGGCCGAGTAGAGGCCGGTGATCATGTCGGTGCCGGCGGGACCGGACGTACCGATGCAGACACCGATGTTGCCGGGGTTGGCGCGGGTGTACCCCTCGGCCATGTGCGACGCGCCCTCGACGTGTCGGGCGAGCGTGTGGTCGATGCCACCGCCCTCCTGGAGCGCCTTGTAGAAGGGGTTGATCGCCGCGCCCGGCACACCGAACGCGTTGGTGACGCCCTCGCGCTTGAGGATCTCAACTGCCGCTCGGGCGGCGGTCATACGTGCCATGGAGTGCTCCTGCTTCGCCTGGCGGATCGGGGCTCTGTCGCGCCACCTGAGAGCTGCGATTCCGTAATGCGGAAGTGTGTTTCTGTTATACGGAAGCAATGTAGGGGGGTGGGCCAGAAGCAGTCAAGAGTGGTCCAGCGCTCGGCGGGGCCTCGCGGACCTCGTGATGGCCGAAGTTCTCCCCAAGACGGCCCGCTTGGTGGACGATGGTCACGCGACGAAGGGGGCCATCGTGGGAGAGAACGTGCCGGTCCGCTGCCCGGCCTGCCGGCGCGCGCATGCCTACGCGCCGCCCGTCTATCCGTGCGCCTGCGGCGCACCGGTCGTCCCGCCCGTCCTCAGGGGCGCTCCCGCCGAGCCGATCGTCCACCGCACCTGGACCGACGCATGGGTCACCGTGCGCTGCACGGCGTGCGGACGGCAGGGCCAGTGGCCGCAGCCCGAGCTCGGCTGTCCCTGCGGCACGGTGCTGCGCGTCCCGGTGCGGCCGGTGTCCTCGGCGGTGCCGCCGGGCGGCCGGACCGGATCGGGACCCTCGTCCGGGCCGACCGCCGCCACGACCGGCGTCTCGACGGTCCCCGCCCCGGCGCACATCCCGCTCCCGCGCACCGCCGCCGTGCCCCGCCCCTCCTTCACCCCGGTCACGATCCGCACCGCGCGCGACGCGGTCACCGCTGCGGCGCTCTACCTGCGCTGGCTCGGCTTCCGGGACGTCGTCCAGCCCGAGGAGCCCGCGGCGCCCTCGACCCTCGCGGCCATGGGCATCGACCTGCGCGGCCCGGGTCTGATCGCCCAGGTCGACCCCACCACCCGGCCCGTGTCGCTGCGCGCCGTCGAATGCCTCTGGCTCAACGGCCTCGCGGCCACGGCCGTGAGCGTCCACTTCTCGCTCGCCGGGTACGAGGAGACCGCCCGCGCCCGGGCCGACGGCCTGCGACTGCCGCTGTTCGTCATGGACCTCACCGGCACGCCGCAGCCGGTGAACAGCGCCGCCGACGAGCTGGTCGCCCGCGGCGCGTGAGCGCATGCGCCGCCGGAGGGCTGGGCGGGCGCCCGGGACCGGCCCCCGGGCCACTGGGCTCCCGAGCCGGACGCCCGAGCGGGACGCCCGGGCGGGCCCCGGACGGGAGGCTCAGCCGCCGTAGGCCGCGCGCGACTCCACCTTCCGTACCTTGCCGCTGACCGTCATCGGGAAGACGTCCGGGATCTCCAGCCGGTGTGGGACCGGCTCATCCCAGCTCCCCCTCCACGTACTCGTCCGCCGACCCGGCCGCCGTACGCTCGCGCAGCTCGATGCGGCGGATCTTCCCCGACACCGTCTTCGGCAGCTCGGCGAACTCGATGCGCCGTACGCGCTTGTACGGCGAGAGGACGGCGCGCGAGTGCGCGAACAGCGCCTTCGCCGTCTCCGGGCCGGGCTCCCAGCCGTCGGCGAGGACGATGTACGCCTTGGGCACGGCCAGCCGTACGGGGTCGGGCGCGGGAACGACCGCCGCCTCCGCCACCGCCTCGTGCTCCAGCAGCGCGCTCTCCAGCTCGAACGGCGAAATCTTGTAGTCGGAGGCCTTGAACACCTCGTCCCGCCGCCCCACGAAGGTGAGGTACCCGTCCTCGTCGCGCGTGGCGATGTCACCGGTGCGGTAGTAGCCGTCCGCCATCGCCTCGGCCGTACGCTCCGGGTCGCCGTGGTAGCCGGCCATCACCCCCACAGGGGCGGCCGACAGATCGAGCGCGATCTCCCCCTCCCGGGCGCCGGGTTTCCCCGTCACGGGGTCCAGCAGCTCCACGCGGAAACCGGGGCTCGGCCGCCCCATGGAGCCGGCCTTCAGGAGCTGACCGGGGCTGTTGGAGACCTGGACGGCCGTCTCCGTCTGCCCGAAGCCGTCCCGGACGGTGACACCCCACTGGCGCCGCACGGTCTCGATGACCTCCGGGTTCAGCGGCTCACCGGCCGCGACGACCTCGCGCGGCGGGGTGCGCAGGGCGGTCAGGTCCGCCTGGATCAGCATCCGCCAGACGGTGGGCGGGGCACAGAAGCCGGTGACGCCGTGCCGGTCCATCTCGGCCATCAGGCGGGCGGCGTCGAAGCGCGTGTAGTTGTGGATGAAGACGGTCGCCTCGGCGTTCCAGGGCGCGAAGAGATTGGACCAGGCGTGCTTGGCCCAGCCGGGCGAGGAGATGTTCAGATGGACGTCCCCGGGCCGGAGCCCGATCCAGTACATCGTCGCCAGGTGCCCGATCGGGTACGAGGTGTGGGTGTGCTCGACGAGTTTGGGGCGGGCGGTGGTGCCGGAGGTGAAGTACAGCATCAGGGGATCGTCGGCGTGGGTCTCCCCGTCGGGCGTGAACCCGGCCGGGGCCTCGTGGGCGTCCTCGTACCGGAGCCATCCGTCGGTGGCGTCCCCGACCGCGATCCGGGTCCAGTCCCCCGGCACGTCGTCGAACTTGGCGGTGTCCCCGGCCCGTACGAGCACATGGCGGACCCCCCCTCGCTCGACCCGGTCGCGCAGATCGGCCGGGCCGAGCAGCGGCGTGGCGGGGATGACGACGGCGCGCAGTTTCATCGCGGCGAGGGCCGTCTCCCACAGCTCCACCTGGTTGCCGAGCATGACGAGGAGGCGGTCGCCGGCCCGGACACCCCGCTCGCGCAGCCAGTTGGCGGCACGGTCGGAGCGGGTGGACATCTCGGCGAAGGACAGGCGGGTCTCGGTGCCGTCCTCCTCGACGATGTGCAGCGCGGTCCGGTCGTTGCCGGCCGCGATGACGTCGAACCAGTCCAGCGCCCAGTTGAACCGCTCGGGCCGGGGCCAGACGAACCCTTCGTACGCCGTCGCGTAGTCCTCCCGGTGCCGCAGCAGGAAGTCCCGGGCAGCCCGGAAGCTCTCCGTCGCGCCCACCGCGTCCCTCGGGTCCGCCGCGCCGCTCTCCGCGCGTTCCGCCATGTGTGTCCTCCTCGTGCGGGTGATCGGTGAGTCCTCACTACCCCGGAACGGGGCCGAACGACCGGGATACGGCGTGCGCGTCGCTCGCCTGCTCCACCCCCTCGCCCTCTCCACCCCCTCGCCCTCTGCGCCCCCTCGTCGTCTCCGGCCCCTTTGCCCCTCGCCCTCTTCCGCCCCTCGCCCGTCCCGTCCTCCCGCCTACTCCGCGACCGTCCCGAACCGTACGGAGTCGCGGGCCCGGCCCCCCGTCAGCGTCGCCATCGTCCGCTCGCCCTCCTCGGCGACGGCGGCGCGCTGCGCCGGCGTGAGCGCCGCGAAGGGCTGCACGGTCAGCGTGACGCCGCCCCCTCGGTTCTCCTCCGGACGCCAGATCCCGGCGAGGAAGCCGTCCACGAGGAAGGTGCGGTGCGCCTGGTTACCCTTCCAGGTGCGGTCCTTGTACTCCTTCGGTACGACGCGGGTGCGGTCGGCGTGGGAGAGCAGGAGGTTGTCGAACTCCGGAAGGAAGCGCGGCGGGGCGGGGGTGTCCGGGTCGGGCCGGGGCGCGTCGGGCAGGTCGAAGAGCTCAACGCCGTGCGCGTCGCGGAAGGTCATCAGCCGGGGCCGCAGCCGCTCGAAGGCGGGACGCAGCCGGGTCAGCCCCGACCAGGTCTGCATGTCCTTGACGGAGGCGGGTCCGAACGCGGCGAGGTACCGCAGGACGACCTCCTCCGGCGCGGGCGCGGGCTCCGGCTCCCTCCCGAGCCACACCTCGGCGGTGGTGAGCACCACCTGTCCGCCGCGGTCCCACAGGCCCCGCGGGGTGACCTGGACGAGGGGCAGCAGACAGCGGGCGGCGACCGTCAGGGCGAGCGGGTCGGCGTCCGGCCACTCCTTCAGCAGCGCCTCGCGGAGCTCCTTCGGCGTACGGGGCCGCTCCTCCACCAGGTGGCGGCTGAGCGCGGTCAGCCGCTCAAGGTCGACCCCGGTGAGGCCCTTGCGGAAGATGTTCACCTCACGGTCGCGCGCCGGCTGGACCAGGGGCCGCAGGCGCATCACGTCGTCGGCGGTGTGCGTGTGGATGGTGGAGCGCATGGTGACGATCCGGGCCACCGCGCGGGACTCCATGAGCCCGGAGAGTTCCTCGGGCCGGAAGCCGTCGAGGCGGGCGGCGAGAGCGTAGTACGGGGGCTTGGTGTTCTGCGCCTGGAGTCCGATGAGGTGCTCGACTGCGTGCCCGGCGGACATCGGGGTACGCCGAAGCAGGAGCTGTCGTGCGAGGGTGGCGCGGTTGAGGGCGCGGGTGGAGAGCACCGGGCTCGTCGGGGAGACCATGCTCCGCACGCTACGCGCCCTTGCGGACGGCTTCTGTCCTGGATGCCGCCCCGTCCCGTTACGCCCGAGCAAACCAGGACATATATCCTGCCCCGAAGGTAAAGGAGGTGAGGCCCCGATGACTCTGCCCTCGAAGAAGAACAACTGGCGCCGCCGCCCCGCCCCCGAGTCACCCGCACCCGACGCGCCCGCCGACACGCCGTCCGGGAACCACCGCAGCGTCGTCCAGGCGTCCCTCTACCGCGACGGTCACAAGGTGGCCTCCCCCGACACGCTCGCCGAGACGTTCCGCCGGCTGCGCGAGGAGCCGGAGGGCATGGCGTGGATCGGCCTGCACCGCCCCTCCGAAGCGGAACTGCTGTCGCTGGCGGCCGAGTTCGATCTCCACGAACTGGCCGTGGAGGACGCGATGGAGGCCCACCAGCGCCCCAAGCTGGAGCGGTACGGAGACACGCTCTTCGTCGTCCTGCGCGCCGCCCGCTACCTGGACGCCCAGGAGGAGGTCGACTTCGGGGAGCTTCACGTCTTCCTCGGCACGGACTTCCTCATCACGGTCCGCCACGGCGCGGCACCGGACCTCTCGGCCGTACGCCGCCGCATGGAAGAGACCCCCGAACTGCTGGCCCTCGGGCCCGAGGCGGTCCTCTACGCGATCCTCGACGCGGTGGTCGACGGATACGCCCCCGTGGTGGCGGGCGTCCAGAACGACATCGACGAGATCGAGACCGAGGTGTTCCGCGGCGACCCGGCGGTGTCCCGCCGCATCTACGAACTCTCCCGCGAAATGGTCGAGTTCCAGCGCGCCACCCGCCCCCTGGTCAGCATGCTCCACTCCCTGATGGCCGGCTTCGCCAAGTACGGCACGGACGACGAGCTCCAGCGCCGCCTCCGCGACGTCGCCGACCACGTCACCCACACCAGCGAGCGCGTGGACGGCTTCCGCCAGGCACTCAGTGAAATCCTCACGGTCAACGCGACCCTGGTGACACAACAACAGAACGCGGAAATGCGCGCGTTGGCGGAGGCGGGCTTCGAACAGAACGAGGAGATCAAGAAAATCTCGTCCTGGGCGGCCATTCTCTTCGCGCCCACACTGGTGGGGACGATCTACGGCATGAACTTCGACCACATGCCGGAGCTGCACTGGGTGTACGGCTACCCTTTCGCGGTCCTGCTGATGGCGGTGGTGTGCACGAGCCTGTACGTCATCTTCAAGAGGCGGGACTGGCTGTAGACAGCAGCCTCAGACGTTGCCCCACTTCGCGTTTGCGAACGCCTCTGGAGGGCTGTTTCGAGGCCCTGGGGAGAATCTGGGGAGAATGCGCCGCGCTGGGGAGGAAGCCGTCGCTCCGCTCACCTGGTGTTCGGCACCTATCGCACGGATTCGCTCCCGCCGCCCTGCCGCAGCAGCCGGTCACTAAGCGTGGTGCCCAACCGCCTGCGGCAGCCGCCTCAGATGCTGTTGACTGCTCAACGGGGCACCACGCACACCGGGAGGGCTGATTGGAACCGAGAAGCGCCGCGGCGGCAGGGAAGGACTTCCCCTACACCGCACGTACGACGTGCTATATCGAGGTCCACGAGGATGGCACGGTGACACACGGAGACGACCGCGCCGCCTACGAGCGAGCGCTCGCCGGCACGTCGCGCCTCTTCGCCGTCTGGCCCGGCGAGTGGTCGAGCCACCTGTTCGTGATCGACGACCTGGACGAGTACGCCAAGGCCCACGGGATCAAGCACGATGAGGACCGCACCGGCCTCAAGGAGCACGTCCACGACGTTCGGTGGGAGAAGAATTCCTACGGCAACGACAGCCCCCGAAGTCCGTACATCAGCATCCGTGTCTCGCTGGAGTGCGGCTGCTCGATACACGACCTGAGCGCGTTCGCTGCCCAGATGAAGGACCAGCAGGGATGGGTCGTAGCGACGAGCGGTGGCTGGGGCAGCAGCAGCGGCCCCGAGGGAACGGCGTACTCCCTGCGTGTTCGGCGTAAAAGCCTGGCGGGGTGATTGCCGCGAGTCGGCACAGCAAAACGGGTGGCACAGCGCTCGCTGTGCCACCCTTTTTCTCACGCAGGGGCGAAATTCTCCGGTACGTACTCTGGGACGACACCAAGCAACGCGTCGACGGCTGCACGCCCCTTACCACCGGCCTCCGGCATGAAGTGGGCATAGTGGTCAAGGGTGAAGGTCGGGCTGGAGTGTTCGAGCCACCGGGCAAGCGTGACGACGGACTGCTTCGAGGCTCCCACCTCGACCTCGACCTTGCCCCCGCGGCAGCAGCTACGGTGCACGGCCCCCGCATCCCGCCCGAGACGGAAACCGCCCGTCCGGCGGCGGACGGTGCGGCCAGGCGGGCATCCTGAAAAAGCCCCGGGCCGGCTAGATCTTGGGGGCTGGTTTACGTCGACCCGCCAGTCTCGGTCCCGGAGAGACCCCGAGTCACCGCTCGGCCGCGTCCCTCCAGTAGTCCTGCAGCATCTCACTGGGCCACGACGGCTGCGTGACGGTGCCGCGCGGCAGGAACTCCTCGAAGACCGCCACCAGGTCCACCACCAGGGTGCCGTCATCGGCATCGAGGTCCGTGACGTGCAGGTCCCGCCCCTCGACGCCGAGCAACCGCGGGAACGAGGTAGCGAGGCGTGCGGGGCGCCGGTGGTTGTGGTGCACGAAGGTGCCCGTGGCCGGCCAAGCCGGGTTGTCGCGCGGGCTGCGCGCGTGGAGGGCGACGTCGTCGGGGGAGCCGAAGTTGAAGAACCAGGTGACCTGGAGGTGGGAGAACTCCTCGATCCCCTGCAGAGTCCCCTCCGGGTACTCCGGGCGCAGCCGGATGATCGACTCCACGCCGCCCTTGAAGTCGTCGAGCCGCCCCTTGTGGCCTCCCACCACGTCGGCGATCACCGGCACCTCGATGGACTGTGTGGACACGGGTTCCCCCTTCTCCGCTCGCGGCACGGCGAGGCGGCCGATCACAACACGCCCGCCTTCACCACCCATGGCGCCGTCAGGCTACTCGTTCGAGTACGGCCTTGGCGCGCTCGTCGATCTCCGCCGCCAGGCTGATTCCCCGATTACGGAAGGGGGACAGCACCCGGCGCATGTTCACGGCCGCCTCGCGTGCTCTGCCCGACTGCACGCCTTCCATCGCGTCCAGGGCCTGCGCCCACGTGTGGCACGCGGCCTCCACGTTCCCCGGTACTCGCTGACAGACCTGTTTGGGATCATGCCCGCATGGACTTCGACCTCGCCCCACCAAACGGCGTTGGCCCGTTGCGGATCGGTATGACTCGACACGCGGCCAACACCGCGTTGTACTCGCTCCGCGATCCTTCTGCGATCTCGGAGTCCGACCGGCCGGGACAACACGTGTTCCGTCCCAGCGGGCTGATGATCAGCATCCAATGCATGCGCGACACGCTCGAAGCTATCGAGCTGGGAAGGCCCTCGTCCCAGACGGATCGAGTGTTGTTCCAGGGTGTGGACGTGTTCGCGCTTCCGGCCCGCGAGGTTGTCCGGCGCGTCGGTGAGCTCACCTCGATCGAGGAAGATCCTGACGACGATGCTTCATTCATCACCCCCGACTTGCTGCTGAGCTTCTGGCGCCCGTTCGCAGCCGACGATGAGCCGGAAGAAGAACAGGGCTACTACTTCAGCTCGGTCCTGCTGGCACGGCCTGGCTACTACGACACCCCTGCTCAGGCTGCGGAGCGACTCCAGCAGAGCTCGTGACTGTCCCGTCAGAATGCCAGCAGGACTCGTTTCCGCAGGAGACCGAAGCCAGCCCGGCCGTACATCTGGCGCTTGATCATTTTGATCCATTTGACGTGGCCTTCGACGATGCCGGAGCTCCACGGCAGTGTGAGACCAGCGGTGACGGCGGCGAGATCGCGTTCGAGGCCGTTGACGAAGGTGTGGAGGCTGGGCAGGTCGTCAGCGCGGACCGCCTTGATCCATTGTGGGAGCTGGTCGCCCTGGAGCTGAGTGAGCATCTTCCCGAACGCGCGGACGTGCCTGGTGAGGGCATCCAGTTGAGGGCAGCCGGCAAGGACGGATTTGAGCTTCAGCCGCTCGCACTCCGGCAGGGTGTCGGGGTGAGTCAGGATCCAGCCGGTGACCGTGCGCGGGGACGGAGGACGGGCTGCAGGTGCGGTCGGGGATGTGCGAAACGGTTGGAGGTAGGCACGGACGGCGCCGTAGCCGCCGGTATAGCCCTGCGATTTGATCTCTTCCCAGAGGGTCCAGGCGTTCGTGCAGCCCTGGGCCCATCGCTCGTGAAGGTACGGCTTGAAGTCGTCGAGCTTGGTCGGGCGGTTCTGCCACTGCCCCTGGAACAGGCCTTCCGGCCTCGCGGCGTCGGCTAGCCGTTGGACGGTGCGGTAGGTCATGCCGAGCTCGCGCTGGACCGACCGTCGGCTGTGGCCAGCGGCCAGCAGCGCGTGGACGGCGGCGTGCTTGGCGCGGGTACGGTCGGCGAACCGGTGCCCTGTGGGCCATGGCGACCCGTTTTCGGCCGGCGCCGGCGCCGGCGCCGGAACCTGCTCCGGCGCCGACTCGGCGAAGGACGCGCGGAGGCACGAGCGGTGGCGGGAGACACACCGCTCGGCCGCTTCGCCGAGGTTGCGCCACAGGTGGAACCGGTCGGCGACCTGGACCGCGGTGGGCGCCCCGATGCTGGCGCCCTCGGCGAAGAATGGAGCGCGGTCGCGGCAGACGACTTCGATCCCCGGGCGCTCGGCCATCCAGGCCGCGACAGTGACCGCCTCTCGATCCGGCAGCAGGTCCACCAGACTGCGGGTCTCGACGTCGACCAGCACGGTCCCGTAGACACTTCCCCTGCGCATCGCGTACTCGTCGACGCCGACCACACGCGGGACCTGTGGCTTGGGCTCCGGGAGGGCATCGACCAGCCGCAGGACTGTATTCCGGCTGACCCTCGCACCGAAGACGTCGGCCAGTCAGGCACCGGCACGACCGGCCAACGCGAGGCCGACCTCGGCCAGCACTGACCGCATTCGTTCGGTGCGCTGGCTGTACCGCCGGGTCAGGCCCGCGACCTGCTCGACGAACGTCCGCCGCCCACAGGAGAGGTCTTCGCACATGAAGCGCCGGACACGAAGACACAGCACCACCCGCCGACCCACCACCGGGAGGTCAGCGGGGAACCTCAGGTAGGACCCGTGCACCCGTCCCGACCAGTTCCCGCAGCCCGGGCACCGAGCCCTGGCCGTCCGACATCGGACGCCGACTCGGACCACCTCTCCGTCGTCCTGCACCGACACCACCCTGATCCCCGGAGCCGACAGGAAGAGCAGCTCTTCCAGCCGGAGCAGTACCTCGCGCACAGCCCAGAACCATCAGCCCAGACGAGGTCGGTACCGGCGGTTTCCAGACGACCTCGCGAAAGGGGCCAGCAAGATCAACGCTGACAGGGAGTAGGCACACCACAGAACTTGAGCCGCAGCCCGCGTTCCGACGGCAGATGTCCACGACTTCGGGAGGTGCCCCGCTCGGGCCACGGGCGATATTCACAAGAACGGGAGGCACCTCGTGGACACTTCATCGGCCGGGTGGAGGGAGATGTCGGCTGGGCCGCGCGTCGACGTCGGCGTGCCCCATAAGGTGGTCTGATGTTCGATCGTTTGGAGATCAGGGTGTTGCCGCCGGGACCCCGGTTCGCTGCCCAGTTGCGGTTCTGGGTCAATGGCGAGGACGTGGTCGAAGAAGCGGTCGGCGAAGGCGGCCGCGGTCCGTACGCCGCCGTTGTGCTGCCGGCGGGGCAGCCCAGCCCCCTCCGAGCGACCGGCGAGGCGCGCCGTCTGGAGCTGGGCGAACCGGACTGCACCGGTGGCTGCTGCGGCTTCCTGACCATGGTCGTGCAGCGGCTCGGGGAGATCGTGCAGTGGTCGGACTGGGAGGTGCCATGGGCGGCGCACACCCTCAAGCCCTACCCTCCGCCGGATCTCCACTTCGACGCGAGTCAGTACGACGCCGAAGTGGCTCGCGCTGAGGCGGACCGCTGGTGGCAGGTGTACCAGTAACCCAGCACGGCGCGACACCGCCCGGCCGTCCTGCCGCAGGCCCACAACAAGTCCCACAAGCAAGTCCGCGCCCGCGTCAGAGCTACCCGCCGCAATGCTCGACCCCACCGCCGACCAAACTTTGCGCGAGACCGACGGACACCTCGACCGGCACTGGAAAAGGCTCCAGCCGCTCTACGGCCGGCACGAGGACGAGCCAGGAGTCAGTCAGGGCTGATACTTACCCGCTGACCCTTGTGTCGCCGGGAGCCCGTTCCAGCGGCTTGTGTGCCGGGACAAGGAGGAGGCGCTGATGATCGGCGGGGGCGCCCCGTGGCAGCCGAACGCGGGACGCCGGGGACTCACACGATACGGAAGGGACCTCCCCACCCGCTGCCGGCCCCTCGCCCTCGGGCGCCCGCAGGGTCGAGGCCACAACCAAAGCACGGTTTTCCCGCAAGGGCCGCGATGGTGGAGGCGCTGCCAGATGCGGGAGCCACGACCCGGTGCCAGTGTGGTGAATAGGGCTGAAGCAATTGCCAGGAGGTGCCGTCATGGGCGTAGAAGGAATGAGGCAGCGGGCCAAAGACATGGCTGAGAAGTTGCGGCAGCAGAAGGGCGAAGGTGAGCAGAGCAGCAAGACGCGACACAAGGCCCAGGGCCGTAACAAGCTCCTCGAGGAGCAGATGAAGAAGATCCAGGAACGGCGACACCGGCACCGGTGAGCCGAAAGGCCGGCCCTGGGAATGCCGACCCGAATGCGCAGGGCAAGGACCGCTCCTCCTCTGGTCGGCATGACCCGCAGCCTGAACGCGTGACCTGCACACGGAGCCGGTGACCACCCTGACGCCCGCGCCGTGGCGGGGCGAAGGTGACAACGAATTCCTGCGCCCGCCCGGCCGGCCCCTGAAGCCCCGGGGCGGGCGCAGGGACGTTTTCAGCGCATCCGCCTGGCTGGTAGCCGAAGGCCCACCACCGCGGGGCGGGCTTTGGGGCCGCGTGGTTGCGACCTGTCCGCTTGGCGGCGCGACGGGATCCGCGCCGGTGCTCTTCGGGCAGATGAGGGGCATGGATCGGGCGCGGTGCACAGGTGAAATGGGGTCGATCCGCCCGCCGGCTCGACCGTGGCCCGGCCATGCTGGCACTGGACCCGGTAGTGGTGCTGCATGCCGTCCTGGACGTAACCGTGGACACCTGCACCGCCATCGCCGAAGAAGTACGCAGTGGTCTGACCGGCCTGGAGCGCCGGGTGTTCTCCCGGGCGAGGACGTGATCCAAGAGATCTACTCCCTCACACGGGAGGTCCTGGAACTCCGTGGTTCTGCGTCGAGTCCCACAGCGAGCGGTGGACCGTGGACTTGCAGCGCCGGCAGCGCGGTGAACGTGGCGAAAGCCGTGACCGTCGACGGCAGCAACCACGACGACACCCATCGAGCGGCCGCAGCCGCAGCGGCTCCCTTGCCTTGCAGCAGCAGCCCGTCCCGCTCCTCACCACGCCCCCGCACCGCCCGGCACACAGACTGCCACCGGGTGTTCACCTGCCGTCGACACCCGTACCGGCCACGCCGACCCAGCGCAGGACCCCGCCCCTGTTTCGCCGCAGAGCCCGCCGACGCCGCTCAACCACCGGCAGGGGCAGCGACAGCGGGCAGCACATGGGGGCAGGTCCCCCCGGCGGATGCCGTGGGGACCCGCATCCGCCGCAGCAGATCACGGGTGAGGCGACGGTCGAGCGTAGTGCGCCAGTTGACGCCGGGATACCGGGAGCGTAGATGCGAAAGTGCCCTGGTACCCAGTCCGCTGCCGCGGAACGGTTCGTCGAGGACCAGGTCGGTGATCACGCCCTCAGCACACTGACCGCATGCTAGATACGTCACCCGCCCGACCACCTTGCGACCGTGTACCAGCAGAAGACAGTCCTCACCCGCCCCCTCCGGGTCGGGAGAGGGCAGCAGCTCGATGTTGCGATAGGCCAGAAGCCTGCGATGCCACCTGCCCCAGCGCCGTCCAGGACGCCGGTGCCTTCCCTCAGCCCGCCGGTGTGAGGCGCCGGCCCGCAGCTCAGGCAACCGGCCGTGCGCGGTGGTCCTGGCAAACGTCTGGATTCCCATGCACTCGCGCGTGCCCCGATACCCAGGCACCAATGCCTGCTTAATGCCATGAACACGCCACATCGGTCACTCATCCGGGGTTCCCGGTTGCCTGCCCTGCCTGATGTACCGCCCTGGCTGCGCGTCGCCCTACCGGTCGACCTCCCGCGACGAGGCACGCACGTGCCGTTGCGGAGTCCTTCCGGCGCGTTCCAGATAAGTGCTCCAGGCGGTCTCGGACATGACCGAAAGACCGATTGAGGCCCGAAAAAGCCGTGCACAACCGGTGCCAGCATGCGCATGATCTGCCATTGAGCAGGTCTGCGTCGGCAGCATCTGCGGCTGCCCCTACCCGCCAAGGCGCGAGCCGGTGGAGAACAGGGGCCGCCCCCCGGTACCGAGGGGGGCGGCTCCTGTTCCGCTTCACCGCGTCTGCCGTGCGGCCGACCGACTTGCATAAGCCCAGAAAGGCACGGGGCAGGCCAGGGATCCGGAGGGCACCAGCCCCTTATGTACGGGGTTGTCCGGGGCGGCCGGCCTGCTCGCGCATCTCATGAGCGGCGTCCCGGCTCACCTCGCGCAGCCCCTGCGCGGTGTCCTGACCGGCGCTCCGGGCCTGTTCCGTCGTGGTCTGCACCGCTTCCCGTGCCGTGGACTTGACGGCCTCCACTGCGTCGGCGGCCGGTTGGCGCAGTTCTTCCTTGATGTCCTGCGCTGCCTGGACGGCCTGTTGCTTCACCGGTTCGAGCAGCTCATCGGAGTGTTCGCGCAGCTGCTGGCCGGCTTGTTCCTCTGCCTTGGTGGTCGGCAGGAGCGCGGCGGTCAGCATGCCGGCGCCAAAGGCGATGAGACCGGCCGCGAGCGGGCTGCCCTGGGTCTGCTGCTTGACCTGAGCGGGCGCCTGCTGGACGGCTTCACCGATCTGACCGGTCGTTTCCCGGGCGGAGTCGGCGAGGCTGCCTGCTGTCCGGCCGGCAGTGTCCGCGATTCCGCCGGTGGTGTCGCGGGCCGTGCCCATCACACGCTCCTTGATGCCGGTCAACCGATTCCGGGCATCACCGACCTTGCGCTGGGCCACCCTGCGGGGGGTCACCTTGTCCGCCAGGAGGTCGACGTTGCGGGCCAGATGGGCACGCCGGTATTCCACGTCAGTCCTCAGCTCGTCGGGTGTCGCGCCCATTGGGCATCCTCCTTCAGGGATTCCATGGTTTGTTCGGGCTTGAGGTTCACGGTGCGCAGGCGTTTACGGCCGGTGGTGTACAGCACGGCCGCGACCACCGCCCACACCACCGTGACGATCAGCGCCGCCCAGGCGATGTCCATGACGTTGGCGAGGGCGAAAATGAGGGTCAGGCTGCCCAGGAGCACGGCGAGGTGACCGGCGTAACCGGCGCCGCCCAGCATGCCGACGGCCTTGCCGGCCTTCACCGATTCCTGCTTGATCTCCGCTTTGGCCAGTTCGATCTCATCACGCACCAGCTGCGACAGATCGGTGCTGATCTCGCTCAGCAGGTCGCCGATGGACGGATCGTCCGATTCGACGGAGCGTGGGCCACGTGGACGTGGGGCGTCCGTACCGGGTTCCGGGAACTGTGCAGCCACCGCTCAACTCCCCTGGATCGGCCGTTGCGGGGCCGGGTAGGGCGGCGGCGGGGTGGCAGGCGAAGCCTGCGGCGGAGGAGGGGGCGGCGTTGCCGCGGGCCAGGAAGGCGCGGGAGACTGCCCGTAGCCAGGTGCGACGGGCGGCGGTTGGAACCGACCGTGGGGGTCCGGGTGGCTCTCATACCCCGGCTGGGGGGTGCCGGCACCCGTCACCTGTGGCCGGGGCGAGGTGACCGGGCTCGAGGGAACCTGGTGCTGCCCGCTCTCAGCGCCCGAACCCGACGTAGCGGACGAGCCGGCAGCGCTGACTCCCTTGCCGGCCCGCGCGACGGCGAACCCTGCCAGCGCCGCCCCCGCCAGGAACACACCGGGCCGGCGGCGCGCAAAGTCCTGCAGGTCACTGATGAGGCCATCCGGCCCGCGCTGCTCCAGGCGGGAAGCCACCTGACGGCCGCCGTCAGCTATCTGGCGCACCACGCTCGAGGCGGTGGAATCCGGCTTGCCGCTCTCACTCATGTCCCGCAGTTCATCGGCCAGTCGGCGCACATTCTCCGCCAGACGCTGCGTCTGTGACTGCGCCTGGCCCTGGAGCTGGTCCCGCAGCTCTCCCACCAGGTCCCGCGCCTGAACAGTGGCCTCGTGAGCAACGCCCGCCGCTTGTTCCTTCGCGGTGTCGGCCACCTCGGCGGCCTTGTCACCCACCAGCCCGGCGCCTTCGCTCGCCCTGTCCTGAGCCGTGCCGGCCACCGCCGCCGACCTGCTTTGGTCCGGGCGGCTCGTGCCCTGGAAGTCGCTCAAAGCTCCTCCTGGTCAATAAAGCGATCGGTTGTCTGGCACCCGTCGCGTACCCCAATCCCCGCCACGCACCGCTTTTCCATGCGGGAAGCCACTTGTACGGCGCGGCGCGGCGTGGCGGCTGGCCAGGGTCATGCGTCACCCGGACGAGTTCGTGTATGGACTCCGCCGGGGAGCGTCTGGGGAGAATCGACCGCGCAAATCCGCGCCACGGTGAAAGCCCCGGAAGAATGCAAAGCCGCGGTGCAGGCGGCCTTTTGGAGGAATCCGAGCAGGTCAGCGACGCGAGGGGGATGACGAGGATCCACGGCAGGAACCTCAACCACATGCCCCAGCTGCACTGGGTGTACGGCTACCCCTTCGCGGTCCTGCTGATGGCGGTGGTGTGCACGAGGTCTGTACGTCATCTTCAGGAGGCGGGACCGGCTGTGGACGGATGACCGGAAACGTCGACCTGATTCGCTGTCGCCAATGACCCCTACGTGTTGCGGGACATGACGTCGGTGACACCGGCCGATGCCGGTGAAACCGAGGTGCCGCTACGGGCATCGGTCGGGTAGCGTGCGGGCCATGTCGAGTCCTGAGTCAGACAAGGTGGGGGCTTTCGGTCACGCCGTCAGCCCCATGAACCCCTGAGCTCGTAGCCCTGTCGTCGCGCCGCATTCCGTGGTGGGACGAGCGTGCCCTTGGGGCTGGCCGCGGTGACGAGATGACCTTCTCGTGCTTCTCCTCACCCCGGAGCCTTCGATGCCTCTCTCGCTGTACCTGCTCGCCATGGCGGTCTTCGCCATGGGCACCTCGGAGTTCATGCTCGCCGGCCTGTTGCCGGACATCGCCTCGGATTTCGACGTCACAGTCGGGACAGCGGGCGTGCTCACCTCGGCCTTCGCGATCGGCATGATCGTCGGCGCCCCCCTGGTGGCCGCGCTTGCCCGCGACTGGCCCAGGCGCTCCAGCCTTCTCGGCTTCCTCCTCACTTTCGCGGCGGCTCACGCTGCGGGCGCCATCACCACGAGCTTCCCGGTCCTGTTCGCCACCCGGGTCGTCGCCGCGCTCGCGAACGCGGGGTTCCTTGCCGTCGCTCTGACGGCTGCCGCCACGCTGGCCCCGCCCGACAAGAAGGGACGTGCGCTGGCCGTGCTGCTGTCGGGCACGACGGTGGCCACGATCGCCGGTGTCCCCGGTGGGTCGGTACTCGGCACGGTGTTCGGCTGGCAGGCCACATTCTGGGCTGTCGCCGCTCTCTGCCTGCCTGCAGCTTTCGGCATTCTGCAGGGCATCCCAGTGGGACGCCTGAAGGAAGCGGCGACTGCCCGGCCGGCCTTGCGAGCGGAGCTGGCCCTGCTCGCAAGGCCGCGGTTGATCCTGGTGATGGTGCTCGGCGCGCTGGTGAACGCGGCGACCTTCGGCAGCTTCACCTTCCTCGCCCCCGTCGTGACCGACACCGCCGGGCTGGACGAGCTGTGGGTCTCCGTCGTTCTGGTGCTCTTCGGCGCTGGTTCCCTCGTCGGCGTCACCGTCGCCGGCCGGCTGTCCGACCGGCGTCCCGGTCCGGTCATCGCAGTCGGTGGTCCGCTGCTGCTCGTCGGCTGGCCGGCCCTGGCGGTACTGGCCGACAAGCCGGTCGCCCTGTGCACTCTTGTGTTCGCGCAGGGCGCGCTGTCATTCGCACTGGGCAGCACGCTGATCACGCGGGTCCTCTACGAAGCGGCGGAAGCCCCCACCATGGCCGGCTCGTACGCGACCGCGGCACTCAACATCGGCGCCGCCGCCGGCCCCCTCGTCGCCGCGGCCACCCTCAGTACCGAGCTCGGGGACCTCGGACCGCTGTGGGCGAGCGGGCTCCTGGTCGCTGTCGCACTGCTCATCGCGTTCCCCCTCCGCACTGTGGTCGCGGCCGGCCGAAGCGCCGAGGTGTTCCGGTGACACATGCGAACGCTCCCTTGGACATTGAGGGCCGCCGAAGGGTCGTGGAGCGCTGCCGCAGCCGTCCGATCGCCCACGCGGCAGCCGGGGCCGGGCGTCCCCCGCGCTGCCCGTCCAAGTGGAAGAACTGATACGACACATACGGCGAGGCCGGGCTGCAGGACCGCTCCAGCGTCCCGCACTCCTCACCGGCCCGGACCCCACCCGGGGTCGTCGAACGGATTGAGCAGTTGCGGCGGGACAACGAGTGGTCCGCACGCGGGATCGCGCTCGAACCCGCGAACCGGGGCGTGCGGATCAGCGAACGCCCAGGTGGGCCGGTGGCTGGCCCACCTGGGCATCCACCACCGCCGGTTCCTCGACCCTGAAGGGTCCGGGCGGCTGGACCCAGACAGAAGCCCTCACGCCGGCCTGGCCTTCTACCAGGTCCTGGACGCACTCAAGGACCTGCCGCTGTGCTGGACCGGCACCTGCACGCCCTGAGGCCGCCCCCCTGCCCCGCAACGGACCAGACCCAGAACCCAACGGAGCACTACTGGGCGCGGGGGATCTGACAGGCCCCGCTGCCTTCCTGGCCCTTTGGCGGCGGGGACTTCCTCGGCCAGGCGAGGCCGACGAACGTCGGCCGTTCGCCGCGTACGTCCGGATCGATCCGGACGACGGCGACGGCCTTGTTGTAGGCGTTGCCCTTGTTGTCGATGCAGATCCAGCCGCTGGCCCCGTCGACCTTGTGCACCCCCCTCAGGGCGTTCCAGTCGGTGCCGATCTCCCGCAGGGTGGGGACGTAGCCGCTTTTGCGGCCCTCGGCGTGCAGCCTGATTCCCGCGATGGCGGTCTTGGCGGAGTCGTGTACGGAGACGGTGCGCGAGTCGTAGATGTCGGCGGGCCCTATCGGCCCGACGGGGGCCGGTGCCGCCAGCCGCTGCATCAGCTCGCGGACCACAGCCGGTGAGCCACCCGTCTCGGGCGGTCGGGGCTGCTTGCTGAGCCAGCCGTCGGGGTGCGAGACGGAGGTGTACAGGACGGTCACCTTGCCTTCCCACCTGCCGCCGTCGCCGCGCAGGCCGCGCAGGGCGTCCCAGTCCAGCTTCGTGTCCGCGTACAGCGTGGACGCGCCCGATCCGCTGACCACCGTGAACGGCTCCTCCTTGCACGGGCGGTTCCTGGCCAGCTCGTTGAGGAACTGCCGCAGGTGGGTGGGGCGACCGGCGAAGTAGACGGTGTTGACCTGGGGCCGCAGTACGCAGATGTCCGTGGCCATTCTCTTGAACTCGCTGGACAGTCCGCCCTCGGCGTCCGTCCCATCGGACTCGAAGGGCATCGGCTCGTGCGGCGATCTGCGCAGCTTCCCCTCGTACGCCTGCAGGAGCGACTCGTTGTAGGGGTCCGAGGACCTGGTGTCCTTGACCAGGATGGCGTGCTCGAGATCCAGGTTCTCGTCGAAGTGCACCAGGGCGTCCGCCTGGTCGCTGTTGGTGGGCGCGATCCGGGCGAACAGGGGGTAGCCGGTGAACTCGTCGCCGGTGATGGGGCCGCCGACGACCGGGATCTTCTTCTCCGTCGTCAGATACGCGATGGCCTCGGCGGTCGGCCGCACGCTGAGGTCGAAGCCGAAGACGGTACGAAGGTTGTGCTTTTTGTCCTCGGCGAGGCCGGCGAGCTGGTCGGCCACCGGCCGCCACTGATCGCGGTTCTTGCCGGGATTGGCGAGCACGAGGCGGATCTTGGGGTGTTCGCCACCGCTCTGTTTCTCGGCCTTGGTGGCGCCGTTGGCGAAGTACTGGGCGATGTAGGCACCCTGCACCTCGTGCAGAATCTGCCTCCTGACCTGTTCGTGGTCGGAGGTCATCGGGATCATCAGGGCGATGGTGACGTGCGTCTGGCCGTCGATGCGGTTGTTCTCCTCCTTGATACGCTTCATGACCTCGGTGAGGTCCTCCATGAAGGGCTTGCCGCCGCCGTCGCTGACCCCGATGCACTCGCCGTTGGTGGTGTGCAGGCCCGGGCCGCACGGGTCGGGGTCCTCAGGCCCGTACCGGTCCCACAGGGTCCATGCCACCAGCAGCGCGAGGATCACGCCGAAGGCGATCGCCACCAGGGTCACCGGGCCGTGCCCGGGCTTCTCCGGAGTGTCCGTCACTGCCCCTCCCCCGAGATGGTCGGCCGTGCCCCGGGTGCCGCCTCCCGCACCGTCACCCGCACCAGCCGCCGCTCGCGCACATCGCCTTCGAGGCGCAGTGCCCAGGCGTGGAGGAGGGCTTCGAGCTCGTCGAGGGGCGCCGCCGAGAGCCGGGCGCCCGCGTCGTCGTCGCTCACCACCAGGACCACGGGATGCGTGGTCGTACGGCGACCCACTACGCGGCGCAGGGTCCGGTAGGCGGCGAGGTAAGTGTCGAGGACGGCCCGGCCCACCGCGTTGTGCACCTGCAGGAGCATCAGCGGGGGCTGGTTCCTGTTGAGGCGGCGCAGCAGGCCGTAGTGCGCGTCGATGTCCGCGAGGAAGGCGGCGATGAGGTACTCGTTCCGGTTGGCGACTCGGGCCGCCTCCGCCCGGGCCGCCTCCTCGCGGACATCGTCCGGGTCGTCGGGACGCGGCGGGCGTGGCCGGAAGAAGTGGAACAGCCTGATGGCGATCGCCTCGCGGTTGGAGAACGCGCCGCCCTTCTGCACGCTCAGGGCCCGCCCCCACCAGCGCAGGGCCACCCGGTCGGGCCGCGGGCGTCCGGTCAGGAAGCGCGCCAGCGTGGAGAGCATCGCCAGGAGGCTGCCGACCGAGCCGGACCCCGTCAGTGGTACCTCGAGCTCGCGCAGCAGCTGGTCGCGCCGGGGCGGTTCCTCCTGCCGCCTCCGGCCCAGATCACGCACCAGGGCGCGGTGCGCGTACTGCAGCCGGTCCAGGCCGAGGTCGGCGTGGTCGGCGGCCCAGGTGTGAGCGAGGAGCCCGAGGTGGAAGCGCGGAAAGGCCGGGGCACGTCGGCCGGCTGGGCCGTTGAGCCCGGACATCCGGGTCGACAGATACCAGAAGGAGTCCGCGACCCCGTTCCCGACCGGGACCTCGGGCACGTTCACCGGCAGCCGCTCCGCGTACTTGTGGCGCAGGCTCCACAGGAGGTCGTTCTGCTGCGTCCGGTCGAGTCCGACGACCTCGATGACGGGCGGCCCGCCCTTGCGCCGCAGCCTGCTGCCCACGCTCGGCCGGTTCCGCGGCTCCATCAGCAGCCCGGAGATGACGCGGGCAAGGAGGCGCTCGTACGTCACACACTTCCCCCGTCCTCGCGGCCCCGAGCCCCGTGTGCCCGGCAGTCCCGCGTTGTTGGCGGCCATGTGTATACGGAGTTGTACGTACTGGCAAGGGGAAAAGAGTTGTGGCTGCCGGGATTGGCGTGATCTGGCGCCTGCCCGTCAGAGCTCGCTGCCGCAATGGGGCCTGGACCGTCTGGTGGGGATACGGGTGGCACTGCTTGCCGTGCCACCCGGCCTTGAGTGGAGACGAGATGCCCGGCCTTACGCCGCCACCCCGCCTTCGGGCCCATCTGAGCCACCACCCGCACCACGAGAACACCCGTGACGTCCTGTCCACCTGGTGCGCCTGAGCGAACCTCTGCCGAACCCGGCCGGGCTGCCGCCGTGGCGGATGAACGTCGGACCCACCGGTCCCCCCAGCGCCGACTACCCCCGGGGCACCGGAACTTCGGGCTTTCCCACGGCATCGGCTCCGCCCAGTCGGCACTGTCCCAGGCCCTGCTGCGCGACCTGGCCGTGCCCGGCGTGAGCGGTACCGGCCCGCGCCCGGCAGCCGGCCGGACTCGCCCTCCGCGACCGGGCACGCGAAAAGGAAGCTGAGCGCGCTTGTCGTAGCAGGCCGTGACAGCGTGCCTTGCCGCGCCATGCCGGCGCGCTGCCGGACAGGCAGCCGATCGTCACGCGCACGGGCCGGCGGACCTCTACGTCGAGCTGGAACCTGAACCGGGAATGGCACTTCTGGACGCCCGGCTCGGGCTGACGATCCTGGATGCCATCGGCACCAGCGAGGAGGCCCCACGCGACCTGTCACCACGACCTGCACCGCCGAGCGACGCGGCTGAACGACGGATACCCCGTCGGGAGGGGCCGGCGCACCCCTTGTTCACCGCACTCGCGAGCGACGGGCAGCAGAGGAGCCGCCGCGGCCTCGTGAACGGGTGCGCATTCGGAGCCGGGCTGCTCCCCGACGAGCCGCAGGACCAACTCACCGCGGAGCTGCGTACCGGCAACGGCACGATCCGCGAACGCGTCACCCGCAAACAGTCGAGTCCCACGTTCCGAGCGCCTGCCCGATCGAATAACGCGGTGTAAGCCTCGGCTCCCCCGGTCCAGGCGTCGCGCGCAGCGCAGCGCACGAGGCCGGCGTCGGCCTCGGCGTCGGCGTCGGCGTCGGCGTTTCGGCCAACCCTCCTGCCTCGCCCTCCCGTTGCAGGAGACGGGTCGATGCATCCCCCACGCTCCAACACGCGCTCAATCTCGGGATTCCGCAACCGACCGAAACACAGGTGTTCGATATCCCGCCCGGGTCGTTGAGCTTCACGACCACGTCGAACGACCGCCAAGGGGGACCACGTTGACCTCGGCCGCCACGAACGAACAGCAGGACACCGCGCCTCCTCCGCCACCGCCGGCGGAGATCACCTACAGCGGGCAGTACTCCGTCAATCCGCTCGCCGAGGTCTCCTTCCGGCTGATGTGCGGGCAGATCCCGGCCGTCCTGGGCCGGATCGCCCGGCTGTCGTGGCGGACCGACCGGCGAGCGGTGCGGCTCCTGCTCGGCTGCCAGGTGGTCACCGGCGTCTCGGGCGCCGTGCTGCTGACCGCCACCGCCCGCGCCATGGAGCCGCTCCTCGGGGGCGGCTCCGCCGGCGACCGGCTGCACGGGGCCCTGCCGGCGCTTCTGCTGGTGACGCTGGCCGCCGCGCTGGGCCGCGGCGCGGGAGCGGTGTCCACGTACGCCGAGCGGCGGATCACACCTCGGCTGATCACGGAGACGGACAGTGCGCTGGTCGAGGCGGTGTGCCGGGTCGAGGCCGCGGCGTACGCGGAGGACGGGTTCTCGGACCGGCATGAGGCGGCCGAGATGGGGGTGATCCGCACCCATGTGATGGTCACCGACGCCCAGCGGTTCCTGTCCGCGCTGATCCGCATGGTCACCGCCGGCGGCGTGCTGTCGGTACTGAACCCGTTGATGCTGCCGCTGCTTCTGCTTGCCGTGCTGCCGGCCGGTGTCGGCGCGGTCCTGACCGCCCGGGTCGACTACGAGATCCACTACGCCAACGTGGCCGACCGCAACGTGCGCGGCATGATGCGCTGGTGGGCGACCACGTCGAAGTACGGAGACGAGGTCCGCGCCAACTCGATGACCGACTACCTCGTCCACTGGTACCGGGCCCTGTCCGACCGGTGCGACCGGCGCACCCTGGCCGCCGCTCCGAGGACGCTGCGGATCGCGCTGCTCTCCTCGCTGGCCGGTGGTGTCTTCCTCGTCGCGACCTGGGGGGCCCTCGCGTGGCTGGCCGTGACCGGCCGTATCGAGCTCGCGGTCGCCGCCACGGCCGTCATCGCCGTCCAGACCACGCTCGCCGCTCTCTCCCAGGTCGTCATCAACGGGGCCGCCGTCTTCCACACCAGCCTGTACCTGAGCGATATGCAGTCCTTCCTCGATGACGCCGCGGCCCGGGTCCCCAAGCGTGGCGATCACGTGCTCCAAGCCCCGGTCGAGGTGATTCGGCTCGAGGAAGCCGTCTACCAGTACCCGGGCGAGGACAAGCCCGCCGTGGACGGTGTCTCGCTCACCCTGGAGCGCGGCCGGATCCTCGCGATCGTCGGGGCGAACGGCTCGGGGAAGTCCACGCTCACCCGGCTGCTCACCGGGATCTACCTGCCCGACAAGGGTAAGGTCACCTGGAACGGCACCGACCTCGCCGACGCCGACCCGGCCACCGTCTGGCGCCGCACCGGTCTGGTGCCGCAGATCTTCGCCCAGTGGCCGCTGCGGGTCCGCGACAACGTCACCCTCGGCCAGCCCCGCACCCACGACGACACCCCGGTGTGGGACGCCATCGACGCGGTCGGTCTGCGCGAAGCCGTCGAAGACCTCCCGGCGGGCCTGGACACTCTCCTGTCCCGCGACGTCTTCGGCGGATCGGAGCTCTCCGGCGGCCAGTGGCAGCGCGTCGCCTGCTCCAGGGCCCTGTACAGGCAACCGGAGCTGCTGATCCTCGACGAGCCCACCTCCCAGATGGACCCGCGCGGCGAGCACCGGATCTTCGAGCGGATCAAGGCCATCGCCGCCGACCGCATCACCATCGTGGTCACCCACCGTCTGGAGAACACCAAGATCGCCGATCACATCATCGTGATGGAGCACGGCCGGATCACCGAACAGGGCCATTACGACGACCTCGTCCACGCCGGCGGAACCTTCGCCGAGCTCCTGGAACTCTCCCAGGACCGCTGACCGCCCCTTCCCACCCCGACTCGAGGAGCTGTCCGTGATCACCACCGAGGAACCCCGCGGGACTGCCGCGCTGCTGGTCGATTCCCGCGGCCGGTACCTGCTGCACCTGCGCGACGCGAACAAACCCATCTGTGACCCTGGCACGTGGAGCATCCCGGGAGGCGACCGCGAGGGAGTGGAGTCCTGCCGGGAAGCGGTCGAGCGGGAGCTGCGGGAGGAGACCGGCCTTACCGTGCCGCTGGAGGAGTTCACGGTCGTGGACAGTCCGGGCCCGGACGGAACCAAGGGCCGCATCCGCGTCTACCTCGGGGCCTGGGACGGCAACGCCGACGAACTGCCCTGCCCCGAAGGCATCATGTTCCGGCACTTCGACGCCGCGACCATCCCGTACCTGACGATGTGCCCCTGGACGAAGGAGGTCATCGATCTCCACCAGGCCGGGACCCCCGCCCCGCCCGCCGCGCCGGCGCAGAGCCGCCCTGGCAGCCGCGCGCGCCTGAATGTCCTCGGCGTGCACCTCTACCTGGAGCAGGACGGCAAGGTGCTGCTCGGCCTGCGCCACCCCGACGCCGCGTTCGGGGCCTCCACCCACCACTTCCTCGCCGGACACTGCGAGCAGGAGTCCGCCGCCGGGTGCCTGGTCCGTGAGGCCGAAGAGGAAGCTGGGCTGGTCATCGAGCCCGCACACCTGGAGCTGGCGCACGTCGTGCACATGGTGGACGAGCCGGGCGGTCGGCCCCGGATCGGGATGGTCTTCCGCGCGCACCGCTGGCAGGGAGAGCCGGTGGTGCGTGAGCCGGACAGGTGCGTCAGCTGGGATTGGTGGCCGGTCGACGCGCTCCCCTCCCCGATCGTGCCCTACACCCGGGCCGCGATCCACGGCATCCAGGCCGGCCGCCTCTACAGCGAACTCGGCTGGACGTGACCGCCTTGAGGACCATTCGGACCGACGGGACCGGTGGCGTCCCGAGCGCCGACCGCTGGGAGCCACTTTGGGGCCAGGGCCGCCGGTACCGACGGCTGGATGACCTGGATGACGCCGAAAGGCGGCTGCCGGACGAGCACCTCGGCCCGGCCGGGGACGCCCCTCGCTCGATATCGGCAGCGGCGACGGCTCCCTGGCCCGCCGCCTTCATCACCGGTTCGGGTACCGCACCACCGGCATGGACTGCGCCCCCAGCGCCGTCGCCCTCGCCGCCGCCCAGGCACCGGGCCCCGCCCGGGCCCGGTGTGGCGGTGCGTGGACTTCACCACGCACGACCTCAGGAAGCTGCCGGACCCTGCGTACGCGGCCCTCACCTGCCCCCTGGTCTACCGGTGGATGGACGACAAGCCGGCCCTGCTCGACCGCGTGCGGCGGATCCTGGCACCCGGCGGTATTTTCCGGGTCGTCACCGAAATCGCCGGACGCCGCGAGGACACCGATCCGCTCCAGCACCTGGGCATCACCACCACCGAGGTCGAGACCCTCACCGCGGGCTGGTCCGTCGTCCGGACCGCCGACCGGGGCGGGTGGCCCATCGCGTTTGGCTGCCGCGGCGGGGCGGCCCTGCACAGGACGCGGTCCGATCGCATCCGGGCCAGGACCTGCACCGGCAGATCCTTGAGGAGGAAGACGAGGCGGGGAGCGTCGTATCCGGCGTCCGCGATGACGAGGATGTCGGGGTCGCCCATCTGCCACTGCCCGGCGGTGATCAGCCGCTCGAGCAGATCGCGCAGTGACCGGGCTGTGATGGTGGCGGTGTCGTCTCCGGGTGCCGGCCGGAGCACGTCCAAGGGTGCAGTCCACGAGCTGCGGCCGGCTTCGAGCGCGCAGATGATCGAGTATGGCAAGCCGGGAACGGGAATCGCTGGCCTTGCCCCGCCCGTAGGTGTGACACAGGATCCGCTGCGGTCAGGTGCGCGCGTCGGGCCACAGCCAGCAGGTGAAGGCACCGTGGTTCTGCGGCGGGGCGCTCGTCATGACCTCCGCGGAGTTCACGCGGGCAGTACGGTCAGCGCGACGCGGAACCCCACGTCGTCGATCCGGAACGTCGGGTGGCTGCGGCGGCGTACCGAGGCCCGGCAGCTCCAGTGCTCGTCGGACCATCCACCGCCGCGGAGCACCCGGTAGGTGCCGTACACCTCGGGGTCGTAGACGTCCCAGCACCAGTCCCAGGTGTTGCCCAGCATGTCGTAGAGGCCCCACGCGTTGGGCCGCATGCCGCCCACGGCGTGGACCCGCCCGCCGGAGTTGCCGCGGTACCAGGCGACCTCGTCGAGCGGGCCGTACCGCGGACCGGTGGTACCGGCACGGCAGGCGTGCTCCCACTCCGCCTCGGTCGGCAGCCGGTACCCGTCCGCGGAGACGTCCCACTCCGCCGCCTCGTCACCGGGGCGGAGATGGTAGGCGGGTGTCAGCCCCTCGTGCCGGGACAAGGCGTTGCAGAAACGAACCGCATCCCACCAGGACACGCCCTCGACGGGGAACCGATCCCCTCGGGCGGTACTGGGCAGCTCCCCGGTGACCCGGGCGTACCACTCCTGCGTGACGGGAAACGCCGACATCCGGAATGACGCGACTTCCACAGACCAACTGCGCTGTGTGCGACGATCCGACAGCGTCACCTTCCCCGGCGGGATGAGGGCCATACCGTTTCCTGGCTCCGCGTCCATGACAGGACACCCCAGTGGTGTCCGCCCGGCGAAGATCGAGGCGGTGGCGTGCCTCACTTGCGTTGAGGGAGAAGTGGCTCGCTCTCTTCGGCCTCCACCGGTCCCCGGATCGCCGACCCTCCGTCCGTACGGCGGGGAGGGGTCGACGACGTCGGCCAGGTACCTCCGCGGTGCGATGCGCGTCCGAAGACCGCCCGGGGTGATGTGCAGGCAGGCGGCCAGTCCTCGGACGTTCCTGTTCCGGCAGACGGCGCCCCTCCCCGGGCATCAACCACGGACGGCTTGCGTTTCATCACGTCATCGGACGGATCGCGGTCCATATTCGGAGCACAAAGAAGGAGGAACGCACCCAGCCGTCCCCGAAGACGACGTCAGCGCGGCCGCCGAGTGTTGAATGTCCACCAAGGCGTCCCGCGTACGCACACCGCACGGCCCATGCGATGAGGAGGACTCCATGAACGCCGCCGAAGAGGGTCGGCAGCAACTGGATACGGTCAGTGTCATCAACGCGAGGAGGACGCTCCTCCACCTCCTCCACCGGGCGGGCGTCTTCTCCGGCGACGCGGAGGAACTGATCGGGCTCGTCGAGGCCGGCGCCCTCACCCTCGCGCACCAGGAGATCAGCGGCATCGGATTGAGCGCGCCAGGGGGTAAGGGCGAGCTCTACGAGTCCGGCTGGCTCGACGGCAGGCAGGCCGTCACCGACGAACTCGGCGAGCTCGCCGAACGAGCGCTGCGGCACGCCGTCACCTCCGACCCGTCGGTCCCCGGGCAGGATGGCCGCCCTCCCGTGGGGAGGACCCAGCTGGAGCGAGCGAGGGTGGCGGTCCTGCCTCTGTACCTGTCGTTCACCACCGCTTCCGACCTCGACCCGGAGGTCTCCGACCAGGTGCTCACCGCCGTCCTCGGCACGATGGACTCCCGGCAACGGGCCGGGTACGCGGGGCGACTGGCGCAGTTCACCTCGGTCAACCGCGCACGCCTGGAACGCCTGTACGCGGAGTACGGGCCCGGCAGCGCCATCGCCATCCACGGGCGCTACTCCCTCCTCCACTCCCCCACCAGCGTCGCCGTGCTGGAACGACTCACCACGGCGCCGTCGGCGTTGCGGGAGGAGTGGGACGCCGCCGAACTGCCGCCCGCGTGGCTGGAGGGCCTGACGACGGCCTGGGACTCACCGGTCCGGCCCGCGCACCACCCACCCGGGCCGGGCCGCGCGGGCGATTGACTTCGCCCTCACCGCCCCGCGGCACGGACCGTCCCGGCGCCCGAGGCGTAAGAGGCGCCAGGGAACCGGGCCGGGGTGTCGCCCCTACGGGAAGTGGCGCCCCGAGACCCCGAGACCCCGACGCCCCGACGCCCCGACGCTCGGTCAGTACGCGGTGGGCCAGCCACCGCTCCAGCTCAGCAGGTTGACGCCCAGCTTGGGCGTTCCGCCGTCGTTGCCGTCGTAGTAGTGGTAGACGAGCAGGTCACCGTCGGTGTCGGGCATGATGTCCTGCCCGCCGGGGCCGATCACGGAGCCCTGCGACGCCATGACCACCGTGCCGCCGTTGTTGTTCATGGCGACACCGTTGCGGTCGTAGTAGGGCCCGGTGGGGCTGGTGGCCCGGCCGACCTTGATCTTGTACGTGGAGGCGGTGCCGCTGCAGCAGGTGTCGTACGAGGCGAAGAGGTAGTAGTACCCGTTCCGCTTGACCACGGTCGGGCCCTCCACCGCCTTGGTCCCGCTGGGGCGCGAGGCGAGCGAGTGGCGGGTGGTGTCCCCCGAGTACTGCTTGCCGGTCCCCGGGTCGAGGCGGATCATCTTGATCCCGCTCCACCAGGAGCCGAACGCCAGCCACCACTTGCCGTCGCTGTCGACGAACAGGTCGGGGTCGATGGCGTTGTAGTCGCTGCTCGACGTGGACGAGTGGACGATGCCCTGGTCGCTCCAGCTCCCCGGCATCCCGGTCGAAGAGGTGGCCAGGCCGATGGCCGAGGTGTTGGAACCGAAGCGGGAGACGGCGTAGTACATCAGGTACCGGCCGCCGTGATAGGAGATGTCCGGTGCCCACGGATCGTTGTCGGGTGAGTAGCGCGACCACCAACTCGGCGGTGAGGACAGGGCGTTGCCGTTGCGGGTGAAGGCGATGCGGTCGGTGGAGGTGCGGGACTCCAGGTAGCCGTGGGTGGAATGGAGCAGGTACCGCCCGTCGGACGTGCGGAGCATGGTCGGGTCGTGGACGACGACGTCGCCGGTGACTCTGCCGGGGCCGGGGTAGGCGGACGCGCTCGTCGGCATCAGGGCCAGCATGACGGCGGCGGGTAGGGCGAGGAACGAAGATCTGCGCAGAGTGCGGCTCACGCGCTTCTCCTTCTGGTGGGGATTCGCACGGCACCACTGTTCGCTATGTCGAACGGTGCACGTGACTTCGGACGGAAGGTAGGAAGAAAGCGTTTGCGCGTCAATGCTTCGCGCAGAATTCCGTGACGGGAGTGGTGGGCGCGACGCGTACGCGGCGCCGGTCCGAAGTGCGGCTCCACCCCGGTCGACGGGCGCCTCACGGAGGGCGCGTGAGGGTACGGGCGGCGGCGGTGACGGTGGCGCTCGCACCTCGCGGGTCCGACCCCGACTCGCGTCGGCCCCGCCGGTCCGGGGTGAGCGAGCCGGACAACGCCTGCTCAGCCGGCGCTTTCCCATCTGCGCGCGGAGCCGCCGAGCAGGCCGGCCGGGCCTTCCGACGCCGGGAGGGTGTTGACGCGAATGGGGAGTTTATGACGCCGCCGCTCGACCGACGGGACTTCCTCCGTGGCGCCACGCTCGCTGCGGCAGCACCTCTGGTGCCGTCCCTGCCCGCGGGTCCGGCGACCGCGGCGTCCCGGACCGCCCTGCGCACTGCGCTCGGTACCGGAGCCGGTGACGGCGGAGTCGCGCTGCCGACTCCCCCCGCCTGGACGGTCAGGCCCTTCCCGCTCACGGACGTGGCCCTCGGCGGCAACGGCGTCTTCGCCGCCAAGCGCGATCTGCGCTGCGACCCGGTCGCGCTCGGCGTCCCCGCGGGCGCTCCACAACCAGATCCTCGGCTCCAAGCAGGACCGGCCGGACGCGGAGAAGCCGCTCGTCACCTACTTCGTCGGGCTGCGGCCGGGGCACGTGCGCGACTACACGCCCAAGGCGGGTACGACGTGCTGCGAGGGCACGGGATTGGAGAGCCACACCAAGTACCAGGACTCGGTGTAACTTCGTGCGGCCCGACGGCACCGCCCTGTACGTCAACCTCTACAGTCCGACCACCCTCACCTGGGCGGAGAAGGGCGTCACCGTCACCCAGACGACCGACTACCCGAGGGAACAGGGTTCCACGATCACCGTGCGGGGCCGCAGGGCCGCCACCTTCGACCTGCTGCTGAGGGTGCCCGCCTGGGAGCGGGCCGGCTTCCGGGTGACCGTCAACGGCAGGGCGGCGAAGGGAACCCCCGTCGCCGGCGGCTACTTCACCGTGTCCCGCACCTGGCGCGACGGGGACACCGTGCGCGTGAGCGTCCCCTTCCACCTGCGCGTGGAAAAGGCGCTGGACGACCCGGCCGTCCAGACCTTGTTCCACGGCCCGGTCAACCTCGTCGCCCGGGACGCCCGGACGGACCACCTCCGTCTCGCGCTCTACCGCAACGCCGCGCTCTCGGGCAACCTGCTGCCCAGCCTCACCCCCGTGGCCGGCAAGCCGCTGCATTACACCCTCGACGGTGTCGAGTTCGTGCCCTTCTTCGAGGGAACGGACGACCCGACCCACGCCTGCTTCCGGCGCGTCGAGCCACGGATCGTCTTCGGCACCACCGACTCCGGCGTCGCCAATCCGGTCCGGGCCGACGGCGCCACGCTCCTCGACGAGGTGTGGGCCGCCGCTCCCTTCACGACCAAGTCGGCCCTGGTGAGGCACGTGAGGTCCACGGTGAAGGCCTGGGTGACCGCGGGGCTGCTCGGGGCTGCCGACGGCCGGAAGGTGGTGAGCACGGCCGAGCGGGCTTCTTACGCGGCCGGGTGACGGTCGCGGCGTACGCCAGCGCCCCCGGCCGCGCCGGACCGGACACGGCCGTCCCCCGCACCCCGGATTCGGGTGCGGGGGACGGCGTGCGTACGAAGGGCGGTCGGACGGGTCAGTTGCCGGCGTCCCTGCGGCGCCGCATCCACCACGTCAGCGCGCCGCCCGCGACGGCGAGCGCCGCGGCCACAGCGGCGATCAGGCCGACGGGGGTGGTGTTGCCGGTGTCGGCGAGGTCACCGTCCGGGTCGTGCGCCGGCGGAGTCGTCGGGTCACCGCCGGGTGTGGACGGGCCGGGAGCCGGGGTCGACGGGGTGTCGGTCGGCTTCGCGTCGTCCGGGCCGGTCGGGGTCGGCGTCGGCTTCGGGTCCTCCGGGCTGGTGGGCTGGTCGGAGGTGCTCCCGCCGAGGTAGGCGGTCGTACTGTCCTGGTAGGTCACCTCGGCCTGGACGGATGTCCGGGTGGTCCTGTCCAAGCCGGGGTGCTCCGTGGTGAACCGGGTGCGGCTGATGTTCCGCTTCGGCGCCTTGGAGAAGTCGACCCCGCCCATGGACAGGATCCACACCTTGCCGTCGTAGACGCGCTCGAACTTGTAGTCGCCGTTCTTGAACGAGTGGACGTACTTGTCGTAGACGGTCTTCTTGTCCCAGTTCTTGTTCTCGCCCCTGAGCGGCCACCGCTTGACGTCGTTGCTGTTGATGATCTTGCGGAAGTCGGTCGGGGTGACCGCGTCCTGGCGGCGGATGTACTCGGCGGCCACCCGCGAGGAGTAGACGCGGCGCAGGTCGGCGTAGGACGCGTCGTCGTTGACGCGGCGCTCGAGCTCCGGCTGGATCATCGTCAGGATCAGCGTCTCGGCCTGCTTGGTCTGCGCCTCGGTGAGCTTGCAGGCGCTGGCCGGCACGTCGGGCCCGGTGGGGACCTCCATGTTGACCTTCAGCGGCGCATCCAGGATGTAGATGCCGCCGTCCTGTTCCCGGACCTTGGCGGGCTTCGGGGTGATCCACTGACGGATGACGGGCAGGCACGGCATGCCTTCCGGGGTGCGGGGGGCCGCGCGCCAGAAGCGTTCCCCGCGCTCGTACTTGTCGGGGTTCATCGCGTCCGCGTAGTCGTGCTTGAGGGTCAGGTCGGCCTCCAGCAGGATGCGCCCGGCGTCGGTCCTGGCGAACTCCTTGTCCATGATCACGTCGGGGCGGATCGGGTTGAGGTTGACCCAGAACTTGTCCGGGGTCAGGGCGAGCCAGGTGAAGAACGCGTCCGAGGCGAGCTGGAGTTTGGCGTCACCGCCGTGGCCGGGGTTCCGGTCCGGATTCTTGACGTAGTCGGCCTTCATCGAATAGTCGAGACCCTTGCCCTTGACCGGGGTGCCGACGTAGTTGATCTCCAGGGTGGAGAAGTCGATGCCGCCCGGCCCGCGGCCGAAGTAGCCGCCGCGGTTGTTCTGGTCGTACATCGCCTGGAGCCGGCGCGCTTCCTCGACCGTCTTCCCCGACCGCAGGGCCTGGTCGATGATCGGTCCCCGGCCGCCCTTGAGCGGGTCGGGGTTGAACCGCTTGTCATAGTTGGTGTAGACGTTCGGCTTCTGGGTGCGCTCGATCGCGTTCGACCGGCGTTCGTTGACCCCGGCCTGGGTGCGGTTGGTGCCCCGGTCCCGCTTGAGGTCGTCGTCGAACTGCTTGATCTTGTCCTTCGTCGAATCCTCGGTCTTGGCGCCGGTCAGGTACCGGAACGTCGACTTCGGGTTCTCCTTGGCGATCTGCCGGTCGGCCTTGAGCTGGTCGTTCTCGATCCTGCCGTTGGACTTCATCTCAACCTTGCGCTCGGTGCGCCGGTTGTGCGCGTCCACGACGCGGGTGCGCTTCTCGCCGGTCTCGGGGTCGGTGTACTCGATCGGGTCCTGGCACCACCAGTCGGGGCCGACCATGTTGTACTTCTTGACCATGCGGGCCTCGAACGCGTCGCCCCGGAGCGGGTTGCCGTGGGCACCGATGTAGCGCACGTCGAGGAAGCGCGTGAAGTCCTTGTAGCCCTTCGGGCTGTTGTACTGCTTGTTGTAGCGGGCGTAGATCTCCATGACCTTGTCCGCCGGGTTCTTCGTCTTGTTGTACGTGCGCTGCCACTTGCGGTAGTTCGTTCCCGCGGCCTGGCGCTGGGCGTCGGTCGGCGGCTGCACGCCGTCGTACGCCTTCGCGGGGTTGTCGTAGGTGTAGTTCTCGTCGTTCGGCCACGCGTCGTACGGAAGGTTGTCCGGCGGCCCGGAGTTGGGCGGGGTGGAGGGGAACTTCTTCCCGAGGAACTTCTCGTCGCACCGTACCGGCTTGACGTTGGGCGCCTTCGCGGCCTGGGCGTCGTCGAGGGCGGGCAGGCCGGTCAAGGTCACGGCCGCCGCGGCGGTGAGGGCGATCGCGAAGCGCGCCCACACCCGCCGGTGGCGGGCAGGTTCGTGTATCCGAATGCTCACTGGCTTCTCCCCCTGGGAACCCCGTTGTTGCTCAGGAGCGGTATGCGGCGCGGCGGGCTCCGAGGTCATCTGGTCTGGGTACGCCGACTGCCGCCCACCCTAGGGGGCGGGCCGGTTGTGGGTCCCGGGGTTTGGGCGGCATGTTCTCGCCAACTGGCGCGTGTTGTCGGATCGTTACGGTCAGAACTCGTCGACCCCGTCGACCTCGCCGATCCAGGTGTCCTCCAGGTCGCCGGTGGTCTCCTCGGTGTGCCGGACGCGGAACACGGACAGTGTGCGGCCGGTGCGGAGCAACGGGGTGACGCTCTGGAGGGCGAGCCGGGTGAGCCCTTCCCAGGGGAAGGCCCCGGGGTGGGCGCCGAGGTCGATGTCCTGCCGCTCCAGGGCATCGGGGCCGATGCCGAACGCGTCGATGACCTCCTGCGGGGTGCCGTCGAGGTCCCAGTCCTTCTCTCCGCTCCACCCGGCGGCGAACAGGCGTGCCCCGTCGGGGTGGTGGATCACGTGGGTGCCGTAGGTCAGGTGGTGGTCGATCGTCGCCGAGCCGATGATGACCGCCCCGGGGAAGCGCTCGGCCAGCTCCTCCGCCTGCTCGGCGAGGGGGAACGTTCCCCCGGTGAACACCAGGGCGGGATCGTTGATCTCGGTCACCGTCCCCCAGCATCCGACGCTGACCAGGTCGAGGTCCGCGCGGGTGGCGAAGGGGGGCCGCTCGGTCGCCTCGATCCGGCCGGCCTCCTCCACCACCGTGTCGACGGTGCCGAAAGCGGCGGCGAACTCCCGCGCCCGTGCCGGGTCATGGGCGGGCAGCACCTTCTCACCGGTGGGGAAGGGTCGCTCGATGAGGGTGAGCCTGAACTCCCCGTGGTACGCGATGTCCTGCTCCGGCGGGCAGTCCCAGAAGTCGTTGTCCGTCATCGGATTACCTCCGTGGATGTCAGAAAGGATCACGGCGCGAGCCGTGAGAATCCCCTCCCGTGGGGGTGGACGGTGTCAAGTACGCCACGCCGGCGGCGCGGGCGGGCCCTCGGTGATGAGCTTGCCGCCCCCGTCATCCGATGTGGCGACGGAAGCCCTGCGCGAGGGCCTGAAAGCCGCACGACTCGTAGAAGGTGTGGACGTACTCGTCGTCGGCTGCCGACAACTGCACCTTGTAGCACCCGGCCGACTCACCCGTCCGCACGGCCGCCCGCATCAGCCGGCGCCCGACACCCCGCCGCCGGGAGGAGCCGGCCACCACGGCGTTCTCCACGAAGAGGATGGCCCGGCCGCCGCGGGTGAGGTTGGGCAGGACCGGGCAGTCCGCGGTGCCGACCACGGCGCCGTCCGCCTCGGCCACCGGCACGGTTCGCCCTTGCCGAGCGGAGATGACCGCCCGTATCGCCTCGGCCGCGCCCTGAGGAAGTGGTGCGTCGTCGGGATTCAGCTCGCCGTAAAGGGCCGGCAGGGTGGCAGGTCGGCTCCGACTGCCGGTCGCACGGTGATCTCCACGCGCGAAGCCTATGAGCGGGGATCGCCGCGCTCGACGGGCTGCCCGCCGCCGCGTGCGGTCTCGCTTCGCCGCCCCGGCGGGATACCCGATCCCGAGTACATGGAAGTGGAATTCCGTTATCGCTGGCCGGAATTGCACCTTGCCCCCGGCTTCGGGGCGCGGGATACCACTTCCATGACGCAGTCTTCGAAGCCGAGCCGCCGAAGCGTCCTCGTCGGCCTGGGAAGCGCTCCCCTGATGATGGGCGCCTCCGCCTCCGCCGCCCCCTCCGGCCCCGGCCCGGAACTTCAGCGGGCCGGGAGACCGGGGCATGCCCCCACCACCCTGCTGCGCGGGGCGGAGCTGCTCCTCACCATGGACCCGGCCATCGGGGAGGGGACGCTGGGCACGCTGCACCGCGCCGACGTGCTGATGCGGCACGGGAAGATCGCCGCTGTGGGGCGGCGGCTGTCCGCGCCGCCCGGCACACGCGTGGTGGACGTGAGCGGCCGGATGGTGCTGCCCGGGTTCGTGGACATCCACAACCACCTGTGGCAGTCCAGCATTCGCGGCGGATGCGCCGGCCAGGACCTGTACGGCTGGCTGGGCTCCTGCAACAGCACGACCCTGAGCCGGATCGACGCCCAGGACATGTACCGCTTCGTCCGCCTCGCCGCCCTCGACGCGCTCCAGGCGGGCGTCACGACCGTCGTGGACTGGGTGCACCCCATCCCCTTCGGGACCAGCGAGCGTTACATCAGGGCCCTGGACGACTCCGGGCTGCGGTTCGTGTACGCCATGATGCAGCGGGCCTCGACCGCCGACCTCATCCACAGAGTGAAGCGGGAGCTGCTCGACCCGCTGCCCCTGGCGTCCGCCCAGGTGGCCGTCCACGCGGGCATGGCGGCCGTGGACGAGCTGCGCCGGCTCAGCGGAATCGCCCGTGACCTCGGGGTGATGCTCAACTCCCATGTCCTGGAGCACCACAGCGACCGCGGGGACGACCCGATCCGCTCGCTCCGGCAGGCCGGCGCCTTCGGACCGGACCTGCTGATGAACCACGCGATCCACCTGACCGATGACGAGATCGCGCTGGCCGCCGACCATGACGTCCGTGTGGCCCACTGCCCGCTGAGCAACATGCGGCTGGCCTCGGGCATCATCCGGCTCCCCGCGCTGCACGCACGCGGTGTGAAGGCCGGGCTCGGTCATGATGGTGGGACCAACGACACGTCGGACATGTTCAGCGTGATGAAGGCGGCCGTGGGTCTTCAGCGGGCGCTGCACCGGGACCCCGGGGTCCACCCCACGATCCCGGCCGTCCTGCGCATGGCGACCCTGGGCGGTGCCGAGTGCGTCGGCATGGCGGACCGGATCGGCTCCCTCACCCCCGGGAAGCGTGCGGACGTGGTGGTCCTCGACCCGGACACGCTCAATTTCGCGCCGCGCTTCGACTGGATCAGCCAGATCGTGCTCAACGGCCAGCCCACCAACGTCAGTCACGTCTTCGTGGACGGCCGGATGCGCAAGGCGCACGGCGCCCTGGTCGACGTCGACACGGACACGGTCGTCGCGGAGGCCGAGCTGGCGGCCTCCCACGTCCGGGACAGAACCTGAACGCGCCCAGGCGCGTCACCACTCGGGCCCACGGCACGCGGCGGCTTCCGATCCGCGCCGCCCGCCTGCGGCCGGCGTCGCGCCCGCGGCCGGCGGGGGCTGACGTCAGGGCGCTTCCACCAGGGGCGGTTCGCCCCAGGACGCGGTCAGCGCCTCACGTAGCGCGGTGGTCGCGGCGGTGCCGATGCGGTCGGCGAGGACAGCTTCGACGACGGCGATGGTGGCCAGGGCCCGCTGATGGGCGCGGGCGCCTTCGGGGGTGACGCGGACCAGGCTGCTGCGGGCGGAGGCGGGGTCGGGCACCTGTTCCAGCAGGCCCATGCCGATCAGGCTGTGGACGGCCTGGTGGGCGGTCTGCCGGGTGACGCCGATCCTGCGGGCGAGCTCGGAGATCGAGGTGCCCTCGTCGTCAAGGGTGGCGAATACGGCGGCCTGGGCGGCCGTCACCGGTCGCTCTCCCGCGGCCTGCATGCTGGTGAGCAGCGCGTCTTCGAACCAGCGCTTGGCCTGGACGAGGAGCTGGGGCAGGTTCGGTGCGGGCTTGCTCATGGCTCCTCGGAAAGCGCGGGGTTCCCGAGCATAGCCACCGCCCGGCGCCCGGTCACGGTCGGCGCCGGGGCCGCTGCCCGGTGCCGTTTCCGGCACCTGCCGGGTGGCGCCGGCTTCCACGGAGAAGCGCGCCGCCCGTCCCGTCTCACGCGCGGTGCGGCGCGGCGGTGGTCCGGCGGATCGGCAGCGCGGGCCACGGCAGGTGGACACCGGCGGGGCGCTCCCGGTCGCCGAACCGGGTCGAGGAGGCACCGGGCCGCGCGGCGGCCCACGTCGTGGCCGGCGTTGCCGACGGTGGTCGGCCAGACGTGGCGCAGCGGGGAGATGCCGTGCCGGAATCCACCCTGCGGACCGTTGGACCGTTGGACCGTTGGACCGTTGGACCGTTGGACCGCTCACCGACGTTGATCCCGACGCGGGTTGCCGACACTGTGCACCTGCGGGTTCTCGGTGACGGGTCTGAGTGCCGGCAGACGATCGTTCGCCGGCGCTTGAGCGCCGGAGGTGGGGTGCCGGGCAAACGCTCAGCTCGGGATGAGTGCGTCCCACTGATCCCGGGTCGGGCCGTCGTGCTTCGGCGAGAAGTCCGGCCGGTGCCCGGCCGGGTGCGCCTCGTCGCAGGAGGGCGCGCGCGACGGCGCCGGGACGCTCGCATGGCGTCCCCGCGGCGCGACCCCCGGGGGGGGTGGGGGGGGGGCCCCCCCCCGGGGGGGCGGGGACATC
>NZ_JBEXQK010000010.1:0-169028 GCF_040612535.1 Streptomyces sp. NPDC006368
CCCGGACCGATCAGGAATCGGTCCGGGCCACCGGTGCGTTCCGCAAGGGGTGCCGGCGCGCGGAGACTACTTCTCCGGGGTGCGGAACAGCTCGATCATGCTGGCGTAGCTGTTCTGCGCGAAGCCCTTGGCGATGGTGCGCTCCATCAGCGACTTCACGAAGTGCGGGAGCTCGGCGTTGACGCCCTGCGCCTCGCTCTCGTGCACCAGGTGCTGAAGGGCACCGAAGTGGACCTCCATCGTCGCGTCGTTGGCCGGGTAGGCCCCGTCCCCGGCGTCGATCTGGCCCGCGTAGTCGGTCGCGAACAGCTTGACCGCGTCCACCCACTTGGTGGCCCAGGGAAGGAACTCGGCCGCCTTGACGTCGGCCTTGGACAGCAGCGCCGCACCCTGGAGGAAGCTGTTGAGCGTGCCCCACATGACGCCCAGCAGCGCGACGTCGTAGAGCGCGGCCAGCGCGTGGTCCTCACCGAGGTGGGTGGACCCGCCGCCCAGCAGCGCCAGCGTGGCGCTGTGCTTGTCGTAGGCGTCCTTGGGGCCGGCGTAGAAGACCACCGAATCGGCGGCGCCGACACCCGCGGGTACGGTCATGATCGCCGCGTCGAGGTAGCTGAAGCCACGCTCGTCGGCCCAGGCGGCGTTCTCCCGCGCCTGGTCCGAGGACCCGGAGGTCAGGTTGGCGACCACGCGGCCCTTCAGCGTGTCCGTCACCGGGTCCAGCACCGTGTGCAGCACGTCGTTGTCCGACACGCACACGACGACCAGATCGGCGGCCGCCACCGCATCCTCCGGCGAGGCGGCGACCGTCGCGCCCTGCGACACGAGGCCTGCCGCCTTGTCGGCCGTACGGTTCCAGACGGTGGTCGGATGCCCCGCCCCCACGAACGCGGAGGCCAGCGCCTGCCCCATCAGTCCGAGGCCGATGACTGTCACCGGTGAACGGTCTTTGCCCGCCATGAAAACTCCCCTGCTCTTGCTCTGTGGATCAGTCCTGTCATCAAAGCAAGGGTGACGAATGATCGGTCCATGGTCATGGCATCCGGCGGTCATCGCCGGGTAATGATCCGGTCACCGGCCGGAAAGCTCCGGCTTTCCGAATCGGCCGTCGACGAAAAGAAGTCCCTGGCCGTCACCGGTCTGACCGGCCGCCAGCACCGTTCCGATGAAGATCGTATGATCGCCGAAGGAATGCGCGGCGGTCAGTTCGCATTCCAGCCAGGCGAGTGAACCGCCCAGCAGCGGGGCGCCGGTCCGCTCGCCCGGCGCCCACGCGACGTCGTCGAACTGGGCGGCGCCCAGGGTGCGCTTGTTGTCGGCGAAATGCCGGGCCAGCGGCTCCTGCTCGGCGCCGAGTATGTTCACCGCGAACCGCCCGGCCGAGGTCAGCGCCTTGTGCATCACCGCACCGTGGCCCACGCTGCACAGCACCGACGGCGGATCCAGGGACACCGAGCTGAACGCGTTGGCCGTCATGGCGTGCAGATGCTCCCCGCCCACGGTGATCACGGTGACGCCGGTCGCGAAACGTGACATCACTCCCCTCAGCACCGAAGGGGTCACCGAATCATGCGCGGGCGGCGCGGACACGGCATCGATATCAGCGGGCGCGGAATTCATTCCGTATTCTCCGATCGTTTCGCGGGGCACGTTCAGGCCCTGCCGGTTACGAACCAGGGCTCGCATTCCTCAACGTACCGCCGCCTTTACGGGAGTCCGTCATCCTCCGGTAACGGCACTCACTCGCCGGACCACCGCCCCCGCAAGATCCTGCGATGACCGGCCGCTGACCCACCTGGCCCACTGTGTGCGCATGGACGACACCAAGAACTCCGCGGCCGAAGGGCCGGAACTCGCCGAACCGTACCTGCGCCAGGTGCTGGGTACCGCGGGGCTGGCCGTCGAGTACGTACGCGCCGAGGGCAACACCCTGTACCAGCGGGGTGACGACGGCGGCGAGATCCCGGTCGTCGACTTCGCCGGCGGCTACGGCTCGGTGCTGCTCGGCCACAACCACCCCGAGATCACCGCCTGCGCGCGGGACCTGCTGGCCGCGGGCACGCCCGTGCACGCCCAGTTCTCCCGGCACCCCTACGCCAACCGCCTCGCGGCGGAGCTCAACCGGATCGTGCACCGCGAACTCGGTGTGGACGAGCCCTACTTCGCCATCTTCGCCAACACCGGCGCCGAGGCGATCGAAGCCGCCGTCAAGCACGCCGAAATGGACCGGGGCATGCGGATCGCGGCGCTCCGCGAGCAGCTGGACCACCACACCGAGCAGGCCCGCGCCGCCGTCGCCTCCGGCGCGGCCGTGCTCTCCGAGCGCGCCCGCGCCCACTTCGGCCTCACCGCCACCGACCCCGGGGACGTCACCGCCGCGCTGGACGAGCTGACGGACACCCTCGCCCGTCAGAACGCGGCGCGGCTCGACCGGCCGCCGCTGTTCCTCGCCCTGGAGGGCGGCTTCCACGGCAAGCTGGGCACCAGCGTCCAGCTCACCCACAACGAGCACTACCGCACCCCGTTCAAGGGGCTCGCCGCACAGGCCCGTTTCGTACCGCGCGACCGCCCCGAGACGCTGAAGGAGATCCACGCCGAGGAGCGCGGCGTCCTGCTCGGCCTCACCGTCGCCGACGGCCGCGTGGACGTCGTGGAACACGAGTTCCCCGTCTTCTGCGCCTTCCTCGTCGAACCGATCCAGGGCGAGGGCGGAATCCACGTCCTCTCCCCGGAGTTCGCCCGCGAGATCCAGCGCTTCTGCGAGGAGATCGACTGCCCCGTCATCGTCGACGAGATCCAGAGCGGCATGGGCCGGACCGGCACGCTGCTCGCCTCGTCCCGGATGGGCCTGCGCGGCGACTACTACACGCTCGCCAAGACCCTCGGCGGCGGCATCGCCAAGGCGTCCGTGATGCTGGTGCGCCAGGCCCGCTACCGCCAGGAATTCGAGATCGTCCACAGCTCGACCTTCGCCAAGGACAGCTTCTCCTGCACCATCGGCCTGAAGGTCCTCGAACTGCTGGAGCGGGACGGCGGCAGCGCCTACCGCCGGGCCGCCGAGCGGGGCGAGGCGCTGCGCGCGATGCTCGAAGCCGTCCGCGCGGACTTCCCCGAGCAGGTCAAGGACGTCCGCGGCCAGGGCCTGATGCTCGGCCTGGAGTTCCACGACCAGTCCGAAGCCCCCTCCGAGGTCCTGCGCGGGCTGGCGGTGAGCGGACTGTTCGGCTACTTCCTCGCCGGCCACCTGCTGCGGGAACACCGGGTACGGACCTTCCCGACGGCGAGCGCGGTCAACACCCTGCGCTTCGAGCCCTCCCTCCTGCTCACCGACGGCGAGATCGCCCAGCTCGGCGAGGGCCTGCGGGACATCTGCCGGCTGCTGCGCGACGGGGACGGAGAACGCCTCACGGCCGCGCCCGCCCACTGACCCCCCACGATCCGGCTCAGCGACTCGACGGGGGAGACCGATGGAGTTCCGGCTACTGGGACCACTGGAGATCGAGGACGACAGGGGACCGGTGACCCTCGGCGGAACGCGCCAGCGCGCCGCCCTCGCCTTCCTGTTGCTGCACGCCAACCAGGTCGTGCCCACACGGCACCTGCTCAACGCCCTGTGGCCGCCGGACCGGATGCCCGGGACGGCCCGGAAGATCCTGCAGAACGCCGTCTGGCGGGTACGGCGGACACTCGCCGCCTCCGCGGACTCGCCCGGCGCGGCGGAACTGCTCACCCGCCCACCCGGGTACGTCGTGCGGGTGCCGCCCGAGCGGGTCGACCTCTTCCGCTTCGAGCGGATGACGGCCCAGGGCCGGGCGGCCCTCTCCGCAGGCGACCCCGCCAGTGCCCGCCGGGTGCTGCGCGGGGCGCTGGACCTGTGGCGCGGCCCGGCGCTCGCCGACCTCGCCGAGGCCGGCACCACCTGGCCCGAGCTGGCCGCCCTGGAGAAGAAACGCCTCGACATCATGGAGGACCGCTTCGAGGCGGAGCTCCTCTGCGGCGGCCACCAGCCCGTCCTGCGCGAACTGGAGGCGTTCGTCGAGGCGGAACCCCTGCGCGAACGGGCGTCGCACCAGCTGATACTCGCCCTCTACCGCTGCGGGCGGCAGGCCGACGCCCTCGGCGTGTACGCCCGCGTCCGCGCCGCCCTGGTGGAGGGCCTCGGACTGGAACCGGGGCGCCGGCTCCAGCAGTTGCAGCGGTCCATCCTGTCCCAGGACCCCGGCCTGGAACTGGACGCGCCCCCGCCGGCGACCGGCACCGGGACGGTGGGCGCCACGCGGGACGCGCTGCGCACGGACGCCGGCGATGCCACGGACGCCACCGGTGACCCCGACGCGGACGACCACCGCCCCGGCAGCGTGCTGATGCTCCGCTTCGGCCTCGGCCCCGAATTCGACGACCTGCCCGCGGGGGACATCGACCGGGTGCTCGACACGGTGTGCCAGCTGGCGCGGGAGGAGATCGACAAGTACGGCGGACAGCCGGCGGCGTCGATCGGCTCGGTCCTGCTCGCTCTGTTCGAACAGGACGGCGCGGAACCGACCGGGGACACCGGAAGCGCGGATGACACCACCGGTGCGGACGGCACCGACAGCGCGGGACGCGCGGTACGGGCCGGGGCCGCCGTACGCGACTGCCTCAGCATCCCCACGGGCCTGCTCGCCCCGCCCACCCCGGCCGTCCGGGGACTGTTCGTCCACGCGGCGGTGGCCACCGGCACGGCCGTCGTGTGCCACCGATCCGCGCCCGCCGGCGGCTCCGGCCGCCCCCGGGTCGGCGGCGGCCTGGTGGACGCGTGCGAGGCCATGCTGGCGCGGACACCCCCGGGCGAGGTGCACGTCTGCGACGAGACCCGCCGGCGCACCGAGGCCGCGCTGACCTACCACCGCGTCTCCGCCGCGACCGCCACCTGGCAGGTCCGCACCTCCGGCCGGGACGCGCGCGACGGCGACGCCCGGGCCTCGCGCGCGTGCGAACTGGACCTGATGGCCGGCTTCCTTGGCCGCGCCCGACTGCGCTCCACCCCGCACCTCGTCACCGTCCTCGGTCACTCCGGCCGCGGTACGACCCGCCTGCTGATGGAGTTCCAGCGCCGCGTCACGGCCACGGCCGGCGACGCGATCCGCGTCCTGCGCGCCACCGTCACGGACCCGGGCGACGCCCTGTCGGCCCCGGCCGGGATGCTGGCCGCGTACTGCGGCGTCACACCCCAGGACACCCCGGCAGCCGCCCACCACAAACTCTCCGGCGCGCTGACGTCCCTGACACCCCCGAGGCCACACCGGCTCGACCCGTACGACCTCCATGACCCGTACGACCTCCATGACCCCTATGACGTCCGCGACGCGTACGACCCGGCGGTGCTGCTCCCGCTCCTGGGTCCGCTCGTGGAGCGCGCGGTGGACCGGCCCCGCCGGGCGGGGAGCGGCGGGGAGGGGGCCGGGGGCGACACAGCCGGCGAGGAAGCCCACCGCCTCCTCGCCGCCTGGCGCCGGTTCATGGTGGAGGTGGCCCGCGCGCAGCCCCTGGTCCTGATGTGGGACGACCTCCACCGGGCCGAGGAGGCCCTCCTGGAGATGGTCGAGGAGCTGTCCGCCGACTGCGACGGGGGCGCCGTGCTCACCGTCGTCGGCGCCGACCACAGCCTGCTCGTCCGCCGCCCGGCCTGGGCCGGCGGACTGCAGCACACGATGACCCTGCGCCTCGCCCCCGTGGCCGGCGACGCCTTCGACCACCTGCTGCGGTCCCTGTGCTCGCCGGACGGGAACGCGGGATAGCTCCCGGCGCCGCGTTCCCGCCCGCCCGGCCGGGCGTCAGTCGTCCGGCCCGGCCCCGGAGCGGGCGACGATCCTGTCGATGGCCCGGGTCAGGGCGCGGATCGCCTGGTCCCCGGCCGGGTGCCCGGGGGGCAGGGCCGCGACCGCCTTCTCCAGCAGACGGGTCGAGGCGACGATCTGCCGGCAGGCGGGGTCCGTCATCGCGGTCGTACGGGCCGCGACCTCCGGGACGCCCCGGCCCCCCGCGCCTCCGTGAGGCTCCTGGGGCTGCCGAGGTCCGGCCGAACCGGGGTCCCCTGCCGCCGGTCCCGGACCGTCCGGGGAACCATGAGGCACCGGTGCGTCATGAGGCGCCGGTGGCGAGGGCTGCCGGCCGGATGCCCGGAGGCCGGCCGCCGCGGAGCGGCGCAGACCGGCCGACAGGGCCTCCACGAACTCCCTGCCGACCAGCTCGGTCAGATCCGGACCCCGGTGATGTGGGGCGAGTACGGCGTCATCCATACGAACCAGGGAAGCAAGTGCCGCACTCGCCCGCTCCATTCCACGGTCACTGGGTGTTCAGGCGCCTCCGAACAGCTGGCGGCGGCCGGTGGCGTGCCGGGCCCAGGGGGGTCCGGCGACCGGGTCGGGCGCCGGATCGGGCGTGCGGTCGAGCGTGAGCGTCGTGCTGTGGCGCAGCCCGCTGCCCCAGAACGGCCGCAGTTCGAGCAGCTCGGGCCGTGCGCAGGCGACCACGAACAGCGGCACTTCCTGTGTGGTGGAGGCGAGCCGCTCGACACAGTCGAGGACGCTGTCCTCGGCGCGGTGGGCGTCGTCCAGGCACAACACCAGAGGTTGTTCGCGGGCCAGGAGCGCCAGCAGTTCGCACCAGCTGTCCAGGATCTCGCGGGAGCGCATGAGTCCGGCGTCGCCGCCGCCCAGCACCGGACGCAGGCACCGCAGCAGCCGCTCGGCGGTCTCGCCGTGCCCGGCCAGGCGCCGGACGATCTCGGTGAGCCGGTCGCCGACGGCGGCGGAGGCCGACAGACCGCAGCACGCCATGAGGACGTCCCGCGCGGTCCACCGGGCACCGTCCTCGGACCCGACGCGTACGACGCGGACCGGCTCACCGGAGACGGTGTGCTGGAAGTCGTCGAGGAACCGGCTCTTGCCGACGCCCGGGTCGCCCAGGATGGTGACCAGGTGCGGTGCGTCATGGCGCCGGGCGCGTTCCAGCAGCCGTCCCAGAATGGCCAGTTCGGCGCTGTGACCGCCCGGCGGCTCGTGGAGGGGGGCGGCGCCGCCACCGCCGGTGGGCTGGAGGCCCACCACGCGGCGTACGCCGGGCCGGTCGGCCGGCAGCTGGCGTACGAGCCCCTCGGTGTCGCGCACCGCGCCACCGCCGAGGTGGATCTCACCGGGGGCGACGCCGGGGAGCAGGGCGCTGGCCTCGTCGACGAGGCGGCCTGCCACGGAGACGGGGGCGGTGGGGTCGCGCGGGTCGTGGCGCACCAGCGCGTCGCCCGAGACCACCACGGCCTGGGCGGCGCTGCCCGAGGGGGCGTCAAGCCGGGTGCGCAGGGCGAGGGCGGCCCGTACCGCGTCGACGGAGGCGGTGGCCGGGTCGGCACGGAGCCCGAACACCGCGACCGAGACGTGGCCGAGGGAGCCGGCGACGGTACCGCCGTACTCCTCGACGCAGTCGGCGACGGCGGCCAGGGAGTCGTGCAGCGACAGGGCGGGCGTACGGGCCGGCTGCCCGGGTCCGGAGCGGACCAGCAGGACGGCGACCGCGCGGCGCTCGGCGACGGGCGCCGCGGCCGACGCGATGGACGCGGCCGTCGGCGCGGGCAGGGCGGTGACGGCCGCGCGTGCGGGCTCGGCGCCGGGGGTGAGGGAGGGGTCGTGGGTGAGGATGTGCTGCTGGAGCACGTGGAGTTCGCGGGAGGGTTCGAGGCCGTGCTCCTCGACCAGTGCGCGCCGCACCCGGCTGAAGACGTTCAGCGCCTCCGCCTGGCGTCCGCACCGGTAGAGGGCGAGCATCAACTGGCCGCACAGCCGTTCGCGGAGGGGCTCGGCGTCGGTGAGGGAGACGAGTTCGCCGAGGACCGCGTGGTGCTGTCCGCTGCGCAGCTCGGCTTCGAAGCGGTCCTCCATGACGTCCAGCCGTAACTGGCGCAGCGCGGTCAGCTCGGGCCAGTCGGTGCCCGCCTCGGCGAGGTCGGCGAGGGCGGGCCCGCGCCACTCCCCGAGGGCCAGCCCGAGCAGCCGGGCGGCTTCCTGGGGCTCACCGGCGGAGAGGCGGGTGCGGCCCTCGGCGACGCGGCGGTTGAAGCGGTGCAGGTCGACCTGCGTGGGGTCCACGCGCAGGACGTAGCCGGGGGCCTGGGTGACGAGTTCGGGGGCCCGTCCCGGCGCTTCCCGCGCTTCCCGCGTGTCCTGCGGCGCGTCGGCCGGCGGCTCCCCGGCGAGGACGGCGCGCAGCCCCCAGACGGCGTTCTGGACGATCTTCCGGGCCGTCGCCGGGCGGTCCTCGTCAGGCCAGAGTGCGGCCAGCAGTTCGCTGGTGGCCACCACCCGGTTCGCCCGCAGGAGCAGGAGACCGAGCACCGCGCGCTGCTTGAACCCCCCGAGAGCCAGTGTCCGTTCGCCCGCCGATGCTTCCAGCGGGCCCAGAATCCTGAATTCCACTCCTACCCCCATGACGTGTTTCCAAGTGGCCAACGATCGTCCCGGCCACTTCCGCGAGCTGATCGCTCAGATAGAAGTGACCCCCCGTGAAGACCCGGACATCGTTGTCCAGTCGGGTCTGCTGCGCCCATCCGGCCACCGAGGAGACGGGGACGACCGGGTCGGAGTCGCCCACCAGCACGGTGATCGGGATGTCGAGCGCGGGCCCGGGCTGCCAGGTGTACGAGGCGAGGGCCCCGTAGTCGGCGCGCAGCGCGGGCAGCACCATGTCGACGAGCTCGGGGTCGTCGAGCACGGAGGCGTCGGTGCCCCCGAGGACCCGGACCGCGGCCAGGATGGCCCGGTCGTCGCCGAGGCGGTCGTGGCGGTTCGGGCCGGTGCCGGGCGCCCCGCGCCCGGACAGGAAGAGCCGGACCGGGGCCGGGACGGACCGGCCCCCGAGTATGCGCGCGGTCTCGTAGGCGACGAGGGCGCCCATGCTGTGCCCGAAGAAGGCGTACGGCCGGCCCGTACCGTCCGGCAGCCGCTCCGCGACGGCGGCGGCGAGGTCGAGGATGCCGCCCGCGGGTGCCTCACCGCGCCGGTCCTGCCGGCCCGGGTACTGCACCGCCAGGACGTCGAGCCGCCCGGCCAGCAACCGGGCCAGTGGGGCGTACGCGCTGGCGGCGCCACCGGCGTGCGGGAAGCACACCAGCGCGGGAGCGTCGGGGGCGGGCTCGGCGAACCGCCGGAACCAGGTGTTGTCCATGAACCTTCACTCCTCCGCGCGCGGACGGTCCGCGCATCTGTACGGCTCGCGGGCACGGGCCCGGCACAGCGCCCGGGCCCACCACCCGAGCCTGTCGAGCATGGCGACGGCGTCCCTGCGGCAGTCCTCGGTGTCGAGGAGCGCGCCGTCGGGCCCCCAGCGCTTGTCGTAGTCGTGGAAACTGACGGTCTCGCTGACCGTGACGGCATGGGACTCGGCGAAGACCTGCCGCAGTTGCGCCACGGCGCACAGCCCTCCGGAGGGCCCGCCGTAGGAGAGGAAGCCGACGGGCTTGGCGTGCCACTCCCGGTCGTACCAGTCGATCGCGTTCTTCAGGGAGGCCGGGTAACCGTGCCGGTACTCGGGCGTGATCACGGCGAACGCGTCGGCGGCGTCCAGCCACGGCGACAGGTCCCGCACGGCTGACGGCCGGGACACGGCGGGGTCGGCGGTCATCAGATCGGGGAGCCAGGCGGTGGCGAGGTCGATGACGTCGACCTCGAAGTCCTTCCGCAGCCGGGCCCGCGAGGCCAGCCACTCGGCCGCCGCCAGCCCGAACCGACCCTGCCTGGTGGCCCCCACAAGGATCACCAGTCTCAACCGCTCGCGTTCGTCCCACACAATTCCCCCTCCGAACCCGCACCCGTCCCCACTCTGCGGCATATGCCTTAGGAACCGCTTCGGGTCTCCCTCGGGTGCGCTTCGGACCCCCGCGGCGCCGGGGGTACGCGAAAGGGCCGGTACCGCGAGCGGTACCGGCCCAGGCGGCGTCTCAGGGGGACTACGCCGCCGGGGATGCCAACGACACCGTCACCACGACCGGCGCCGCACGCCCCACTCCCCGCACGGCGTCGGCGACCATCTCCACCAGCCACACCGCGACGTCGGGCGACCACTCGCGCGTACGGCAACCGAACCGCAGCACCTCGCGCATCCCTTCGGTATGCATGACCCGCCCGAGGTCGAGGTCCAGTCCCGGCACACCGCCGTCGGCGTCGGCGACGGCGTCAGCGGCGGAGACATCCAGCGCCCCCTGCGCCATCTCCCGTACGGCTGCGCGCACGGCCCCGGCGTCGCCCTCGTCCACTCCGCCCTCCCCGGGGCGACAGGAGAGGGTCACCACCACGTCGTACCGGGCATCCGGATCGGCCAGGCCGAACCACGGCGCCAACTCGGTCTGGTGGAAGGCGGTGTCGCGCTCGGCCGCCTGCAACGGCAGCAGGGCGTGCAGTCCGGTGAACGTCACCGTGCCGACGCGGGCCAGCGTCTCGGACAACACCAGGACGACCGGCCGTACGGGAAGACCGGGCCGCGGGGGATCGGTGAGGACGCCGGCCTGCAGCCAGGCCAGCCGGCGCACTCGTCCGTCCTGTGTCCAGTCACCGCCGGCCTCCTCATGGGCCCACGCCGTGGGTTCATGGTGAGCCGTGACCTGCCCGCCCTCGTTCAGCCAGGTGCTCAGGGTGCGCCACCCGTAGGAACCGGCCCGGTCGATCGCCAGACCGAGGACGTCCTCCTCGACACTTCCCTCGGCGTCCTGCTCCACCACGCGGTCGAACCACGGATGCCGCTCGAGGATTCCATGCATGCCGATGATCACGGTGGGGGGAAACACAGGGAGACTCCCGAAAAGAAGGCGGCGCTGGAAGATTCCCTCCCAGCGCCGCTATCAGTCAGTCATTGATCACGTGCCACAGTACAGCGTCACCGTGTCCGTGATCTTCTTGTTGTCCTGATCCGGGTACCCGACCAGGTCGACGTCGATGACGCTCCGGAAGGAGTGCCGCTCGATCAGATTGGTGCACTTCCAGGCGGCCGGTGTCCGCTTCCCGCTTCCACCACCGGAGCGAACGGTCTTGACCCCCTTGGTCAGCGTCGTCCAGCCGGACCCGTTCTTCACCTGCAGCCACACCGTCACCTTGGCGGTGGTCGCCGGCCCACTCAGCCGCTTCCACCAGCCGTGCGCGTTGATGGACCCCCGCACGGTGTGCGAGAAGTGCACCCGGTCCCCCGCGGTCACGAACGCCCCGACCCCCGCGGCGGCGGCGTACTCCTGCCCGTAGGTGGCCTGGTCCCGCGGCGCGCTGTGGTCATCAGCCTGCGCCGGCACGGCCGCACCGATGGCCAGCAACCCGGCCAGGGCAGCGGAAGACGCCGCTATACGAAATCGCACGTAGAGTTCCCCCTCAACGTTCAGTCATGTCACGCCTGATGCCCGACACAACCAGACATCCGAGTCCCGGACAACTGTTTAAGGAGCAACCCCACCCGCTCGACTCACGTCTGTGTCGGCCGTGTTGAGCTGTCGCGGCCACGACTCACGAGTGAACGGCCTGCCCGTGACCCGCGATCGGTGCTTCGTGTCCTGGGACGGTGTTGTCCCGCGCCGATTTCATGGCCGGCGCGAGAGGCCTTCAGACCTTGATAACGGTGACGCGAGCTCCGCACAGTGCGACGAGGTCTTCTGGGTCGGAGGTGAGCACGGTGACGGGCTCGGGGGCGGCGAGGGCGGTCGCGCCGAGCATCGCGTCGATGGCGTACCTGTGTCCGTGCAGGCCAGCCTCGGAGAGGAGTGCGGCGGCGCGACGGGCGATGGGATCGGTGACCGGTTCGACGACGAGGCGAGACAGGGTCCACTCCAGTGCGGGGCGATTGATCCGGGGGTGGACCACCTCGACGAGAGTGGCGGCAGACGTGATGACGCGCAGGTCGTCGGCGCGCGCGAGGGCGAGCCAGGCGGTGACCGTGCGGTCGCGCAGGACGGCCTTGGCCAATCCCTCGCTGTCGAGGACGAGCGTGCCACCAGGGGCGCCGACGGACCGGCTCACGCGGCACCCGCCCTGTTGCTCTCCTGCTGGCGGGCTTGGTGAAGCTGGTCTCGGAGGGACTGGATTTCCTCATCGGAGATGGGCCCGTGCTCCGCTTCGGCGACGTGAATGAGCTCGTTCAGGTTGTCGCGCTCGATCTGGCGGGCGACGGCGGCGGCCACGTAGGCGGACAGCCCGGAGGGACCGCTGCGGGCGCGAGCGGCTTCGGCGATGTCCCGCGGCATCGTGATCGAGTACTTCTGGGTGGGCTCACTCATGCTCCTTATGCTACCTCTCATGCCACAGTCGGGGTGCCGTGACAGGCAATGACAAAGAGCCAGAGCCAGTAGGACTGGGTTCGGCTCTTTGTCTCTGGCGCTTTGGTTGGTCAGCGGCTTGATCACGCTGGTCGGGCTCTGTGCCCCCGGCAGCATTCGAACCTGCGCACGCGGCTCCGGAGGCCGACTGTTTGCATGCCATTTTTGCAGGTCGGTGGGGTCCAGGAGGGGATCGGCGCTTCCTCGGTCCACATATAGTCCATGGTTCCGGCGACGAGACGGCTCAAGATCCTCTAGCGTGCTGTAGATGCGCCGCATACCTGCCGTGCACTTTTGGGCAAAACGTCTGAATTGGTAGTCAATGTCTGAAGACAGCTTTGTCGAGTTCGAACCTCTCCTGGCCGGCGCAGGTGACACCTCTCCATGGAAGGAGGGCGCATACTACGCCGACATGGGCCTGTTGGAAGACTTGATTGGCATTCCGATCGGTCAAGGGGCGACCTCGCAGAGCGGGTGGCTCGCCAAGGCTTTGGATTCCTGGATAGCGCACGAATTGAGGCGCGCGGGATTTCACGCGGATGAGGTGTGGCCCCGTCAAGAGGCGCCAAGAGTCCTGCCACACGAAGTGTCGACATTCATTAATAGGCTCCCGAAAACGATGCGCGCCGATCTGCGCAAGCGTCTACTCAAGGACAAGCGGACGGCGCCGACCAGTGCAAAAGTGCTCGGCAGAGCATATGTGAAGCAGGTTGATGTTGTTGTGGCGCAGTGGGCCCGAGGGCCTGAAATCATGGTCTCTACAAAGACCATGGAGTCTTCGTTCGGCAATAACATGTTCAATCGCTTTGAAGAGTCCTATGGTGACGCGAAAAACCTGCGCGGGCGACATCCCCTGGCCGCGATTGGCTTTGTTTTTCTGCTGAACTCATCGATTCACTCACAGGCGCCTGGTTCGTATGAGCGGGCGATCGACATGATGAGAAAGCTGAAAGCGGAGTTGGACGTCTACGATGCGACGGCCCTCATCATTGCCGATTGGACCCCAGGCATTGCGGAAGGCATTAAGGTGCGTCCCGAACTTGTTCCAGAAGACGTGTCCATTAACAGGTTTTTCGAGGAAATGGTAGCTGCAGTTTTGTCGAGGACTCCTATTGAAATGCATGTCGCAGTCCGTGAGAGGAGAGAGTCCAGGGAGATCCCCGTATCCGATCAAGACCCCGAAGAGTAGCCTCCTAGTAGTCCGGAAGGTCACTTATCCCGTAAGCGCTCAGTGCTGCCTGGGTGGCTCCCTCAACGTCGCGACACCTGAATGCTTCAGCCAATGCCTCTCTGATGTCGGAGGTCAGCAGGTCTGGATGAGGCACGCGAATCCGCCTCAGGTACTGTGCTTGAAACCTGAGCGTCCCTCCCCGCATCCTAACCGCGTACGCTTCAACAAAGGCCTGAGCCAGACGCGAGAGAAGAATTCCCCCTAGAACTTCAAGGTCCCAACGATCTGAGACCATATAGTACAGATTATGGTGTGGGTAGTATCCACCACCCTCTAGTGTCGGATGGATATTTAGCTTCATATCCGGGAAGAGCAGCTTTGGTCGGCTAGTCAAGCTGGCGTCGACCTTGTCAATGGTGCGATACCAGCGCTGCGGGTACTTCTTTGCAACATGCCGACATTCGAGAGAGGTACGGTTCTCTTCGAGGTACGACCGAAGTCGGGGGTAGTCATCTAGGTCAACGAGATTCCCATTCTCCGTCCACGGGTTGATCAGATAATGCCCTGCCCAAATGAAGCTGCCCGTTTTTGCATCTCTAACCATAGACAGGGGAAGGAGGCGGTCATTCTCCACAATGTCCTTGCCCTTAGTCACAAAAATCGAGTCCGCGCCGGTGGCTACCCCGATTCCAACTCTGACACCACTTTCTTCGAGTGTCGGGTATCGGTCACTTAGCTCTTCTAGTAGGGCAAGACGTTCAGGGCTACCCATCGGCCAGGACTCTGTGCCTTCGAACCAATGAGGTAGGCGTGCCGCCCGGAAAGCTACATGCTCTTTGCTGGTACTCTCTGAAGATTTAATCCAAGCCACTAGCTCGTCGGAATGACGTTGCTGCAATGCTTTAGACGTGTCTACAACAGAAGCCGTTTGCTGCGCCGCATTGCGGAGCACCGTAATGGCCGGATAGGCGGCCACTTTGTCCTCGAACGCATCGACGTCGTGCATTACGATTAGAGTATCGACGGCATAATTCTCGGAGATCAACTTCCGCAGCTCACGCCCGTACTGATTCCTCATCCATCGATCAGCGCAAATGAATCCCAACTTGCCGTCAGGCTTCAACGCTTTTAGGCCTTGCTCGTAGAACCCAACGTAAATATCCGACCTACCGGTCATTGTTCTGTTTTTACGCCTGTACAACTCCATGCGCGGCGTGGGCACGTCCTCGATGCGAATATAGGGAGGATTACCGACAACGAAATCCGCAGGAGTGTGCTGATCTTGTAGTAGGTAGTCACCCTGCCGAACCCATTGACGCGCAAGATCCTGCGCTGTTTTTCGGTCCCAACCTTCATCAAGAAGCGTCGCTTCGATATTCCGGCGGCTGGTTTCCACGTTACGCTCAAGGATGTCGAAAGCCTTGATGCTGGCAGGAGAAAGCTCACGGTCGAACTTGCGGCAAGACTGGCTCAATCTTTCTGTAATTGCGACAAGGAAGGCCCCACTTCCACAGGCAGGGTCCGTGATGTTGAGACCAGCAAGGTCTCGGTCCGGCGTGTAGCCGACAAGATCAAGGATCATGTCGACGACCCAGCGCTGCGTGTACACCTCACCATGGGTGATGGAGTCGGCAGGGATCTCGCTGGTGCCAGCCGTCTGTGGGGTCTGCGATGTCACGAGAGGAGCCTATCCTGGCTTGCCGGACTCCTGAGTCTGGTGCGGGGCGAAGGGACCTCTAGACGTCATGCCTGGCTCGGGCGGTATGGCATGTGGACTCGCGGCTCTACACGAGCCACCGCTAGCTGCGAAGGGACATCATGGAGCATGGCCGGAGCCGGCTCCACGCACCAATCAGCCTCGCGCTCGTAGTGCACCCGCCCGCGACCTATGAGGCCCCTCCGTCCTTGAGTGCGAATCACTGATCCCTGGTCAGATTCACGCACCGAGACGATCAAAATGGTCAGCAATGTACTCGTCCGAGCCTCTGTCGTCGTCATGGAAGCGACTACCGCTCGGCTCATACTCGTCGTCGGGTTCGTAATCCTCATGCAAGACTTCCTCGATCCGTTCGGAAAGCCCGTTTGAGGTTCTGCTGACCCGCTACGCGAAGTGCCTCGACGGACGGCAGGACGTTGGCAACCGGCGTATCGAGGACCTGCTCCGCGAGTACGAGTGAGACAACCTGCACCCACACGGAGGCCTCAGGCATGCCGCCTGGGGCCTCCCTCGTTTCGCGCCCTACCTGCGCCGATACCCCGTTCAGTAAGGGCGAGCTGAGTCGAGCTGGGTACCCTGCGGTCTTGTGGCCTCGTCTCGCTTGCTGTTGGCATATCTGCAACGTCAACACGTGAGCACAGGGGGCCTTGTGGAGCTGCACGTCACGCGCTGGAAGCGGTACGGCCATGATCGTCTGTACGCCAACCTGCCTGATGGCACCGCGGTCGGCTGGGCGGACGTCAGGACGGGGGACATCACGGTCTTGGTCGCTGAGTACCGCGACGACGTGAGCACCGTGCTGACGCACACTTACGGAACAACCCCAAGTCGGTCCCGCCGCAGAGGGGACCCGAGGTCGAAGCGCGCCCGATGCTGCCGCCTTTGACGCCGGCCGACGACCTGTCCGTCAACCGTCCCGGTGAATCCCTGCGTGACCTGCTCAATAAATCCGGCCCAGGTCTGATCGAGCGAGTCGTCTCTCAGCTTCTGCGGCGCCCGACGGAGTGGGACTCCTGGCGGAAGGGACTGGCGGGGGAGGAGAGGGTGGGAGCCGAGCTGAACCGCTTGGCGCGTCACGGATGGCGGGTCCTGCATTCCATTCCCCTGGCCAACAACGTGGACGTCGATCACTTGCTGATCAGGCCTGGCGGGGTGTTCAGCATCAATACGAAGCATCACCACAACAAAGCCATATGGGGCAGTGGCGATGCTGTGAAAGTCGATCATGGAAAACCGGCGCCCTACGCGCGCAAGAGCCGAGCGGAGGCCAAGCGCGTGGTCCGGGTGCTTGAGCACTACTGCGGCTTTCCCGTTCCAGTCGAGCCAGTACTTGTCATCGTTGGCGTCACCGATCTCAAGGCGGTCGCCACGCAACTCAGCGTCCGCGTGTACCAGGAGCGCCAAGTAGCTGCTCTGGCGCCGCTCTCAGGGGTGCTGACTGCCAAGCAGGTCGAGCAGGTGTACAGCGTCGCTCGCCATCGCCAGGCCTGGAGCAGGGCTTGAGCCCGTGCCCCTCAGCGAGGCGCCGACCATTCCCACGGGTACTGCGGGCAGTATCCACGGCGTGGCCATCGTCCGGGAGTGGCCGTCTGGCGCTAATGCTGGCTCTCGTCCCTTCGTGGACCTCACCTGCGGTGATGCTTCAAGATCCCTTCCACGCCTCGTCCACAGACCCCGTCATCGTCATACGGCCGCTCCGGGCGGCATACGCCTGCACATACACGAAGACCCCATCCTCAGCGTTTCCGCTGGTGACGGGGTCTTTGGGCACCTCATGCTGGGTGCCCCCGGCAGGATTCGAACCTGCGCACACGGCTCCGGAGGCCGTTGCTCTATCCCCTGAGCTACGGGGGCGTCCGCCGCGTTCGGCGGCGACGGGTAGAACCCTACCAGCTCCCGAGTGGTGCCTGTGAACAGGTATTTCCAGCGCCCCGGTCGCGTCGTCGGCCCGTCGCGTCGCCCGTGCGGGGTGGAAGTGGGGAAAACCGGGACGCAGGGCTGGATCGCGACCTACTCTCGAGTTGTGTCAGGCGTGTCCGGCCGGGTGCTCGTCGTGGACGACAACAGGGTCATCCGGCAGCTGATCAGGGTCAACCTCGAGCTGGAGGGCTTCGAGGTCGTGACTGCGGCCGATGGTGCCGAGTGTCTGGATGTCGTGCATCGCGTGTGCCCCGACGTCGTGACGCTCGACGTCGTCATGCCGCGGCTTGACGGGCTGCGCACCGCCGCGCGGCTGCGGGAGGATCCGCGGACCGGGCATCTGCCGGTGGCGATCATCAGCGCCTGCACAGAGGGCGACGTGGAGAGCGGTCTCGCCGTCGGCGTCGACGCGTTCCTGGCGAAGCCGTTCGAGCCCGATGAGCTGGTCCGGATCGTCCGGCAGCTGATGCAGCGCGAGTCGGCACCCCACGCACCCCGGAGACTCCACGCACCCCAGACACCGCACGCACCCCACCGACCCCAGACACCCCCGGCCCACCCCGCACCCCCGACCGACGGCGTCCACGGCGTCCACGGCCTCGACGGCCTTGACGGGCGCCACGGGGCCGGTCAGGCCGAGAGCGCCTGGGGCTGATCCGAAGCCGTGGGTGCGGCCCGGCGCGGTCGCCGACAAGGGGCCCCTCGGCGGCCCGACCGCCCGCCCTCGCCGACCGCATCGCGAAACCGGTTCGCGTACTCACCCCCTTCCTCCCCTACGCTTGTCCCGTGACCCCCGCAGATCTCTCCCTCACCGTGCTGCACGCCGTGCGCCGCGCGGTCGGTGAAGGCGCGTTGCGGGCCGAGTCGTACGTCCCCGAGCGGGTCAAGGTCGAGCGCCCCCGGGGCGGCGGGCGCGGGGACTACGCGAGCAACGCCGCGCTCCAGCTCGCCGGGCCCGCCGCGCTGCCCGCCCGCCGGGTCGCCGAGATCCTCCGCGACCGGCTCACCGGGGCCCCCGGCATCGAGGCCGTCGAGATCACCGGGCCCGGGTTCCTCAACTTCACCCTCCGCGCCGGCACCTCCCGCGAGCTCGTCGGCAGGGTCCTCGAACAGGGACGGCGCTACGGGCACGGCAGCGCGCTGGCCGGCCAGGTCCTCCACTACCACCACCGCCGCGAGGTACGGGCCGCCGTCATGGCCGACGCCCTCCGCAGACTGCTGCACGCACAGGGCGCCCACGTGCGCGTCAGCTGCGACCGGCCCGACCCCGCCTGGGCCGCCCTCGGCGTCACCGTCGAACCCGAGGCCGGAGCCGACCCCGGCCCGCCCCCCGCCCCCGGCCCGCTCCCCGCCCCCGGCCGACTGCCCGGTACCGACCCCCGGGGCGTCAGCTGCGACCGGCCCGACCCCGCCTGGGCCGCCCTCGGGGTGACCGTCGACGCCCACGGCGCCCCGCCTGCCGACAGCGCCGCGGTCACGCCCCGCCCCGTCACCTACGACGTCCACCCCCTCGGCCGGGACGCCGCCCGCTGGGCCCTGCTCCGGCCCGCCGGCCGCGACCGCGTCCTCGACGGGGACGGCCTCCTCACCCAGACCGAGGCCAACGGCCTCTTCACCGTGCGGTACGCGCACGCCCGCACCCGCGCCCTCCTCCGTAACGCCGCACAGCTCGGGATCACGCCCGCGTACGAGCAGGACGTCGACGCCCCCCGCCTCCTCACCGCCCTCGGCGACCACCCCGCCGTCCTCGAAGCCGCCGCACGCCACCGCGCCCCCGACCGGGTCGCCCGGCATCTGGAGGCGACCGCCGACGCGTTCCTGGGGTTCCAGCACACGGTGCTGCCCCTCGGCGACGAGAAACCCTCGGCCGCCCACCGCTCCCGGCTCGCCCTCGCCGAAGCCGCCGGGACGGTGCTGGCCGGCGGCCTGGCCCTGCTCGGCATCAGCGCTCCTGACTACTTGTGACCTTGTGAGAGAGAAATGAGCCGTTCCGCACACCCCGCCGGGCCCCGTCACGCCGATGTCCTCCCCGAGGGCCACTACTCCGCGCCGCCCGCCGACCTCAACCGGCTGGAGGAGAAGGTCTGGGCCCGGACCGTCAGCCGCAACGCCGACGGCGTCGTGACCGTGGGCGGAATCCCCGTCACCACGCTCGCCGAGGAGTTCGGCACCCCCGCCTACTTCCTCGACGAGGCCGACTTCCGCGCCCGCTGCCGCGCCTGGGCCGACGCCTTCGGCAAGGAGGCGGACGTCTTCTACGCCGGGAAGGCGTTCCTCTCCCGCGCCGTGGTCCGGTGGCTCACGGAAGAGGGGCTGAACCTCGATGTGTGCTCCGGCGGGGAGCTGATCACCGCCCTCGACGCGGGGATGCCCGCCGAGCGCATCGCCTTCCACGGGAACAACAAGTCGGTGGACGAGATCGAGAGGGCGGTGCGCGCCGGCGTCGGACGCATCGTGCTCGACTCCTTCCAGGAGATCGTGCGCGTGGCGCACATCGCCCAGTCCCTCGGGAAGCGCCAGCGGGTGCAGATCCGGGTGACCGTCGGCGTCGAGGCGCACACCCACGAGTTCATCGCCACCGCCCACGAGGACCAGAAGTTCGGCCTCGCGCTCGCCGGCGGGCAGGCCGCCGAAGCCGTACGCCGTGCCCTCAAGCTCGACGGGCTGGAGCTCATCGGCATCCACTCGCACATCGGGTCGCAGATCTTCGACACCTCCGGCTTCGAGGTGGCCGCCCACCGGGTGATCGGGCTGCTCAAGCAGGTCCGCGACGAGCACGGTGTCGAGCTCCCCGAGATCGACCTCGGCGGCGGCCTCGGCATCGCGTACACCTCGGAGGACGACCCGCGCGAGCCGCACGAGATCGCCGAGGCGCTCCGCGAGATCGTGACGAGGGAGTGCGAGGCGGCGGGGCTGCGGACGCCGCGGATCTCCGTCGAGCCCGGCCGCGCCATCGTCGGCCCCACCGCCTTCACGCTGTACGAGGTCGGCACCATCAAGCAGTTGGAGGGGCTGCGGACGTACGTGAGCGTCGACGGCGGCATGTCGGACAACATCCGCACCGCGCTGTACGACGCCGACTACAGCGTCGCGCTCGTGTCGCGGACGAGCGACGCCGAGCCGATGCTCAGCCGCGTCGTCGGCAAGCACTGCGAGAGCGGCGACATCGTCGTGCGGGACGCGTTCCTGCCGGCCGACCTCGCACCGGGGGACCTGATCGCCGTACCGGCCACCGGGGCGTACTGCCGCTCCATGGCCAGCAACTACAACCACGCACTTCGCCCGCCCGTCGTCGCCGTCCGCGACGGCGAGGCGCGTGTGATCGTCCGGCGTGAGACGGAGGAAGATCTCCTGCGTCTCGATGTCGGTTGATGAAATAGATATCTCATAATCCGGACGGAAGGGAGAAACTTCCGTCCGGTGAGTGAGACTGGATCGCACTCAAGCTGTAGTAAGGAAACGAGGTCGGATGATGCGTACGCGTCCGCTGAAGGTGGCGCTGCTGGGCTGTGGAGTGGTCGGCTCAGAGGTGGCGCGCATCATGACGACGCACGCCGACGACCTCGCCGCCCGTATCGGCGCCCCGGTCGAGCTCGCCGGGGTCGCCGTCCGCCGGCCTTCCAAAGTGCGTGAGGGCATCGCCCCCGAGCTGATCACCACCGACGCCATGGCCCTGGTCAAACGGGGCGACATCGACGTCGTCGTCGAGGTCATCGGGGGCGTCGAGCCCGCCCGTACGCTCATCACCACCGCCTTCGAGCACGGCGCGTCCGTGGTCTCCGCCAACAAGGCGCTGCTCGCCCAGGACGGCCAGAGCCTGTACGCCGCCGCCGAGGAGCACGGCCGGGACCTGTACTACGAGGCCGCCGTCGCCGGTGCCATCCCGCTGATCCGGCCGCTGCGCGAGTCCCTCGCCGGCGACAAGGTCAACCGGGTGCTTGGCATCGTGAACGGCACCACCAACTTCATCCTCGACAAGATGGACACCTCCGGGGCGGGGTACTCCGAGGCGCTGGACGAAGCCACCGCGCTGGGGTACGCGGAAGCCGACCCGACCGCGGACGTCGAGGGGTTCGACGCCGCCGCCAAGGCCGCCATCCTCGCCGGAATCGCCTTCCACACGCGCGTGCGCCTCGACGACGTCTACCGCGAGGGCATGACCGAGGTCACCGCCGCCGACTTCGCCTCCGCCAAGCGCATGGGCTGCACCATCAAACTCCTCGCCATCTGCGAGCGCGCCGCCGACGGCGGGTCCGTCACCGCGCGCGTGCACCCGGCGATGATCCCGCTCAGCCACCCGCTGGCCTCCGTGCGCGGCGCGTACAACGCCGTCTTCGTCGAGGCGGAGGCGGCCGGCCGGCTGATGTTCTACGGACCGGGCGCCGGCGGTTCGCCGACCGCGTCCGCCGTCCTGGGCGACCTGGTCGCCGTCTGCCGCAACCGCCTCAACGACGCGACGGGGCCCGGCGAGTCCGCGTACACACAGCTGCCCGTGAGCCCCATGGGCGACGTCGTGACGCGGTACCACATCAGCCTCGACGTGGCCGACAAGCCGGGCGTGCTCGCCCAGGTCGCGACGGTCTTCGCCGAGCACGGCGTATCCATCGATACGGTGCGCCAGCAGGGCAAGGACGGCGAGGCCGACCTCGTCGTCGTCACCCACCGCGCGCCCGACGCCGCCCTCTCCGGGACCGTCGAGGCGCTGCGCAAGCTCGACACCGTGCGCGGTGTCGCCAGCATCATGCGTGTTGAAGGGGAGTAAGGACCCATGACCAGGACTCACCAGTGGCGCGGCATCATCGAGGAGTACCGGGACCGCCTTCCGGTCACGGACACGACGCCGGTCGTCACGCTCCGTGAGGGCGGTACGCCGCTCGTCCCGGCCCAGGTCCTCTCCGAGCGCACCGGCTGCGAGGTGCACCTCAAGGTCGAGGGCGCGAACCCGACCGGCTCCTTCAAGGACCGGGGCATGACCATGGCCATCACCCGGGCCAAGGAGGAGGGCGCGAAGGCCGTCATCTGCGCCTCGACCGGCAACACCTCGGCCTCGGCCGCCGCCTACGCCGTGCGCGCCGGCATGGTGTCCGCCGTCCTCGTGCCGCAGGGCAAGATCGCGCTCGGCAAGATGGGGCAGGCGCTGGTGCACGGCGCGAAGATCCTCCAGGTGGACGGGAACTTCGACGACTGCCTCACCCTCGCCCGCTCGCTCTCGGACAACTACCCGGTGGCGCTGGTCAATTCGGTCAATCCGGTCCGTATCGAGGGTCAGAAGACCGCCGCGTTCGAGATCGTGGACATGCTGGGCGACGCCCCCGACATCCACGTGCTCCCCGTCGGCAACGCCGGCAACATCACCGCGTACTGGAAGGGTTACACGGAGTACGCGGCCGACAAGCTGGCCACCCGCACCCCGCGCATGTGGGGCTTCCAGGCGTCCGGCTCCGCGCCGATCGTGCGCGGCGAGGTCGTCAAGGACCCGTCGACCATCGCCACCGCGATCCGGATCGGCAACCCGGCCTCGTGGCAGTACGCGCTGGCCGCGCGCGACGAGTCGGGCGGCCTCATCGACGAGGTGACGGACCGTGAGATCCTCCGCGCCTACCGGCTGTTGGCCTCCCAGGAGGGTGTCTTCGTCGAGCCCGCGTCCGCCGCGTCGGTGGCCGGCCTGCTGAAGGCCGCCGAGCAGGGCCTGGTCGACCCGGGCCAGCGGATCGTCTGCACGGTCACCGGCAACGGTCTGAAGGACCCGGACTGGGCGGTCGCCGGAGCGCCCCAGCCCGTCACCGTGCCCGTCGACGCGGCCACCGCCGCCGAGCGCCTCGGCCTCGCGTAGGCGCCGGTACGCCGGGCACCCGCACCCCGGGTGCCGTCGGCACCCCGCACGTCCGCTGACATCCCGCGGGTGCCCCCCGGGGCACCCGCGGAGCGGCGCTCCCGCCCGGAAAACGGGCAGGACGGCCGCAACCGGCACGGCACCGTACACAGGAGCACAGGCAGGCCCGCGACACGCATCGTGCGCCTCCTGTGCGCCCTATGTCGCCGCAGAACCTTCCTTCGATAGGCTGTACCGAACCCACCCCGCCGCACATGCCCGCGCATATGCCGCGGTGATGTCGCCGTGGAGACCGATGCGGCCCCTGGGTCTTCGTACTCCTCGCAGGACACCGAACCCCCACACCCCCGTCGTCAGAGTCAAGGAGAGTCATCGAGCGATGGCCGGTCCAGCGTTCCGCGCCGCCGCCGTCCGGGTGCGCACCCCCGCCACCAGCGCCAACCTCGGCCCGGGCTTCGACGCCCTCGGCCTGTCGTTGGGGCTGTACGACGACGTCGTCGTCCGGGTCGCCGACTCCGGGCTGCACGTCGACATCGCCGGCGAGGGCGCCGACACGCTCCCGCGCGACGAGAGCCATCTGCTCGTACGCTCCCTGCGCACGGCCTTCGACCTCCTCGGCGGACAGCCGCGCGGCCTGGAGGTCGTCTGCGCCAACCGCATCCCGCACGGGCGGGGTCTCGGCTCCTCCTCGGCCGCCATCTGCGCAGGCATCGTCGCCGCCCGCGCGGTGACCATAGGTGGTGACGCCAGGCTGGACGACGCCGCGCTGCTGGAGCTCGCCACGGAGATCGAGGGCCACCCCGACAACGTCGCCGCGTGTCTCCTCGGCGGCTTCACGCTCGCCTGGTCCGAGGGCGGCGCCGCCCGGGCCATCAGGATGGACCCGGCCCGTTCCATCGTTCCGGTGGTTTTCGTCCCCGGGAAGCCGGTCCTCACCGAAACGGCCCGTGGCCTGCTGCCGCGTACCGTCCCCCATGTGGACGCCGCGGCCAACGCGGGCCGCGCCGCGCTCCTCGTGGAGGCCCTGACCAGGCGCCCCGAGCTGCTGCTCGCCGCCACCGAGGACCGGATCCACCAGGAGTACCGGGCTCCCGCCATGCCGGAGAGCATCGCGCTGGTGAACCGACTGCGCGCGGACGGCGTCCCCGCGGTCATCTCCGGCGCGGGACCCACGGTCCTCGCGCTGGTCGAGGACGGAGCGGCGGACAAGGTCGCGCTGCTCGCGGGCGAGGGCTGGGCGGCCAACCGGCTCGCCCTCGACGTCTCCGGTACGAGCGTCCTGCCGCTCACGCCGTAGATCTCCGCGGTACACGGATTGCCGGTGTGGGAGAGGGGGAATGTTTGTTGGAGCCGGTAGTGTTAACCTCAAGTCTGCACCCGACGTCTTTGTGGCGCGGTGCTGAGTGTCCCCATCCGGGACCACCATTCTTCCGGGAGCCTCCCCAACTGCCTGAGCAGCCTGCCTGAGCAGTTTCGAGCACGCTCCGGAACCGGCGCGCGACACCCCTCGCTTCTCCCGCGAGCGGGCGAGCAGGGGGCCTCGAGCCGGACCCAGCACGTTTTCTTCTCCGCCGTACCCGGCGGGACCACCGCCCCGGCACGGTCCACACATCAGGGATCGCTGTCGGACAGCACAACCGGTCGCCGAGCCAGAAGGCCGACGTCCGCTCCAGGGAAGGACCCTTCGTGAGCGACACCACCGATCTGATGGGCGTGACTGCCGACAACAGTGTCGACACCGCCGCGCCCGCCGCAGGTGCTGCCACTGGCACCACCTCACGGCGCCGCCGCTCCGGCACCGGCCTCGAGGGCATGGTCCTGGCCGAGCTGCAGCAGGTCGCGTCCGGCCTCGGCATCAGGGGCACCGCGCGGATGCGCAAGAGCCAGCTGATCGAGGTCATCAAGGAAGCGCAGGCCGGGGGAGGCGCCGCCGCGCCCGCCGCCGAGACCAAGCCCAAGCGCCGCGCCACCTCCAAGGCGCGTACGGGTGACGACGCCCCCGCCAAGGCCGCCGACAAGGCGCAGGAGAAGGCGGAGGGCGCCGACGCGGCCCCCAAGACCGTCAGGGCCGGCCAGCCCGTGGCGCAGCAGATCGAGATTCCCGGTCAGCCGTCCCCCAAGCTCTCGGCTTCCGAGCAGGGCGCAGGCGACGACCAGCCCGCCGGCGAGCGCCGCCGTCGCCGCGCCACCGCGCCGGCCGGCAGCCCCGAGGGCGAGGTCCGCACCGACGTCCGGACGGACGTCCGCACCGAGGCCAGGACCGACACCCGCACCGAGGCCAGGACCGACACCCGCACCGAGGCCAGGACCGACACCCGCACCGAGGCCAGGACCGACGCGCAGTCCGAGGCCAGGACCGCCGAGGCCGTCGACACCGCCGAGGGCAGCCGCCGGGACCGTCAGCGTGACCGCGGCGAGCGTGGTGACCGGGGCGAGCGCGGCGAGCGCCGGGACCGTCAGCGCGACCGCCGTGAGCGCGGCGGCAAGGGCGGCGACGACCAGCAGCAGGCCGGTGGCCAGCGCCAGCAGCGCCAGGGCGGCCAGCAGCCCCAGGCCGGCCCGCAGGACGACTTCGACGACGAGGGCGGCCGTCGCGGTCGCCGTGGCCGCTACCGCGACCGCCGTGGCCGTCGTGGCCGTGACGAGTTCCAGGCCGGCGAGCCGCAGGTCTCCGAGGACGACGTCCTGATCCCCGTCGCGGGCATCCTCGACATCCTCGACAACTACGCGTTCATCCGGACCTCCGGCTACCTGCCCGGTCCGAACGACGTGTACGTCTCCCTCGCCCAGGTCCGCAAGAACGGCCTGCGCAAGGGTGACCACATCACCGGTGCCGTGCGCCAGCCGAAGGAGGGCGAGCGCCGCGAGAAGTTCAACGCGCTGGTCCGTCTGGACTCGGCCAACGGCATGGCCGCGGACTCCGGCCGCGGCCGTCCCGAGTTCAACAAGCTGACGCCGCTCTACCCGCAGGACCGCCTCCGTCTGGAGACCGACCCGGGTGTGCTGACCACGCGGATCATCGACCTCGTGTCGCCGATCGGCAAGGGCCAGCGCGGTCTGATCGTGGCCCCGCCGAAGACCGGTAAGACCATGATCATGCAGGCGGTCGCCAACGCGATCACCACGAACAACCCCGAGTGCCACCTGATGGTCGTCCTCGTCGACGAGCGTCCGGAAGAGGTCACCGACATGCAGCGGTCGGTCAAGGGCGAGGTCATCTCCTCGACCTTCGACCGCCCGGCCGAGGACCACACCACCGTCGCCGAGCTGGCCATCGAGCGCGCCAAGCGCCTCGTGGAGCTGGGTCACGACGTGGTCGTCCTGCTCGACTCCATCACCCGTCTGGGCCGCGCGTACAACCTCGCGGCGCCCGCCTCCGGCCGCATCCTGTCCGGTGGTGTCGACTCGACCGCGCTCTACCCGCCGAAGCGCTTCTTCGGCGCCGCGCGCAACATCGAGGACGGCGGCTCGCTGACCATCCTGGCCACCGCGCTGGTCGACACCGGCTCGCGCATGGACGAGGTGATCTTCGAGGAGTTCAAGGGCACCGGCAACATGGAGCTCAAGCTGGACCGCAAGCTCGCCGACAAGCGCATCTTCCCGGCCGTCGACGTCGACGCGTCCGGTACGCGCAAGGAGGAGATCCTCCTCGGCAACGAGGAGCTGGGCATCGTCTGGAAGCTGCGCCGGGTGCTGCACGCGCTCGACCAGCAGCAGGCGATCGAGCTGCTGCTCGACAAGATGAAGCAGACGAAGTCGAACGCCGAGTTCCTGCTCCAGATCCAGAAGACGACCCCGTCGGCCGGGAACGGCAACGACTGACGTCGTATCAGATATCCCTGAACCGCCCCCGTCACGGTCGTGACGGGGGCGGTTCGGCATTGTACGATCAGCGGGTTACAGGTGGGGGGGAACGTATTTGCGAATGCGCCCACTGAGTTGGCGGAGCCATGCCCCGAAGTCGTCGGGCGGCTCCACGCCGTTGTGACGGGCCGGCCCCTCGCCGGTGCCCGTGCCTCCAGTGGCTTCCAGTGGCTCCTCTCCTCCCTGTGCGGACATCGAGAGGAGTCCTGAGTGACATCTGCTCAGCGGAGGGTGCGTATCGCCCTCCCCGCGGCCCTTGCCGCATTCGCCATGGGCGGTGCGGTCCTGACGGCCGCCCCCGCCCAGGCCGCCGGCGAACCGCGGCCCCAGGCACCCACCCTGGAGCGGCCCACGGCCTCCGAGGCGGAACTCCAGGCGCGCGTCGACGGTGCCGAAGCCGTCCTCAAGCGCCGGGCGGCCGACGGTCGTTCGAGCACGGAGAAGGGCGACGCGGAGAGCGGCACGGGCGAGCCGTCGGCCGGGTCCTCGCCGTCCCCGGACTCCGGCATCGCCGACCCGAAGATCATCGGTGGCGTCGACGCGACGATCACCGAGGCGCCGTGGATGGTGCAGCTCTACTACTACGACGACCGCGGCACCGCCGACGAGTCGGACGACATCGGCAGCTTCTGCGGTGGCACCCTCGTCAGCCCGAGCAAGGTCCTGACGGCGGCCCACTGTGTGAAGGGCCTCGACTGGAACAAGCACGGCACCGTCATCGGCGGTACGGAGAAGCTGTTCACCTCGGGCGAGGGCGCGAGGATCGGCGTGTGGCGCCAGTGGACCAACCCCGGTTACGCGGGTGGCACCGGCTCCATGGCCGGCGACGTCGCCGTCCTCACGCTCAACGGCACCCTGCCCTACAAGACGCTCCAGCCCACCCCGGCGGGCGACACCGCCTCGTACCAGTCGGGCAAGCCCGGCACGGTCTACGGCTGGGGGCGCACCAGCTCCCAGAACGAGGACATCGCGCCCACCCTCCGGAAGGCCACCGTGCCGGTGCGCCCGGACTCCGCGTGCTCGTCCTACTTCGGCGCGGAGTTCGTGCCGGGCAAGATGGTGTGCGCGGGCAACCCGGCCAGCGGCGAGGACACCGGCACCGTCTCGCCGTGCAACGGCGACTCCGGCGGGCCGCTGGTCGTCAACGGCCGGATCGCCGGTGTGGTCTCGTGGGGCGTGCGGGACTGCGTCGCCACCGGGGCGTACGCGGTGTTCGCCAAGACCAGCGCCTTCACCGGGCTGATCAACCCGCGCGTCGACGACGCCAACCCCACGTTCGACGACAAGGCGGACCTGTTCGCCCGCTCGTCGACCGGCGAGGCGTTCATCTACGCGTCGCGGGGCACGTCCCTCGGCAGCCGGGAGACGATGGGCGACTGGACGGGCATCAACCTCGTCCGGCAGTCCGACCTCAACCGTGACGACGCGCAGGACTACGTCCTGCGGACCGCCGACGGCCACCTGTACTGGTGGGGCTACGACAGCGGCACCCAGCAGTACGAGATGCACCCCATCGGGCCCGGCTGGGGCGGCTTCCGCGACATCACCCTCCCCGGCGACCTGACCCTGGACGGTCACACCGACCTGGTGGCCAAGGACTCGGCGGGCACCCTGTGGATGTGGGCCGGCCGCGGCAACGGCACCTTCTCGGCGAAGGTCAAGATCGGTGTCGGCTGGAGCAGCTACTCCGTGTTCGGCAAGAGCGACTTCAGCGGTGACGGCAAGCCCGACCTGCTGTCGCGCGACAGCTCCGGACGCCTGTGGATGTACAAGGGCACGGGCAACCGCACCACGCCCATCTCCGGCCGCGTCCAGGTGGGTTCGGGGTGGAACTTCACCGCGTACGTCACCACCGGCGACCTGACCGGCGACGGCCGGGCGGACTTCCTCGTCCGTGACTCCGCGGGCGACCTGTGGGTCTACAAGGGGACCGGCAAGGCGGCGACCCCGTTCGTCACCTCCGCCCGGATCAAGGTCGGCACCGGCTGGAAGTCGTACAGCCTCTTCGGCTAGCCGTACGAGAAGTACGGGACGTACGAGATCCTCGCCACACGGCGGGTCGGCGGGACGAAACCCGTGAAACGCCTGTGACCAGTGTGAAGGCCGCCGTGCCCACCGCGCACCCCGTGCGGTGGGCACGCGCTTTTCTCACGGACTTCCCAAGCCGTCGTGCAACCCTTTGGGCCGCTCCCCCGTCTGACGCGGCAGGGGCGAGAGGTGAGAAGAGGACTGAGGAGACCATGGCCGAGCAGGGCAGCAGCAGCCGAATACGCGCGACCGGGCGCCGCCGCAAACAGCCCGCGAAGGGCCGCGGGGCGCTCACCGTGGCGGCCTGGTCCGCGGCGGGGCTGGTGGTGATCGGCGGGTCCGGTGCGGCATTCGCGTACTTCAAGCTCAACGGCAACATCGAGACCGTCGACATCAACGCGCAGCTGCGGGACGACGACCGCCCCGAGAACGTCGACAACGGCTCCATGGACATCCTGGTCCTCGGCTCCGACACCCGCTCCGGCGCCAACGGCGCGTACGGCAGGGACGAGGGCGCCGCCCGCTCGGACACGGCGATGATCGTCCACGTCTACGAGGGCCACCGCACGGCCAGTGTCGTCTCCGTCCCCCGGGACACGATCATCGAGCGCCCCGACTGCACCGACAGGGCCGGCGCGAAGGTCCCCGCGCAGCGCAAGGCGATGTTCAACACGGCGTACGAGGTCGGTGGCCCGGCGTGCGCGGTCAAGACCGTCGAGGCGATGTCCGGCATACGCATGGACCACTACATCGAGGTCGACTTCACCGGCTTCAAGAAGCTCATCGACGAGCTCGGCGGCGTCAGGGTCACCACCACCAAGGCGATCAAGGACGACAGCAGCCACCTCGACCTGGAGGCCGGCGCCCACACCCTCACCGGCGAGCAGGCCCTCGGCCTCGTACGCACCCGCAAGGGCGTCGGCGACGGCAGCGACCTCGGCCGCATCCAGCTCCAGCAGGCCTTCATGAAGGCCTTCATCAACCAGGTCAAGAGCGCCGGCGCCCTTTCCAGCCCCAAGAGGCTCTGGGACGTCGCCGACACCGCCACCCAGGCGATCAAGCCCGACTCCGAGCTCGACTCCGTCAAGGAGCTCGCCGGTTTCGCCGGCGGCTTCAAGAACCTCGGCGCCGACGACGTCCGCATGATCACCCTGCCGGTGCGCTACGACCCCGCCGACCTCAACCGCGTCATACCGCTGAAGGAGCGGGCCCAGCAGGTGTGGACCGCCCTCCGGCAGGACAGACCGATCCCGGCGTCCGCCACCGAGGACACCGCCACCGGCCAGGCGGAAGGCGTGGTCGAGTAGGGCGGAATAGATCCGCCCCCACCCCGGTTTTGGGAGATACGGCCGGTCCTGGCAGACTGGTACGTCGGCCCCGGTTCACGCACGCGCACCCCGCCCGTGCGACCCGGCGCCCTCCCGAACCTAGGAGACACCTTGAAGCGCGACATCCACCCCGAGTACGTCGAGACGCAGGTCAGCTGCACCTGTGGCGCGTCGTTCACCACCCGTAGCACGATCGGCGACGGCAACATCCGTGCCGAGGTCTGCTCCGAGTGCCACCCGTTCTACACGGGCAAGCAGAAGATCCTCGACACCGGTGGCCGTGTGGCCCGCTTCGAGGCCCGCTTCGGCAAGAAGGCTGCCGGCTCCGCCAAGTAGCGAGCCACTGCGCCGGTCTCCGGCCGCCCCGGACGTGGGGCGGCCGGGACCGGCGTTTGCCGTCTCCCGCAGCCACCCCTCCGAGCCCCGCTCGCGTACGAAAACCAGGAGCCCCCGATGTTCGAGGCGGTCGAGGAACTGATCGGCGAACACGCCGACCTCGAGAAGAAGCTCGCCGATCCGTCGGTCCACGCTGACCAGGCCAACGCGCGCAAGCTCAACAAGCGCTACGCCGAGCTGACCCCGATCGTCGCCACGTACCGCACCTGGAAGCAGACCGGCGACGACATGGAGACCGCGCGCGAGTTCGCCGCCGACGACCCCGACTTCGTCGCCGAGGTCAAGGAGCTGGAGAAGCAGCGCGAGGAGCTCACCGACAAGCTCCGCCTGCTGCTCGTCCCGCGCGACCCCAGCGACGACAAGGACGTCATCCTGGAGATCAAGGCCGGCGCGGGCGGCGACGAGTCCGCCCTCTTCGCCGGCGACCTGCTGCGCATGTACCTGCGGTACGCCGAGCGCGTCGGCTGGAAGACCGAGATCATCGACGCCACCGAGTCCGAGCTCGGCGGCTACAAGGACGTCCAGGTCGCCGTGAAGACCAAGGGCGGCAACGGGGCGACCGAGCCCGGTCAGGGCGTCTGGGCGCGGCTGAAGTACGAGGGCGGGGTGCACCGCGTCCAGCGCGTGCCCGCCACCGAGTCGCAGGGCCGCATCCACACCTCCGCGGCCGGCGTCCTGGTGACGCCCGAGGCCGAGGAGATCGAGGTCGAGATCCACGCCAACGACCTGCGCATCGACGTCTACCGGTCCTCCGGGCCCGGCGGCCAGTCCGTCAACACCACCGACTCCGCCGTCCGCATCACCCACCTGCCGACCGGCATCGTCGCCTCCTGCCAGAACGAGAAGAGCCAGCTCCAGAACAAGGAGCAGGCCATGCGTATCCTGCGCTCCAGGCTCCTCGCCGCAGCCCAGGAGGAGGCCGAGAAGAACGCCGCGGACGCGCGCCGCAGCCAGGTGCGCACCGTCGACCGGTCCGAGAAGATCCGTACGTACAACTACCCGGAGAACCGGATCTCGGACCACCGCGTCGGCTTCAAGGCGTACAACTTGGACCAGGTGCTCGACGGTGACCTGGACGCAGTGATCCAGGCGTGCGTCGACGCCGACTCCGCGGCGAAGCTCGCCGCCGCCTGACCACCCTTTGACCCGCACCGCCCAGCCCGGAGGACCAGCGTGCAGCGACATTCTGGGGGACGCCCCCCAGGCCCCCGCACTCTGCTGCTTGCCGAGGTGGCTCAGGCCACCCAGCGGCTGGCCGACGCCGGCGTGCCGTCACCGCGCTTCGACGCGGAGGAGCTCGCCGCGTTCGTGCACGGCGTCAAGCGGGGAGAGCTGCACACCGTCAAGGACGTCGACTTCGACGCCCGCTACTGGGAGATGATCGCCCGCCGCGAGGCCCGCGAGCCGCTCCAGCACATCACCGGGCGGGCGTTCTTCCGCTACCTGGAGCTCCAGGTGGGCCCCGGTGTCTTCGTCCCCCGCCCCGAGACCGAGTCGGTCGTCGGCTGGGCCATAGACGCCGTACGGGCCATGGACGTCGTCGAGCCGCTCATCGTGGACCTGTGCACCGGCTCCGGCGCCATCGCGCTCGCCATGGCGCAGGAGGTGCCGCGCTCGCGCGTGCACGCCGTGGAGCTGTCCGAGGACGCCCTGGTGTGGGCGCGCAAGAACGCCGAGGGGTCCAGGGTCACCGTCCACCACGGCAACGCCCTGACCGCGCTCCCCGAGTTCGACGGCCAGGTCGACCTGGTCATCTCCAACCCGCCGTACATCCCGCTCACCGAGTGGGAGTACGTCGCGCCCGAGGCCCGTGACCACGACCCGGAGATGGCGCTCTTCTCCGGCGAGGACGGCCTCGACACGATCCGCGGCATCGAACGCACCGCCCACCGCCTGCTGCGCCCCGGCGGCCTCGTCGTCATCGAGCACGCCGACACGCAGGGCGGCCAGGTCCCGTGGATCTTCAACGAAGAGGCCGGCTGGACGGACGCCGCCGACCACCCGGACCTGAACAACCGCCCGCGCTTCGCGACTGCCCGCAAGGCGACCCCATGACGGCGGCGCACGCTTCGGCGCCATGGGGGCTCCCCCGCCACAGGCAGGGGGAAATCCGAGTGACCACACCAAGGGAGGCCCGTTAAATGGCTCGGCGATACGACTGCAACGACGCGACCGACCGCGCGACCGGCCTGCGTGAGGCCGCGTCGGCCGTCCGCCGCGGCGAGCTCGTCGTGCTGCCCACCGACACCGTGTACGGCATCGGTGCCGACGCCTTCAGCGCGGAGGCCGTCGCCGACCTGCTGGAGGCCAAGGGGCGCGGCCGGAACATGCCCACCCCCGTCCTCATCGGCTCGCCCAACACCCTGCACGGCCTGGTCACCGACTTCTCCGAGCAGGCCTGGGAGCTCGTCGACGCCTTCTGGCCCGGCGCCCTCACCCTGGTCGCCAAGCACCAGCCGTCCCTCCAGTGGGACCTGGGCGACACCCGGGGCACCGTCGCGATCCGGATGCCGCTGCACCCGGTCGCCATCGAGCTGCTCACCGAGGTCGGCCCGATGGCCGTCTCGTCCGCGAACCTGACCGGGCACCCCTCGCCCGAGGACTGCGACGCCGCGCAGGGCATGCTCGGCGACTCCGTCTCCGTCTACCTCGACGGCGGCCCGACGCCCGGCATCGTGCCGTCCTCGATCGTCGACGTCACCGGCAAGGCCCCCGTCCTGCTGCGAGCGGGCGCCCTCTCCGCGGACGAGCTGCGCAAGGTGGTACCCGACCTCGAGGTGGCCAATTGACCGCCCCTGAGGGGCGTGGCATAGGCGGCACGGACAACACCTTCCGCATCCTCCACGTCAGCACCGGCAACGTCTGCCGCTCGCCGATCACCGAGCGGCTGACCCGCCATGCCCTCAGCGACCGCCTGGGCGACCCTCCCCCCGGTTACGCCGGGGGGACCCCCATCGGCGGCGTGATCGTGGAGAGCGCGGGCACCTGGGGCCACGAGGGCGCCCCCATGGAGGCCAACGCCGAGCTCGTCCTCGCCGACTTCGGCGCGGACGCGAGCGGCTTCGTGGGCCGCGAACTGCTCGACGAGCACGTGATCCGCGCCGACCTGGTCCTGACGGCGACCCGCGACCACCGCGCGCAGGTCATCTCGATGGGCCACAGCGCCGGTCTGCGCACGTTCACCCTGAAGGAGTTCACCCGGCTCGTCCGGGCGATAGATCCGGCCACGCTGCCGGACCCGATGAGCGACGGCGTCGTCGACCGCGCCCGCGCCCTGGTCCGCGCCGCCGCCGCTCTGCGCGGGTGGCTCCTCGCCCCGACCGCGGAGGCGGACGAGGTGAACGACCCGTACGGCGCGCCGATCACGTTCTTCCGCTCGATCGGCGACGAGATCCAGCAGGCCCTGGACCCGGTCGTGACGGCGCTGACGGGCGTACCCACGCGCCGCTGAGAGCCCATGGGGCCGATCGCGCACCGGTTGTGCGCCGTTGAGCGCATCGGGCGGGCGGTCGGGCGCGTACGGGCCTACATTGGAGCGTGACGGGGGGCCGCCCACGCGCATGCTGGAGCCAAGATGCCGGTCACCGCTGCCGCAGCCGACGCGGGGACGACCACCGCGTACGGTCCGGACGCCGCCGCCCTGCGCCGGCAGGACCCCCGGATCGCCGACGTGCTCGACGGGGAGGCGCGGCGGCAGGGCGACGGCCTGCAGCTGATCGCCGCCGAGAACTTCGTCTCGCCCGCCGTGCTCGCCGCCCTCGGGTCGCCGCTCGCCAACAAGTACGCCGAGGGCTATCCGGGCGCCCGGTACCACGGCGGATGCGAGTTCGTGGACGCCGCCGAGCGGATCGCGATCGAGCGGGCCACCGCCCTCTTCGGCGCCGACCACGCGAACGTGCAGGCGCACTCCGGCTCGTCCGCCGTCCTCGCGGCGTACGCGGCGCTGCTGCGGCCCGGGGACACCGTGCTGGCCATGGGCCTGCAGTACGGCGGCCATCTGACGCACGGGTCGCCGGTCAACTTCTCCGGCCGCTGGTTCGACTTCATCCCCTACGGCGTCGACGCCGAGTCGGGGCTCATCGACTACGAGCAGGTGCGGGTCCTCGCGCACGAGCACCGGCCCAAGGCCATCGTGTGCGGCTCGATCTCCTACCCCCGGCATATCGACTACGCCGAGTTCCGCGAGATCGCCGACGAGGTCGGCGCGTGCCTCATCGCCGACGCCGCCCACCCCATCGGTCTGGTCGCCGGCGGTGCGGCGCCCAACCCGGTCCCGTACGCGGACGTCGTCTGCGCGACGACGCACAAGGTGCTGCGCGGCCCGCGCGGCGGGATGATCCTGTGCGGCGCGGAGCTCGCGGAGCGCGTCGACCGGGCGGTGTTCCCGTTCACGCAGGGCGGCGCGCAGATGCACACGATCGCCGCGAAGGCGGTGGCGTTCGGCGAGGCGGCGACGGAGGAGTTCCGCGGGTACGCCCAGCGGGTGGTGGCGAACGCGCGGGCGCTGGCGAACGCGCTCGCCGCCGAGGGCTTCGCGGTCACCACCGGCGGCACCGACACCCACCTGATCACCGCCGACCCCGCGCCGCTGGGCGTCGACGGACGCGCCGCCAAGGCCCGCCTGGCGGCCGCCGGTATCGTCCTGGACACCTGCGCCCTGCCGTACGGCGACGGCCGCGGCATCCGGCTCGGCACGGCCGCGGCGACGACCCAGGGGATGGGCGTGCGGGAGATGCCGGGGATCGCCGCCCTGTTCACGGCGGCGCTGCGCGCGCGGCCGGACAAGGCCGCCGCCGTCCGGGCCGAGGTGCGCGAACTCGCCGAGCGATTTCCACCGTATCGGGGGTAGAAGCGGGTCCGTGGAACCGTGGCGGGTGGCCCGGTGTCCTCCACCACAGGGTTACCGGGACTAGGGTGTGGGGCTGAGATGGCCAGCGATTCCTGTGGGGCAGCCCGTGCGTGATTACCTGCTGACGCTCTGTGTCACGGCCGCGGTGACCTACCTGCTGACCGGTCCGGTGCGGAAGTTCGCCATCGCGGCCGGAGCGATGCCGGAGATCCGGGCCCGCGACGTGCACCGAGAGCCGACGCCGCGACTCGGCGGCATCGCCATGTTCATCGGGCTGTGCGCGGGCCTGCTGGTCGCGGACCACCTGCAGAACCTCAACAGCGTCTTCGAGCTGTCGAACGAGCCGCGCGCCCTGCTGTCGGGCGCCGCGCTGATCTGGCTGATCGGTGTCCTGGACGACAAGTTCGAGATCGACGCGCTGATCAAGCTCGGCGGACAGATGATCGCCGCGGGCGTGATGGTGATGCAGGGTCTGACGATCCTGTGGCTGCCCATCCCCGGCATCGGCACGGTGGCGCTCACCCAGTGGCAGGGCACGCTGCTGACGGTCGCCCTGGTCGTGCTCACCATCAACGCGGTGAACTTCGTCGACGGTCTCGACGGTCTGGCGTCCGGCATGGTGTGTCTCGCCTCCGCCGCGTTCTTCCTCTACGCCTACCGGATCTGGTTCAGCTACGGCATCGAGGCCGCCGCCCCCGCGACGCTGTTCGCCGCCATCCTCATGGGTATGTGCCTGGGCTTCCTGCCGCACAACATGCACCCGGCGCGGATCTTCATGGGCGACTCGGGCTCGATGCTGATCGGCCTGATCCTCGCGGCCTCCGCCATCTCGATCACGGGCCAGGTCGACCCGGACGCGCTGAAGATCTTCGAGGGCTCGACCCGCCAGGCCACCCACGCGGCGCTGCCGGTCTTCATCCCGCTGCTCCTGCCGCTGACGATCATCGCGATCCCCATGGCGGACCTGGTCCTGGCGATCGTGCGCCGCACCTGGAACGGCCAGTCGCCGTTCGCGGCGGACCGCGGCCACCTGCACCACCGGCTGCTGGAGATCGGCCACTCGCACAGCCGGGCCGTGCTGATCATGTACTTCTGGTCGGCGCTGATCGCCTTCGGCACCCTGGCGTACTCGGTGCACTCGGCGTCGATGTGGATCGTGCTGGCCGTCGTCGCGCTGAGCGCGATCGGGCTGGTGCTCCTGCTGCTGCCGCGCTTCACCCCGCGCGCCCCGCGCTGGGCGGAGTCCTTCGTCCCGCCGCGCTACCGGCGCCGCGCGGTGCGGCCCGAGGCGGCGTCCGCGGCGCCGTCGTCGGACGAGGAGGAGCGCGTCCCGGTGCCGGCGGGTGTCAACGGGGCGACGGCGCTGAGCGCCCGTTCCGACCTCCCCGAGCGACGGAAGGCCGGAACACCGAGTTGACGGGCCGCCCAGACGCGTCCATTACCAGACAAAGCGGCGGGTTGTCGCGCACACACGGGCGGGGTCACCCTCATGTGTGAGAGTCGGCACACCCAAGGGTAAAGACCTCATCAAATAGTTTGTGATACCGTTCACGAGTACCCGGCGACACCGCCGAAGGGCCGCAGTGCGACGGTTCCTCGGCCCCGAGACCCACCTCGGACCGGGCTTACGCTCGTCCATGACGACACCACTGCCCCCACCAGCAAGCGGAGATGCCGCCATGCCGTCCAACGACGTCCGCACCCTCCTGCACACCGCCGTACCAGCCGTTGCCGCCGGCGCCATCGCGACCGTCGTCAGCGGCGTGGTCGCCGGTGGCAAGGGGGCGATCGGCGCCGTCGTCGGCACGCTCGTGGTGGTCCTCTTCATGGGGATCGGCCTGGTGGTGCTCCAGCGGACGGCGAAATCGCTGCCGCAGCTGTTCCAGGCCATGGGCCTGATGCTCTACACGGCGCAGCTGCTGGTGCTCTTCATCTTCCTCGCGGTGCTCAAGGGCACCACGCTGTTCGACTTCAAGGCATTCAGTCTCACACTGCTCGCGACCACCGTCGTCTGGGTCGCCGCGCAGGCGCGTGCCTACATGAAGGCCAAGATCCTTTACGTCGATTCCCCGTCCTACAAGGGCGACAAGCCCGAGAAGACGGGGTCCTCGACGTGAGGGGTAGGGCCGGGATAAATGCGCGTTCGAGATGCTGCTATCGTCCGGTGCCAACTGCGGCACTGCGGGCGCGGGCATCCGAGCTGACGCCTGTCCCAGCGCGAGGCTCGACGCCGAACCGCCGCCCCCTTATCCGTAAGACCAGTCCAGTGCCGAACCGCGGCTGCGTGCCGCGCCGACACAACGAGGTTGCCGTACCTATGCGCCACGCTGAAGGAGCCCGCGGTGAGTGCTGACCAGACGCTTGCCTTCGACCCGAGCTGTCACATCTTCACCGGATGCGGCTTCCCGGCGCCGGGCCTCCACACGTTCATGTACGAGCCCATCGCCACCATCGGCGGCTTCGAGCTGACCAAGCCGATGCTGCTGGCGCTGCTGGGCTCGGTCCTGATCGTCGGGTTCTTCTGGGCCGCCTTCGCGAAGCCGAAGCTGGTCCCCGGCAAGCTCCAGATGGTCGGCGAGGCCGGGTACGACTTCGTGCGCCGCGGCATCGTCTACGAGATCATCGGCAAGAAGGACGGCGAGAAGTACGTCCCCTTCATGGTGTCGCTGTTCTTCTTCGTCTGGGTCATGAACCTCTGGTCGATCATTCCGCTCGCCCAGTTCCCCGTGACCTCGCTGATCGCCTTCCCGGCCGGTCTCGCCCTGATCGTCTACGTGATGTGGGTCAGCCTCACCTTCCGGAAGCACGGCTTCGTCGGCGGCTGGAAGAACATCACCGGCTATGACAAGTCGCTCGGTGCGATCCTGCCGCTGATCGTCTTCCTCGAGTTCTTCTCGAACCTGATCATCCGGCCGTTCACGCACGCGGTGCGACTCTTCGCGAACATGTTCGCGGGTCACCTGCTGATCGTGATGTTCTCGCTCGCGAGCTGGTACCTCCTGAACGGCATCGGCATCGCCTACGCGGCCACGTCGTTCGTGATGGTCATCGTCATGACCGCGTTCGAGCTCTTCATCCAGGCCGTCCAGGCGTACGTCTTCGTCCTCCTGGCCTGCAACTACGTGCAGGGCGCGCTCGCCGAGCACCACTGATCGGCCAAGGCCCAGCCACCCCAAACCACCAGACGTCCGGTGGCCAACCCCCACCGGATCCTTGAAAGAGAAGGAAGAACCGGCATGTCCGCTCTCGACAACCTCGCCGCGCTGACCGGAAACGTCGCCTCCATCGGTTACGGCCTCGCGGCCATCGGTCCCGGCGTCGGCGTCGGCATCATCTTCGGTAACGGCACCCAGGCCCTCGCCCGTCAGCCCGAGGCGGCCGGCCTGATCCGTACCAACCAGATCATGGGTTTCGCCTTCTGTGAGGCGCTCGCCCTCATCGGCATCGTCATGGGCTTCGTCTACCCGTCCTAATCGGCCGGTCGACAGCCCAACCCCTTTCACGGAAGGCACTGATGTGAACGCTCTGTTCCTTGCGGCAGCGGAGGAGCCCCAGCCTCCTCTGATCCCGCATCTCGACGAGCTCGTCATCGGCCTGATCGCCTTCGTCATCGTCTTCGGCTTCCTGGCCAAGAAGCTCCTCCCGAACATCAACAAGGTTCTGGACGAGCGTCGCGAGGCCATCGAGGGCGGCATCGAGAAGGCCGAGTCGGCCCAGATCGAAGCCCAGAGTGTGCTGGAGCAGTACAAGGCTCAGCTCGCCGAGGCCCGCCACGAGGCCGCGCGGCTGCGTCAGGAGGCGCAGGAGCAGGGCGCCGCGATCATCCAGGAGATGAAGGCGGAGGGCCAGCGCCAGCGCGAGGAGATCATCGCGGCCGGCCACGCCCAGATCGAGGCCGACCGCAAGGCCGCGGCGAGCGCGCTGCGTCAGGACGTCGGCAAGCTCGCCACCGACCTGGCCGGCAAGCTGGTCGGCGAGTCCCTCGAGGACGTCGCCCGCCAGGGCCGCACCATCGACCGCTTCCTCGACGAGCTCGAGGAGAAGGCCGAGGCCGCCCGATGAACGGAGCGAGCCGCGAGGCACTGGCTGCCGCACGCGAGCGACTCGACGCGCTGACCGACAACACGTCGGTCGACGCGGCGAAGCTCGCCGGTGAGCTGGCCGCCGTCACCGCGCTGCTCGACCGCGAGGTGTCGCTGCGTCGGGTCCTGACCGACCCGGCGCAGTCCGGCGAGGCCAAGGCCGAGCTCGCCGCGCGACTGCTGAGCGGTCAGGTGGGCGGGGAAGCCGTCGACCTGGTCTCCGGCATGGTCCGTTCCCGATGGTCGTACTCGCGTGACCTGGTCGACGCGCTCGAGGGACTGGCGAACACCGCCGACCTCACCGCGGCGCAGCGCACCGGCGCGCTCGACGACGTCGAGGACGAGCTGTTCCGGTTCGGCCGGATCGTCGCGTCCAGCACCGAACTGCGGGCCGCGCTGACCGACAAGGCCGCCACCGCGGCCGCCAAGGGCGAGCTGCTGCGCAGCCTGCTCGGCGGCAAGGCCCACGCGGCCACGGAGCGGCTGGTCGTGCGTCTTGTGACGCAGCCGCGGGGACGTAGCCTGGAGGCGGGACTCGAGTCCCTGTCCAAGCTGGCCGCGGGGCGCCGGGACCGGATGGTCGCGGTCGTCACCTCGGCGGTGCCGCTGAGCGATCAGCAGAAGCGGCGTCTCGGAGCCGCGCTGGCCAAGCTGTACGGCCGCCAGATGCACCTGAACCTCGACGTGGACCCCACGGTCCTCGGCGGGATCTCGGTGCGGGTCGGCGACGAGGTCATCAACGGCACGGTCGCAGGCCGCCTCGAAGAGGCGGCACGGCGGCTGGCCGGCTGACCAGGCCACCAACACAACAAGCGTTACCTACGGCCCAGTTGGGTCGTGCAGAGGATGCAGAAGTTCTGGGGGGAGCCCCCAGATCCCCCAAAGAAACTTCGGGCCCAACAAGGAGAGCAGGGAACCCAGATGGCGGAGCTCACGATCCGGCCGGAGGAGATCCGGGACGCGCTGGAGAACTTTGTCCAGTCGTACAAGCCGGACGCGGCCTCGCGCGAGGAGGTCGGTACGGTCAGCCTTGCCGGCGACGGCATCGCGAAGGTCGAGGGGCTGCCCTCGACCATGGCGAACGAGCTGCTGAAGTTCGAGGACGGCACCCTCGGCCTCGCCCTCAACCTTGAGGAGCGCGAGATCGGTGCCATTGTCCTCGGTGAGTTCAGCGGCATCGAGGAGGGCCAGTCGGTCACCCGCACCGGCGAGGTCCTGTCCGTCGCCGTCGGCGAGGGCTACCTGGGCCGGGTCGTCGACCCGCTCGGCAACCCGATCGACGGCCTCGGCGAGATCGAGACCAGCGGTCGCCGCGCCCTTGAGCTGCAGGCCCCCACGGTCATGCAGCGCAAGTCGGTGCACGAGCCGATGGAGACCGGCTACAAGGCCGTCGACGCGATGACCCCGATCGGCCGTGGTCAGCGTCAGCTGATCATCGGTGACCGCCAGACCGGCAAGACCGCCCTGGCCGTCGACACGATCATCAACCAGCGCGACAACTGGCGCTCGGGCGACCCCAAGAAGCAGGTCCGCTGCATCTACGTCGCCATCGGCCAGAAGGGCTCCACCATCGCGTCCGTGCGCGGCGCGCTGGAGGAGGCCGGCGCCCTGGAGTACACGACCATCGTCGCCGCCCCGGCGTCCGACCCGGCCGGCTTCAAGTTCCTGGCGCCGTACACCGGCTCCGCCATCGGTCAGCAGTGGATGTACGAGGGCAAGCACGTCCTCATCATCTTCGACGACCTGTCGAAGCAGGCCGACGCCTACCGCGCCGTGTCGCTGCTGCTGCGCCGCCCGCCGGGCCGCGAGGCCTACCCGGGTGACGTCTTCTACCTGCACTCGCGTCTGCTGGAGCGCTGCGCCAAGCTCTCCGACGAGATGGGTGCCGGTTCGATGACCGGTCTGCCGATCGTCGAGACCAAGGCCAACGACGTCTCGGCGTTCATCCCGACCAACGTCATCTCCATCACCGACGGCCAGTGCTTCCTGGAGTCCGACCTGTTCAACGCCGGTCAGCGTCCGGCCCTGAACGTCGGTATCTCGGTCTCCCGCGTCGGTGGCTCCGCCCAGCACAAGGCCATGAAGCAGGTCTCCGGCCGTCTGCGCGTGGACCTCGCCCAGTTCCGCGAGCTGGAGGCGTTCGCCGCCTTCGGTTCCGACCTGGACGCCGCGTCGAAGGCCGCCCTGGAGCGCGGTAAGCGCATGGTCGAGCTGCTGAAGCAGCCGCAGTACCAGCCGATGTCGACCGAGAACCAGGTCGTCTCGGTGTGGGCCGGCACCACGGGCAAGATGGACGACGTCCCGGTCGTGGACATCCGTCGCTTCGAGCGCGAGCTGCTGGACTACCTGCACCGCGACCACAAGGGTCTGATGACCTCGATCCGCGAGGGCGGCAAGATGTCCGACGACACCCTCACGGCCGTCGCGGACGCCATTACCGCGTTCAAGAAGCAGTTCGAGACGTCGGACGGCAAGCTGCTGTCCGAGGACGCCCCGGCCGCCCCGGCCGCCGTCAACGTCTCGAAGTGACGACGGAAGGGACCTGACTCATGGGAGCGCAGCTCCGGGTCTACAAGCGTCGCATCCGGTCCGTCACCGCGACGAAGAAGATCACCAAGGCGATGGAGATGATCGCCGCCTCGCGCATCGTCAAGGCGCAGCGCAAGGTGGCGGCCTCCACGCCGTACGCGACCGAGCTCATCCGCGCGGTCACGGCGGTGGCGACCGGGTCGAACACCAAGCACCCGCTGACCACGGAGGCGGAGACGTCGACCCGTGCCGCGGTCCTGCTCATCACGAGCGACCGCGGTCTGGCCGGCGGCTACTCCTCCAACGCCATCAAGCAGGCCGACCGGCTCATCGAGCGGCTGCGCGGCGAGGGCAAGGAGGTCGACACGTACATCGTCGGCCGCAAGGGTGTCGCCTACTTCGGCTTCCGCGAGCGCAAGGTCGCGGAGTCGTGGACCGGCTTCACCGACAGCCCGAGCTACGCGGACGCCAAGAAGGTCGCCGCTCCGCTCATCGCGGCCGTCCAGCAGGACACCGCCGAGGGTGGCGTCGACGAGCTGCACATCGTCTTCACGGAGTTCGTGTCGATGATGACGCAGATGCCGGTGGACAACCGGATGCTGCCGCTCAGCCTCGAGCAGGCGGCCGAAGGCGACGGTGGCAAGGGCGAGATCCTTCCGCTGTTCGACTTCGAGCCTTCGGCGGAGGACGTCCTCGACGCCCTGCTGCCGCGGTACGTCGAGAGCCGGGTCTACAACGCCCTGCTGCAGGCCGCCGCCTCCGAGCACGCGGCCCGCCGCCGGGCGATGAAGTCGGCCACCGACAACGCGGGTGAGCTGATCAACACGCTCTCCCGACTTGCCAACGCGGCCCGCCAGGCCGAAATCACCCAGGAAATCAGCGAGATCGTCGGTGGCGCCAGCGCTCTGGCCGACGCGACCGCGGGGAGTGACAAGTAATGACGACCACTGTTGAGACGGCCGCCGCCACGGGCCGCGTCGCCCGGGTCATCGGCCCGGTCGTCGACGTGGAGTTCCCCGTCGACGCGATGCCGGAGATCTACAACGCGCTGACGGTCCAGGTCGACGACCCGGCCGAGGCCGGCAAGCGCAAGACGCTGACGCTCGAGGTCGCCCAGCACCTCGGTGACGGCATCGTCCGCGCCATCTCCATGCAGCCCACCGACGGTCTGGTCCGCCAGGCCCCGGTGACCAACACGGGCGTGGGCATCTCCGTCCCCGTCGGTGACTTCACCAAGGGCAAGGTGTTCAACACCCTCGGTGAGGTGCTGAACCACCCCGAGGAGAACGCCAACGTCGGTGAGCGCTGGCCGATCCACCGCAAGGCCCCCGCCTTCGACCAGCTCGAGTCCAAGACCGAGATGTTCGAGACCGGTCTGAAGGTCGTCGACCTTCTCACCCCGTACGTCAAGGGTGGAAAGATCGGTCTGTTCGGTGGCGCCGGTGTCGGCAAGACCGTGCTGATCCAGGAAATGATCATGCGTGTCGCCAACCTCCACGAGGGCGTCTCCGTCTTCGCGGGCGTCGGTGAGCGCACCCGTGAGGGCAACGACCTCATCGCGGAGATGGAGGAGTCCGGCGTTCTGGACAAGACCGCCCTGGTCTTCGGCCAGATGGACGAGCCCCCGGGCACCCGTCTGCGCGTCGCCCTGGCCGGTCTGACCATGGCGGAGTACTTCCGCGATGTGCAGAAGCAGGACGTGCTCTTCTTCATCGACAACATCTTCCGGTTCACCCAGGCCGGTTCCGAGGTGTCCACCCTGCTCGGCCGTATGCCGTCCGCGGTGGGTTACCAGCCGAACCTGGCCGACGAGATGGGTCTGCTGCAGGAGCGCATCACCTCGACGCGTGGTCACTCGATCACCTCGATGCAGGCGATCTACGTCCCCGCGGACGACCTGACCGACCCGGCCCCGGCCACCACGTTCGCCCACCTCGACGCGACGACGGTTCTGTCCCGTCCGATCTCGGAGAAGGGCATCTACCCGGCCGTGGACCCGCTGGACTCCACGTCCCGCATCCTGGACCCGCGCTACATCGCGCAGGACCACTACGAGGCCGCGATGCGTGTCAAGGGCATCCTGCAGAAGTACAAGGACCTCCAGGACATCATCGCGATCCTCGGTATCGACGAGCTGGGCGAGGAGGACAAGCTCGTTGTCCACCGTGCCCGTCGCGTCGAGCGCTTCCTGTCGCAGAACACCCACGCGGCGAAGCAGTTCACCGGCGTCGACGGTTCGGACGTGCCGCTCGACGAGTCGATCGCCGCGTTCAACGCGATCTGCGACGGTGAGTACGACCACTTCCCCGAGCAGGCCTTCTTCATGTGCGGTGGTCTTGAGGACCTGAAGAAGAACGCCAAGGAGCTGGGCGTCTCCTGAGCATCGTGCTCATGAAGGGGGCGGGTCCGTCCCGCCCCCTTCTGTACGCCCCGTAGAATTGACCCAACACCCGGCGCAACGGCCGGGTGGTGACCCGAGGAGCCACCCTTGGCTGCTGAGCTGCACGTCGAGCTGGTCGCCGCGGACCGGAGTGTCTGGTCCGGCGAGGCCACCCTGGTCATCGCGCGCACCACGTCCGGCGACATCGGCGTCATGCCCGGCCACCAGCCGCTGCTCGGTGTGCTGGAGTCGGGCCCGGTGACCATCCGTACGAGCGAGGGCGGGACCGTCGTCGCCGCCGTCCACGGCGGTTTCATCACGTTCGCCGACAACAAGCTGTCGCTGCTCGCGGAGATCGCCGAGCTGGCGGACGAGATCGACCCCCAGCGCGCCGAGCGTGCGCTGGAGCGCGCGAAGGCCGAGTCGGACGCCGCCGCCGAGCGGCGCGCCGACGTCCGGCTGCGTGCGGTCGCGACAGCGGTACGCTGACGCGCCGCGCCGACAGTTGTGCCCTCAGCCGCGGCCTCGGCTGGAATCATCCAGACCGGGCCGCGGCTGAGGCGATGCGGGTGCAGGTTGTGATCCGATACGGATTCCGATACGGGACGATGCGAGGAGGTCGGTGGAGATGTTCCTCGCTCTGCTTGTGAGCGCCCTGGTCGTCGCACTGGTGGTGATCGGGCTCTTCGTCTTCGGGCTGCGCCGGCGGCTGATCCAGCGGTCCGGTGGCACCTTCGACTGCAGCCTGCGCTGGAACGTCCCGGAGGGCGGCGACCTCTCCGGCAAGGGCTGGGTGTACGGCGTCGCCCGCTACAGCGGTGATCGCATCGCCTGGTTCCGCGTCTTCTCGTACGCCCCCCGCCCGCGCCGTGTCCTGGAGCGCTCGGGTATCGAGGTGCTGGCACGCCGGATGCCGGAGGGGGAGGAGGAGCTGGCGCTCCTCTCCGACTCGGTGGTCCTCGGCTGCCTGCACCACGGCACGCGTCTGGAGCTGGCGATGAGCGAGGACGCCCTCACCGGGTTCCTGGCCTGGCTGGAGGCGGCACCGCCCGGCCAGCGAGTCAATGTGGCGTGAAGTCCGCGCACGAGTAAGGAGCCGCACCCGTCGGGGTGCGGCTCCTCGTCGTTGCGGGGTTACTTCAGGCCGTTGCTGATCGCGCCGACCAGCTCGCCGTTGCTGGTGTCACCGCTGAACTCCCAGAAGAACGCGCCGCCCAGGCCCTGGCTCTTCGCCCACGTCATCTTGGAGGTGACGGTGGCCGGGGTGTCGTAGCTCCACCAGTTGGTGCCGCAGTGCGCGTAGGCGGTGCCGGCGATGGTGCCATTGGCCGGGCAGGACGTCTTGAGGACCTTGTAGTCCTCGATGCCCTGCTCGTACGTACCGGCCGCCGGGCCCGTCGCGGTGCCGCCGGGCTCCTTCTGCGTCACGCCGGTCCAGCCGCGGCCGTAGAAGCCGATGCCGAGGAGCAGCTTGGCGGACGGGACGCCCTTGGCCTTGAACTTGGCGATCGCCTCGGCGGAGTTGTAACCGGCCTGCGGGATGCCCGGGTACGAGGTCAGCGGGGAGTGCGGGGCCGTCGGGCCCTTCGCCGCCCAGGCGCCGAAGAAGTCGTACGTCATCACGTTGTACCAGTCGATGTACTGCGCCGCGCCGCCGTAGTCGGCCGCGTCGATCTTGCCGCCGGACGAGGCGTCGGCCGTGACGGCCGCGGTGACCAGGTTCTTCGTACCGAACTTGGCGCGCATGGCCTTCATCATGTTCGTGAAGGCGGCCGGGCCGCTGGTGTCGCACGACAGACCGCAGGCGTTCGGGTACTCCCAGTCCAGGTCGATGCCGTCGAAGACGTCGGCCCAGCGCGGGTCCTCCACCAGGTCGTAGCAGGACTGGGCGAAGGCGGTCGGGTTCTGCACGGCCTGGCCGAAGCCGCCGGACCAGGTCCAGCCGCCGAAGGACCACAACACCTTGATGTGCGGGTACTGGGCCTTCAGCTTGCGCAGCTGGTTGAAGTTGCCGCGCAGCGGCTGGTCCCAGGTGTCGGCCTTGCCGTCGACGGACTGGTCGGCGGTGTAGGCCTTCTCGTAGTCGGCGAAGGCGTCACCGATGGTGCACTTGCCGCCCTGGACGTTGCCGAAGGCGTAGTTGATGTGCGTGATCCTGGCCGCGGAGCCGGACGTCACCAGGTTCTTCACGTGGTAGTTGCGTCCGTAGACGCCCCAGTTGGTGAAGTACCCAAGGTTGATCTTGGATCCGGGGGCCGGGCCGGGGCCCGGGTCGGTGGAGCCGCCGGTGGTGCGCACCGCGCGGGCGCCGCTGACGGGACCGGTCTGGTCGGCGGTGTCGCGGGCCTGGACGGAGTACGAGTAGTCGGTACCCGCGGTCAGGCCGGTGTCGGTGTACGTCAGGCCCGTCACCGTGGCGACCTTGGCGCCGCCGCGCAGCACGTCGTAGTTCTTGACGCCCTTGTCGTCGGTGGCCGCGGTCCAGCTGAGCTTCACCGAGGTGTCGGTGATGTCCGACGCGGTGGGGGTGCCGGGCGCGGAGGGCGGGGTGTCACCGGGGACACCGGGGCCGCCGTCGCACGAGCCGCCGTTGATCTTGCATCCGGTGGGGGAGCCGGTGCCGGTGCCGTTGAAGCCGAAGGAGACGGAGGCGCCGGGGGCGAGGGTGCCGTTCCAGCCGACGTTCTTGGCGGTCCAGTGGGTGCCGCTGTTGGTGACGGTGGCGTCCCAGGCGGAGGTGACGGACGTGCCGGAGGGGAAGTCCCACTCGACGGTCCAGGAGGAGAGGGTGGTGGTGCCGGTGTTCTTCACCGTCCACCTGCCCTCGAAGCCGGATCCCCAGTCCGAGGCCTTGGTGTACGTGGCGGTCGCGGAGGTCGCGGCCTGTGCGGGGGAGGCGAGGCCGACCATGGCGGCCAACGGGAGCAGCAGCGCGGTGACGCCGGCTGCGGCTCTGGATCGGAACCCAGGTCTGAAACTGAACCTGCTCAACGGTGCTCCTCGATTCGCGGACGGGCTGGGTGGGTCGTCCCGTGAACAGTGCGTGCCGCGAGAGTAGGAAGGTCTGGACCAATCGTCAATAGGTCCAGACCACAGGAGCCGTTGAGCGGGGGCGCCGGCGTCAGACCCCCAACTCCTGAGCCAGCACCGCCGCTTGCACCCGGCTGCGCAGTTCCAGCTTCCCCAGCAGGCGGCTGACGTGCGTCTTCACCGTCGCCTCGGCCATGTCCAGCCGCACCGCGATCTGCGCGTTCGACAACCCCTCACCCAGGCACGACAGCACCTCCCGCTCCCGCCGCGTGAGCACGTCCAGCACGGACGGGTCCGGCGCGTTCCCGCCCCGCGACGCGGGCCGCGCCACCGCCGCGAACTCCGCGATCAGGCGCCGCGTCACCGCCGGGGCGATCAGCCCCTCACCGCGCGAGACCGTCCGTACCGCCTCGATCAGATCCTTCGCCTCCGTGTTCTTCAGCAGGAACCCGGCCGCCCCGGCCCGCAGCGCCCCGAAGACGTACTCGTCCAGGTCGAACGTCGTCAGGACGAGGACGTCGGCCAGACCCTCGCCCACCACCTGCCGCGTCGCCGAGACCCCGTCCAGCAGCGGCATCTGAATGTCCATCAGGACGAGGTCGGGCCGCAGCTCGCGCGCCAGGCGCACCGCCTCCTCGCCGTCCCCGGCCTCCCCGACGACCTCGATGTCCGGGGCGCTGCCCAGGATGAGGACCAGTCCGGCGCGCACCGCGCCCTGGTCCTCCGCGACGAGCACGCGCGTCCGCGCGCCCGGGGTGTTCGTCATGCCGATGGCTCCTTGTCGTCCTCCCGTACGGGCAGCACCGCCCGTACCCGCCAGATCTTCTCGCCCCACTCCTCGACCGGACCCGCCTCGAAGGCACCGCCCAGCAGGGCGATCCGCTCCCGCATCCCCACCAGCCCGGCCCCCGAACCCGGTGCCCGCGGCCCCGGCCGGGCGCCGCCGAACGGGCTCGTCACCTCGACCGTCAGCCCGTGGTCGGCCGAGCGGAGCGTGACCGCCACCTCACCCGGGTCGGCGTGCTTGAGCGTGTTGGTCAGCGACTCCTGCACGATGCGGTACGCCGCGAGCTCGACGGGCGCCGGGAGCCGTGCGTCCGGCGTGCGGTCGTCGGCCAGCCGGAACGTCAGGCCGCTCGCCGCACCGCTCGTTCGTGCCTGGCGCACCAGGGCGTCCAGACCGTCGAGGGTCGGGGCGGCGGCCGGCTCGTCATGGCCGCCGCTGTCCCGCAGCAGACCGATCAACCGGCGCATTTCGGCCAGCCCCTCGACGCTGTTCTCGCGGATGACACCGAGCGCGTCACGCGAGGTCTTCGGGTCGTCCAGCGACAGCGCGGCGGTGGAGTGGATGGCGATCGCGGACAGGTGGTTGGCCACCATGTCGTGCAGCTCGCGCGCCATCCGGGCCCGCTCCGCGATCACCGCCTCCCGCCGGTCCATCTCGGCCAGCAGCGCGGTCTGCTCCGCCCGCAGCCGGGCCGCGTCGGCGGCCTGGCGGTGGTTGCGGACAACCGCTCCGGTGATCGCCGGGAAGAACGAGATCAGCGACGTGACCACGCCGATCAGCAGGGCCTCCGGCCGGCGGAACCAGGCCAGGAAGCCGATGGTGACCACGATGGTGATCAGACCGGTGGTGACCGGAATACGCCGGGCCGAGGCCGGAGGGCCGTACACCACGGCGGCGTAGACGATGTCGGCGAACATCACGACGGTCAGCAGATTGCCGCGGGTGAACTGGTCGCCGACGACCGCGACCGTACCGGCGAGCAGCGCCGTCCGCGGCATGGTCCGGCGCACCAGGGCCAGCGCGGTCATGGTGAGGAGCGGCACCAGCACCACCGGTCCGTCGGGCAGCCCGGTGCCCGGCCCCTGCGTGTGCAGCCCGAACGACCACAGCACCAGCCCGCAGACCAGGCCGGCGGCGGCGATCAGCGCGTCGTCGCGATGTGTACGGGGGAGTGTCACGGATCCATCCAACACGCCGCGGGCCGCCCGGACCTCGCCGTGCGGGCGGAGCGTCGACTACATCGAAGGATGCAGTGCGATTCGTCACCGGCGACGACGAAACCGCGCGCGGCGGCCGGGAGGCTGGAGGGGTGCCGAAGGGAGAGTCGCCGTGATCGTCGCGCTGATCGTCATCTGTGAGGTCGGTTTCTGGGTGCTGCTGGCCGCCGGCCTCGCCGCCCGCTACCTGCTGAAGCGGCCCCGGACGGGCGCGGCGCTGCTCCTGTGCGAGCCGCTGCTGGAGGTCGTCCTGCTGGTCGTCACCGCGATCGACCTGAAGAACGGCGCCGACCCGAGTGCGAAGCACGGCCTGGCCGCGCTGTACATCGGCTACACCGTCGGCCACGGCCACCGCACGGTGAAGTGGCTGGACGGCCACGCCGCCCACCGTCTCGCCGGCGCCCCGCGCCCGCCCGGCCCCCCGCGCCACGGCATGGCCCGCGCCCGCCACGAGGGCCGGATCTGGCTCGGCACGCTTCTGGGTGCGGCGGTCGCCACCGCCCTGCTCTGGCTCGCCGTCCTGTACGTCGACGACCCGAGCCGCACCGGTTCGCTGGAGCAGTGGATGACCGTGGCGTGGCGGGCGGCCGGCGTCCACGGCCTGATCGCCCTCACGTACGCGATCCGGCCGAAGAAGCCACCGAAGCCGGAGCCGGGGAAGGAACTGGAGGAGGGGCCGGAGGAGACCCCGGCCCCGGCCGGCGCCGCCCCCCGCCGACCCTCCCGCTAACGCTCTCCGCCCGGCACCCACAGCACGTCGCCGACCTCCTTGTTCGCCGCCCGAGCCAGAATGAACAGCAGGTCGGACAGCCGGTTGAGGTACGTCGCCGTCAGGGCGTTCATCGTCTCGCCGTGCACCTCCAGCGCCGCCCACGTCGAGCGCTCGGCGCGGCGGACCACCGTGCACGCCTGGTGCAGCAGCGCGGCGCCCGGCGTGCCGCCGGGGAGGATGAACGAGCGGAGCTTCTCCAGGTCCGCGAGGAAGCGGTCGCAGTCCGCCTCCAGCTTGTCGATGTACGACTGCTCCACGCGCAGCGGCGGGTACGCCGGGTCCGGCACCACCGGCGTCGATAGGTCCGCGCCCACGTCGAACAGGTCGTTCTGGACGCGGACGAGGACCTTGACGACCTCCGCGTCGAGGCCGCCCAGTGCGATGGCCGTGCCGATGACGGCGTTGGCCTCGTTGGCGTCGGCGTACGCCGCGATCCGCAGATCGGTCTTGGCGGTCCGGCTCATGTCGCCGAGGGCCGTGGTGCCCTTGTCCCCGGTGCGGGTGTAGATGCGCGTCAGATTGACCATGCGGCCAGCCTAGGCTCCGGCTTCGCGGAAGACACGTGTGCCGGCCGTCACGCCGGCCGCCGCGCACCCCGCGGCGACCGGCACGTCCGCACAGCCGTCGGTGAGGGCGGCGCACCGTCCCGGCGCGCCGACCCACGGCCGGAAACCGATGACCGGAAACCGGCTCGGTGACCTGACGCACCACCGAAAAGTGTGATGTCCGCCAGGTGAGACGTGACGCGCATCTCTTCCCGGCCCGGCGACCCCTCACGGGCGCTAATCTCCGGGCGAGAGCCCAAAAGTAAACAGGTGTTAAGGGGTAGATCGTGGCCAGGAAGCTCGCCGTCATCGGGGCCGGACTCATGGGGTCCGGCATCGCGCAGGTCTCGGCCCAGGCGGGCTGGGAGGTCGTGCTGCGTGACGTCACCGACGCGGCCCTGACCCGCGGCACGGACGGCATCAAGGCCTCGTACGACAAGTTCGTCTCCAAGGGCAAGCTGGACGCCGCCGACGCCGAGGCCGCCCTCGCCCGCATCACCACGACCACCGACCTCGACGCCGCCGCCGACGCCGACATCGTCGTCGAGGCGGTCTTCGAGAAGCTGGACGTCAAGCACGAGATCTTCCGTACGCTCGACAAGCTGGTTCGCGACGACGCCGTCCTCGCCTCCAACACCTCCGCCATCCCGATCACCAAGATCGCGGCCGTGACGGAGCGCCCGGAGCGGGTCGTCGGCACCCACTTCTTCTCGCCCGTCCCGATGATGCAGCTCTGCGAGCTGGTGCGCGGCTACAAGACGAGCGACGAAACCCTCGCCACCGCGCGGGAGTTCGCCGAGTCCGTCGGCAAGACCTGCATCGTCGTCAACCGCGACGTCGCCGGGTTCGTCACCACCCGGCTCATCTCCGCACTCGTCGTCGAGGCGGCGAAGCTGTACGAGTCGGGCGTCGCCTCCGCCGAGGACATCGACATCGCCTGCAAGCTGGGCTTCGGTCACGCGATGGGGCCGCTCGCCACCGCCGACCTGACGGGCGTCGACATCCTGCTCCACGCCACCAGCAACATCTACACCGAGTCCCAGGACGAGAAGTTCGCGCCGCCGGAGCTGATGCGCCGGATGGTGGACGCCGGTGACATCGGCCGCAAGAGCGGGCAGGGCTTTTACAAGCACTGAGCCGAATCGACCGTTTCGCCATCACCCTGCGGGGTGAATTCGGTCTCGGTTCGCTTACAGGGCGCAACTGGTCAGCCGGTACGGCAGTCAGTTGTTGCATAGAGAAGACTGACGACCACCGCACTCTCGGGGAGCGCATATGCACATCAGGGGCGACCACGCCGAGCTGGTCGTCGGGGGCCGCCTCGACGTCCGCAGCGCGGCGGACGCCCGTACGGTCCTGCACTCGGCCGTCGACGACGGAGCCGGCGACCTGGTGCTCGACCTGACCGGCCTCGACTCCTGGGACGCCACCGGGCTCGGGGTCATCATGGGCGCTCACCGGCGAGCGGGGCGCTGTGGCCGCCGGCTGGTGCTGCGGGGCGTACCGCCCCAGATGCAGCGCCTGTTGGTGGCCACGCGGCTGCACCGCATCCTCGCCATCGAGGGCGGCATCGCCGCCGAAACGTTGCCCCGCGTCTGAAAACGCCCAGGGTGTCGCAGGCTTCCCGAGCCCGCCGCAGGTGCACAATCCTCACGAGACCGTGACGTCTTGGGCGGCCCGGCACCCCGACTGTTCCCGGACACCGGGCGAACGTCTAGGGTTCGGTCGCCCGCTGATTGACGGACCCACCCGGCGGGCACCGGACCAGAAGCGACAGCGGCGTGCGGAACGGCCGGAGGGGCTTCGGCGCGCACCGCTTTTGGGGGGCACAACCATGGACCCGATGAACCGACGGCCGGAAGAGCACGGCCATGACAACGATGACAACCGAGGCGGCGAGAGCGGCGCGACCCCCGCGGGCGGTGCCGCACACCACGACGCCGCGCGCGACCGTACCGGGGAACGCACCGGTGACCGGAGCGCGCCACCCGGGCCCGCCCGCACCGCGCAGCTCGTCTCCGGCGACTTCCTGCTCACCATCAACCCCATAGACGGCAGCGAGATCGAGCCCTGTCAGCCCGGACGGCAACCGGCGCCACCGGGCCGCCATACCGCCGAGGAGCGGGCCGATCTCGCCCGCGCGGCCGGCCCGCCCGTCCCTTCGGGCCCCGCCGCCCGCCACCTGACGCTCCTGGAGCGCAAGGAGGAACGCGAGCGGCTGGTACGGCTCCTCGCGCGCGGCCGTTCCGTCCGGCTCACCGGGCCGTCCGGCTCCGGCCGTACGGCGCTGCTCGACGCCGTCGCCACCGACTGCGCCGACCTCGCCCCCGACGGCGTCGTACGGCTCTCCGGCCACCACCGCACGCCCACCGAGCTGCTGTACGAGCTCTTCGCCACCGTCCACCGCGCGCCCGGCCACCGCCCCGACCGCGCCGGACTGCTGGCCGCCGTGCACGACATCGGCGCGGTCGTCGTCGTCGACGACCTGGAGTTCGGCGGCTCCGCGCTGGACGAACTGCTCGACGCCACCCCCGAGTGCGCCTTCCTGCTCGCCGCCACCCCCGACGTCGCCGCGCCCTCCCCCGATGCGCAGCTCGAAGAGGTCTTCCTCGCCGGGCTGGGCCGCGGCTCCGCGCTGGAGCTGCTGGAGCGCGCCGTCGACCGGCCGCTCACCGACGACGAGGCGAACTGGGCGGGCGACCTCTGGTTCGAGTCCGAGGGCCTGCCCCTGCGCTTCGTCCAGGCCGGCGCCCTGCTGCGCCAGCGCGACGAGCTGCGCGCCGGGCCGGCGGAGGACGACGCCCCCGACGACGAGGTCTCCGGCGACGCCGAGGTGTTCGCGGGCGGCCGTGACGTACCGCTGCCGACCCTCGGTGAAGGCGCCGCGCCCGCCGCGGTGCTCGCCGCCCGGCTCTCCGAATCGGCCCGCGAGACCCTGCGGTTCGCCGTCGCGCTCGGCGGTGAGGTGCCGCACCAGGCCCACCTGCCGGCGCTGGTCGGCGACACCCACGCGGACGCCGCGCTCACCGAACTGCTCGGCTGCGGGCTGCTCACCCCCGTCGGCTCCCGCCACCGGCTGGCGTCCGGCGTGCGGGCCCAGCTCGTGGAGGCCGGGTACGACGAGGGCGCGGTCGGCCGCGCCCACACCGCCGCCCAGCACTACGCCTGGTGGGCCGCCCATCCGTCGGTGACCTCCGAGCGGGCGGCCGCCGAGTCGGACGCCGTGCTCGCGGCGATGGCCGCGCTGGTGCCCACCGGGGAGGCCGGGCACGCGAGCGCCGCGGTGCTGCTGGCGCGCAGCGCGGCGCCGGCCTTCGCCGCCGCGCTGCACTGGGGCGCCTGGGAGCGGGCGCTGCGCACCGGCCAGGAGGCCGCCCGCATTTCCGGCGAAGTGGCCGAAGAGGCCTATTTCCACCACGAATTGGGTGTCCTCGCGCTGTGTGCCGGGAACCTGGAGCGGGCCCGCGCCGAGCTGGAGGCGTCGATCGGCATGCGCGGCGCCCTCGCCGACAAGCGCGGCACGGTCGCCGGACGGCGCGCCCTCGCACTGGTCGTCGACCGCGAGCGCGGACCGCTGTTCGGCGCGCGGACCGCGGCGGGGGAGGAGGTGCCCTCGGCGCGGTACGAGGAGTCGGCGTCCCCGCCCGGCGGCGTACCGCCCACGACGCCCGGCCTGCCGTACCTGCCGGGCCTGTCCCGCGAGCCGTCCACGCCCGTCGCGCGCCAGGACGCGCCGCGGCCGGCCGCGGCCAAGGCGGGGCCCACGCCCCGCCCGGCGCCCCGCCCCGTGGCACGGTTCGCGGTCCTCGCCGGCGCCCGGCGCAACGTCGTGGCGGCCGGTGCGGGCGCCCTGCTCGCCGCCGTCCTCGGCACCGTCGTGACGCTCGGCGCCACATCGGGCGGCGGTGAGAGCGAGGGCGGCGGTGCGGACCGGGTCACGACGGACCGGACGACCGACGTGGGCGGCGGTGACAGCGGTTCGAACGGCGACGAGCCGGGCCAGGACTCCACGCACCGGCCGGGTGGCGCGGCCACGGGCGGCTCCGGCGGCTCGGGTGGCACCACGGGCGGCCCGGGCTCCTCCGCCCGGCCCGGCGAGAGCCGGTCCGCCGAGCCCACGGCGTCGGACAGCGGTTCGCCGTCGGCGACGCGCGGCTCCACGACGACGGGCGGTACCACCACCGGCGGCCCGTCGACGGGCGGGAGCACCACCGCCTCGCCGACGACGAGCGGTTCGCCGACGAACGGGGGCAGCAGCTCGCCGACGACGAGCGGTTCGCCGACGAACGGGGGCAGCAGCTCGCCGACGACGAGCGGTTCGCCGACGAGCGGCGGCAGCAGCTCCCCGACCACCAGCGGCTCCACCACCACCGGGTCCGAGACCACGGGCTCCACCACGACCGGTACCACCACGGGCACCACCTCCGGTACGACCACGACCGGCAGCGGTGACGGCGGCACCGACCCGTCGGGCGGCGCGGGCGGCGGAACCACCAGCGGCGGCGCGGACTCGTCGGGCGACACGTCCCCGGACTCCTGACGCGACGACGGCTCGCGCCGTCGCACGGACACGCGTACGGCCCCGGACAGGGTGACCTGTCCGGGGCCGTACGCGTACCTCAGAACAGCCGCAGCTTGTCGTCCTCGATGCCGCGCAGCGCGTTGTAGTCCAGCACCACGCAGCCGATACCGCGGTCCGTCGCCAGCACGCGCGCCTGTGGCTTGATCTCCTGCGCGGCGAAGACGCCCTTCACCGGCGCCAGGTGCGGGTCGCGGTTCAGCAGCTCCAGGTAGCGGGTGAGCTGCTCGACACCGTCGATCTCGCCGCGCCGCTTGATCTCCACCGCGACGGTCACGCCGTCCGCGTCCCGGCACAGGATGTCCACCGGTCCGATGGCGGTCGGGTACTCGCGGCGGATCAGCGAATAACCGTCGCCCAATGTCTCGATCCGGTCGGCGAGCAGCTCCTGGAGGTGCGCTTCCACGCCGTCCTTGATGAGACCGGGGTCGACACCGAGCTCGTGCGACGAGTCGTGGAGGATTTCCTCCATCGTGATGATCAGTTTCTCGCCCGCTTTGTTCACGACCGTCCAGACGCCGGCTTCCCCTTCGGCGCCTTCCTTGATCGTGCACGGTGGGGACATCCAATTGAGCGGCTTGTACGCCCGGTCGTCCGCGTGGATGGAGACGCTGCCGTCTGCCTTGACCAGGATCAGACGGGGGGCGGAGGGCAGGTGGGCGGTGAGCCGGCCCGCGTAGTCCACGGAGCAGCGGGCGATGACGAGACGCATGGTCGGCAACGCTACAAGACACACGCTCTTCCGCGCGATTCGGGCCTAAACCCCCGTACAGGCATGGCCGGTTGTGGTCCCAATCTCCTGGTGCGGTCCGGACAGCGCGCTTACCGTGGAAGCGGGAGGTTGTCGCCCGTGCACTCTGCGTGGCGTACGGGGGGCGTCCCCCTTCCCTGCCCGTAAGACTCCGGTACCCCGGGGTCGCGAGAGGAGAACCCATGTCGCTCGACGTCTCACCGGCGCTGTTGGAACAGGCCGAGCGAGGCGAGGTCGACGAAGCCGACTTCGTCGACTGCGTCCGGACCTCCCTGCCCTACGCATGGGAGATGATCAGTTCTCTGGTGGCTCAGTTGAAGGTGGACGGGGGTGCGTTTGCCGACAATCAGACGCCGCCGCCGGACGAGCAGGCACGCGGTCAGCTGCTGCGTGCGCTCGCGAGTGACGCGATCCGGGGTGCGCTCCAGCGGCACTTCGGGGTCCGTCTGGCGTTCCAGAACTGCCACCGCGTCGCGGTGTTCCCGCTGGATTCCTCGGTGGACGAGCGGCTCGCCCGCTTCACTTCCGTACGGGCCCAGCTGCTGAACCAGTCGCCGGAACTGCGCGACTGCTGAGGCTTGTGCTGCCGCTCCTGCCACCGCTCCGCCGCGCGGGGGGTGCATCCGGTGCCGGAGCGGCAGCATCGACGCGCTCAGCGCAGCAGCGGCAGGACCTCGGTGCCGAGCCGTCGTACGTTCTCCTCCGTGGCGGCCACGTCACCCGAGCCCTCGGCGAGCAGCGCGAAGCGCGTGATGCCCGTCCGCTCGGAGGTCGCCGCCAGCCGGTCCGCCGCCCCTTTGACCGTGCCCACCGGGTGCAGCCGGCACAGCAGCTCCGTGTACGCCACGGGGTCGCGCATCGTCCGGTGCCGGCCGTCGACGGTCACATGGGCGTCCAGCCCCTGCTTCAGCCAGCCGGGCATCGCCTTCAGCAGCGCCTCCGCGGCGTCCGCCGCGCGGTCGGCGATCTGCGCCACGCCCGCCGAGACGTGCCCCGCGGCGGCGCGCGCGATCACCTCCGGCGCATGACCGGCGGCGCGCGCCTCCGTGCGCCACAGGGCGACCATCTCGGCCTTCTCGTCGTCGCCGCAGTGCATGCCCAGCAGCATGGGCAGGGCGCGCTCGGCTGCCAGCTTCACGCTCGCCGGCGAGGTGCAGGCGAGGATCGTCTCCGGGACGGGGTCCCCGTCGATCAGCTCGTCCGGCCTCGGCACGACGGCGACGTCACGGAACCGGTGGCGCGGGCCGTCCGCCGACACGCGGGGCTCGCGCAGCCAGCGCAGCAGCAGATCCAGCGACTCGGGGAAGTGCTGCTCGTACGCCGCGAGGCCCGAGCCGAACACCTCCAGGTCCACCCAGGGCCCACCCCGGCCGACCCCGAGCGTGAACCGCCCGCCGGACGTCAGGTGCAGCAGCGCCGTCTGCTCGCCGAGCGCCACGGGGTGCGCGGTCGGCAGCACGCTGACGGCGGTCCCCACCCGGATGCGGCGCGTACGCCCGAGCAGCAGCGCGGCCAGGGTGATGGCCGAGGGGCACACGCCGTACGGCACGAAGTGGTGCTCGGCCAGCCAGACCGCGTCCAGCCCCGCCTCCTCGGCGACCTCGGCGGACCGCACCGCGCGGTGCAGCGACTCGCCCTGGCCCTGGCCGGGAAACTGGGCGGCCAGTACAAAAGTTCCCACACGCATCGCCTGATGCCTCCTAGCGGCCGACGCGACTCCCCTCGCAGGCATCAACGCCTGGCAGGTGCCAAAGGCAACGGCCACGGCGCGAGTTGTTGCGATTTTCCGGTAACTGGCGCTGCCGTAGGCTTGACGGGCCCTGTTCGCGCCTGCCCCCCGTGAGGTGTCCGTGTCCCCGCGCCGCAACCGCCCCCGTGGCGGCGAGAAGCCGATCGAGCGCGCCGGCGAGGCGGGGGACAGATACGGCGGCTTCCAGCGCACCGAGCCGTGGCGGGGCGAGGAGTGGTCCGTGCGGCCCGTGGCGGGTGCGAGCGCGGCCGGAAAGCGGTACCGGTGCCCGGGCTGCGACCAGGAGATCCCGTCCGGTGTCCCGCATGTGGTGGCCTGGCCGGAGCACGGCGGCGTGGAGGACCGGCGCCACTGGCACAAGGCGTGCTGGAACGCGAGGGACCGCCGCACCTCGCGGGTGCAGCGGTCCCGTAACGCGCCCAGGTACTGAGCCCTCACCGGCCGGTGATCAGGGGCCGGTGAAGGCCGCGCCGGTGGTTCACACGTCGCGCTTCTCCACCACCGCGTAGGCGCCCGCCAGGACGACCGCGGTGATCCCCGCCAGGATCCACAGCGGGGTCCAGCCGTGCGGGCCGGACTCGCTCAGCCCGGCGTCGCTGTAGAAGGCGATGAGCAGACTCGGGATCGAGTACTCGAACAGCACTTCCTGGACCTTCGGCAGCGACGACATGAAGATGCCCGCCACCAGCGGCAGCAGCATGACACCGATCATGACGGTGATCGCACCCGCCGAGTGGCGGACCAGCGCGCCGACCGCGAGCGCCAGCAGCCCGAGGACCGCGGTGAACAGACCGACGCCCACCGTCGCACGGAGCCACTCCTCGCCCGTGGAGCCGGCGGTGTCGACCATCGCGCTCTGCACCATCCCGACCAGCGCGGCCGTGACGGTGGTGACGACGAAGGCGAGCAGGAAGAACACGAGCGCCTTGGCGGTCACCACCCGGCTGCGGCTCGGGCACGCCGTCAGCGTCGTACGGATCATGCCGGTGCCGTACTCGGAGGAGATGGTCAGCACGCCCAGCGTGACCACGCAGATCGAGCCGAGGAGCACGCCGTAGAAGCCGAGCCCGAGGACCGACTCGCCGCCCAGGTCGGTCTCGGTGGCCCTGATCGCCACGGCGGTGAGCACCCCGACGCCGACCATCAGAAGGATCATGACGCCGAGCGTCCACATCGTGGAGCGCACGGACCGGATCTTGGTCCACTCGGACGCGAGCGCGTCCCCCAGGTGCGCGCGGCGGACGGGGATGGGCGAGGTGTACGAGTGGTGCGGGGCGGGCGCGGGGGCGGTCATCGGGCGTCCTCGGTGTCGCTCTTGGTCAGGGGGGCCGGGGCCTGCGCGGGCGGTGCGGCCGGCGCCTGCGGTGTCCGGGGGGCGTACCCGGGAGCGGCGGGCGCGGGGGCCGGGGCACCGGCCGCGTACGGGTTCTGTCCGGGCGGCGGCGGGGCGTACCAGCCCTGCTGCGGCACCTCGGGGATCCGCGGCGGGACGTACCCGCCCGTCATCTGCGGCTGCGGCTCCATGAGCCCGGCCCGCTCGTCGGTCGTGGAGCGGTAGTCCACGGCGCCCTGCGTGAGCCGCATGTACGCCTCCTCCAGCGACGCCTGGTGCGGCGACAGCTCCCACAGCCGTACGTCCGCGTCGTGCGCGAGGTCGCTGATGCGGGGGAGCGGGAGCCCGGTCACGCGCAGCGCGCCGTCCGGCTCGGACATGACCTGCCCGCCCGCCTCGGCGAGCACGCCCATCAGCTTGTCCCGCTGCGCGGGCTCCGTGTGCGGCGTACGGACCCGCGCGAAGTCCGCGGAGTTCGCCGAGATGAAGGCCTTGACGCTCATGTCGGCCAGCAGCTGCCCGCGCCCGATCACGATGAGGTGCTCGGCCGTCAGCGCCATCTCGCTCATCAGGTGCGAGGAGACGAAGACGGTACGGCCCTCCGCGGCCAGCGACTTCATCAGGTTCCGCACCCAGAGGATGCCCTCGGGGTCCAGGCCGTTGACCGGCTCGTCGAAGAGCAGCACCTGCGGATCACCGAGCAGCGCCGCCGCGATCCCGAGCCGCTGCCCCATGCCGAGCGAGAACCCGTTGGACCGCTTGCGCGCCACGTCCTGCAGGCCGACGACACCGAGCACCTCGTCGACGCGCCGCGCCGGGATCCCGGCGAGCTGAGCCAGCGACAGCAGGTGGTTGCGCGCGCTGCGCCCGCCGTGCACCGCCTTGGCGTCCAGCAGCGCGCCCACCTGCCGCGGCGCGTTCGGCAGCTGCCGGTAGGGGTGGCCCCCGATCGTGACATGGCCCGATGTCGGCTGGTCCAGGCCCAGGATCATGCGCATGGTCGTGGACTTCCCGGAGCCGTTGGGCCCCAGGAAGCCGGTGACGGTGCCGGGCCGCACCTGGAAGGAAAGGTTGTACACGGCCGTCTTGGCGCCGTAGCGCTTCGTCAGGCCGACTGCCTCGATCATTCTCCAGCCCCATCGACAGGTCACGTCAAGTCAGGGCCAGAGGCCCCCGTAGGAGGTAAGAGCGTATCGAGCCCTTGACGGTTCCGGCCACGCCGTAAAACCGGGTGTCACGCCGCGGGGCCGGTGCGATGGTCCGGGAAACCGGCGGGTCACCCGGCCCGGGGCGGTCACGACGCCTCCCGGTAGACGTGCGGGGCCACGCCCGTCACCTTGCGGAAGACACGGCTGAAGTAGGCGCGGTCGTGGAAGCCGACCGCGCGGGCCACCGCCTGGACACTCTCGTCGCTCCGGCGCAGCCGCTCCTTGGCGCGCCGGATGCGCAGGCGCGTCAGGTAGTCCCACAGGGTCAGGCCGAGCTCGCGGTGGAAGAGCCGGCCGAGGTGGTTCTCGCTGACCCCGGCGCGCTGGGCGATCTGGCGGCGTGACAGCGGCTCGCGGTAGTGCTGCTCAATGTGCGCGAGCGCGTGGCGCACCGGGCCGTGCGCGCGCAGGGCCGCCGGGTCCGTGCGCCGGGTCAGGGTGGTCAGCAGACCGGTGAGCTCGTCGTCGGTGAGGATGTCCCGGCCCAGCAGGACGAGAGCGGGGTACGGCTCCGCCCGGCGCACGTCGTCCGCGGTGAACCCGTGGCCGCTGACCATCAGCACCGGGATGACCGGCAGCCGGCGCGCGGCGGCCGTCTCGTACACGCGCTCCACCAGGGTGAAGCCGTCCGGGTCCGTCAGCTCGCGGGAGACGACGAGCAGGCACGGCAGCTCCTCCGCGAGCAGGGCCGTGGCCGAGGCGCCGTCGACGGCCGTACGGACCGGGCGGCCGGGAAGGACACCGGTCAGCAGCCGCCGCAGCCGCTCCCGGTGCACCGGGTCGCCGTCGACGACGAGGGCCGGCTCGGCCGGGCCGGCGGGCCGCAGCGCACCGAGCGCCCGCCCCAGGTCCCGGCCCTGGACGGGGCCGTACAGCAGGAACGGGACGTGGCGGCAGGCCGGGTGGTCGTACAGCCGCCGCACCGGGCCCCACTCGTGCGGGCGGGCCTGCCCGACGTCCCAGGCGACCGCGGCCGGGGTGTGCCGCTCCAGGAGCGAGGCGACGTCCTCGTCCGGGTGCAGCCGGTGCGTCGGCAGCCCATGGCGCCGCGCGAGGGCGGTGACCTCGCCGGGTGGTGCGCCGGCGCTCGCCACGAACAGCGTGCGCGTGCCGTCGGCCGGGGGCGGCGCGCCGGGAGCGTCGGCCGGGGTGGGCAGGGGCAGTTCCAGGCGGAACCCGGGCGGCCCGCCCCGGTCCGGGCCCAGGGTGACCGCACCGCCGTGCAGGACGGCGAGCCGGCGGGCGATCGCGAGGCTCAGCCGCGACCCGGAGGCGTCGGCGGAGGGCACGCCCATGTCCGGCGGGCCGGTGATGTGGACGGACAGCACCGGCGGCCGTACGTCCGCGGTGAGCGTCACCGGCACCGGACCGGTGGTGAGGGCCGCCGCCGCGGTCAGCAGGTGCAGGACGATCTGCCGCAGGCGGGGCCCGTCCGCGCTGATCGCGGGCAGGCGGCGCGGCAGCCGCCCCACCACGCGCCGGTCCGGGTCGGCGCCGGCGGCGGTGGCGACCGCCTCGGCCAGCAGCGGACGCGGATCGATCAGACACCGGGACAGGTCCAGCGCGTCGATCTCCGCGCGGGACAGGTCCAGCAGGTCGTCGATGAGCCGCAGCAGGCGTCCCGCGTCGGCGTGGGCCGAGCGCAGCGCGGCGGCCGGGTCCCGGCCCGCGCCGGCCGCCGGCGACGGGGGGCGGGTGTGGCGCACGAGCGCCTCCACCGGGGTGCGCAGCTCACCGGTCGCGTTGTCCAGCAGCCGGGTCTTGAGCCGGTTGGCCTGCTCGGCGGCGTCCCGGGCCCGCCGCACCTCGTCGAACAGCCGGATGCCCTTGAGCGCCGCGCTGATCTGGTCGCCCAGCGCCCGGTACAGCGGTCCGCGCTGTGCGGCCCCGTGACCGGGGGAGGCGTCGAAGAGCACGTACCCCAGCCGCTCGTCACCGATGTGGAGCGGCTCGGCGACCAGGGTGAAACGGCGGTCGGCGGCCGGCAGCAGGGCGTCCGGCAGGACGCGGCCGACGGGGTACGGTTCCGCCGCGCCGCGCGCGGCCGGGTCGGCGCGTTCCTCCGGGCGCAGTACGGCCCGGGCGAGGCCGCCCCCGTCACCGGCCCCGGGGATGGCCGCCCCGTCCCCGTACAGCACCAGTCGGCAGCCGGGGACGCCCGTGCCGGGCAGATGGCGGGCCAGCGCCCCGGTCAGGGCGTCCAGGTCGGTGGTGGTGGTCAGGGTGGTGCCCAGGTCCCGCAGCCGGCGCGACTCCTGCTCCTCGGCCCACCGCTCGTACTCCAGCAGTCGGTGCGACTTGTCGGCGACCATGAGCCGGGCCTGCCCGAAGAGCCGCTCGGCGCGCGCCCGGCCGGGGGGCGGAAGCAGGGGGACGGCGAGGTCGCGGGCGCGCAGCAGGGCGCCGTCCCACACGGCCGCGTCGTCGAAGGTGCGGACCTCGGTGCCGATGAGCGCCTCCAGCAGGGGCAGGAACGCCGCGCCGTCACCGCGCCCGCCTCCCTCTGCCCCGGTCCCGGCTCCGGTCGCGTCCACGTCCGCGTGGAACGCGGCGGCGATCTCCCCGGCGGCGCGGGGAAAGGCGGCGAACGCCCCGTCCGCCCCGACCGGGGCCGGTGACGGGGGAAGGGGCCCGCGGCCCTGTGTCACCAGGGGCGAATGACAGCCGCAGGAGCGGCGCGTCACCAGCGTGCCGGGCACCACGTTGCGCGCGGGCGGGCGTGTGCCCCGTAACCGGGCCACCAGGGTGTCCACGGCGAGCGCGCCGAGCTCGGCGAAGGGCAGCGACACCGACGTCAGGGGCGGGTCGGAGAGCCGGGCTTCGAGGGAGTCGTTGAAGCCGACGACCGCCACGTCCTCGGGCACCCGCACGCCGCGCTCGGTCAGGCAGCGCAGGGCGTCGGCGGCGAGTACGTCGCTGCACGCCACCAGCGCGTCGAAGTCCCGGCCGGGCCGCAGCCCCCGAACGTCGAGCAGGACGCGCACCGCCGAGGCGCCGGCACCGCCGCCGAAGTCGGCGACCGTGGTGACCAGGGACCGGTCGACGGGGACGCGGTGCCGGGCGGCGGCATGGGTGTACGCGCGGTAGCGGTCGAGGGAGACCGGATGCGTCAACGGCCCCCGGATGCAGGCGAGTCGGCGCCGGTCGTGCGTCTCGACGAGGTGGCCGACGGCCTCCCGCATCCCGGCGTGGCTGTCGAGCAGCAGCGTCTCGTGGCCGCCCAGGTCCTGGTTGAGGCTGACCACCGGGAGCGTGCCCAGCCGGTCGGCGAGCCGCGCGGCGTCGTCGCTGCCGGCGGGCAGGCCGAGGGCGGAGGTCCAGCAGATGACGCCGTCGAGCCGTTCCTCGCCGATGAGTTCGTACAACGTGTTGCGTGGGGAGCCGCGCGGCCGTAACGGGCCGCCGGGCAGGCACACCAGATTCACGTCGTTGCGCTCGGCCGCCGCGAGGACCCCCGACCACAGGCTCGCGCCGACGCCGAGGTGGACGTTGGCGGTGACCAGCCCCAGGGTGGGGCGCCCTTCCCGCGGCGCTCCCGCGGTCGCGCGTTCCGCCATGGGTTCCTCGCTCGTCCGACATGGACATGCCTGCCAGGGCCCGGACGATAGTGGCGCGCCCGGGCTCCGACAAGGGAAACGACACGCGAGGCGGGCACCGGGCACGGCAGCGGCCCCCGCCCCGTGCGGGGCGAGGACCACTGGGGCCGTGTCCCGGCCGGCCCCGGGCCGCCCGGTCAGATCCTGCCGACCCCGGCACCCGCCACGACGATGGACTTCACGCTCGACGCGGTGTCGGCCGTGTAGCTGTAGGGGATGGGGTTGACCGTGCCGCCGGCCTGGCCGGAGCCCGAGTTGACGAAGTGGTTGTTCCTCGCCACCAGCGAGCCCGGGTCGGAGTCGCCCTCGCCGAGGTGGAACGGGTCCTCCGTGTTCTCGAAGTAGTTGCCCTCGACCAGCACGCCCGCCTTCTCCGTGGACGCCACGCCGTAGTCGCCGACGTTGCTGAAGTAGTTGTTCAGCACGTGCACCGGGTTGCCGAACCGCACACGCGGATTGCGCTGGGTCGTACCGTCGAACCAGTTGTGCGCGTACGTCACCCGCAGCTTGCCCGTGTCCTGGCTGCCGTTGCTGTCGGAGTGGCCGAGCAGCATGTTCTTGTTCTGGTGGTGCGTGCGGTTCCACGACACGGTGACCTTGTCGGAGGCGCGCTTGATGTCGATGCCGCCGTCGTAGGCGTTCGAGACGTCGTTGTGGTCGATCCACACCTGGGTCGACTCCTGGACGTTGATCGCGTCGTCGTTGGAGCCGGTGAAGGTCAGGTTCTGGATGATGACGTTGGAGACGCCGCTGACGTTCAGTCCGCTGCCGGTGATCTTTCCCGAGGTGCCGACGCCGACGACGGTCTTGTGGGAGGCGACCTTGGTCATCGAGCTCAGGGTGATCGTGCCGTTGACCCGTACGATCAGCGGCTCCGCCCGCTGTACGGCGGCGGTGAAGGCCGCGGTGTCCGACACGGTGACGGTGGCGCCGCCCGCGCCGCCCGTCGTGCCCGCGCCGAACCCGATGGGCCCGGCGGCGGCCGTGGTCGCGGTGTCCGGCTCGGCGGCCGGCGCGACCGCCCCGCTGCTCCAGGCGGTGGTGCCGGTGAGGGCCACCGCGGCGACGGCCGCGGTGGCCGCGCCTGCCAGCTTGTACCGTGCGCTCGTCCTGCGCATGGGAAATCTCCGTCCGATGGGGGGCTTCCTGGCTGGGATCGCAGTGCGCACCGCAGCCGTGCACCCGCGGTGCGGGAGTGGGGATGCTGCGGTGCGTACCGGTGCCGCGCGGCCGGCTCGTCCACGATGCTAGAGCGGTCGCCGTGGACGATGAGGAGCCCCATGTGGACTATTGCGCGCGGCGGCCGTACGCCGGAGGCGGCGGGCGTGAACGATCACATCACCGGCACGATGCGGTCCCATCCCGCCCCCGCCCATGATCACTCCACCTCAACGGACCTAGGCTTGGCGCAGTCACGACAATCACTTCGGGAAGTTGCGCCCATGCGAGCCACGCTCATCCGCCGTACGTCCGTCGCCGCCGCCGCGGTGTCCCTCGCCCTCCTGGGCACCGCCTGCAGCGCCGGCAAGTCCGGCGACGAAGGCGCCGGCAAGGGCAAGGAGTCCGGCGCCGCCGAGCCCGGCGCGGTGAGGGCCCCCTCCGCCGCCGAGCTGGAGAAGCTCGTCCTCGCCCAGGGCGACGTCGCCGGGCACAAGGTGACGAAGGCCGGGCCCGGCGACACCCTCACCGCCAAGGACATCACCGTCGACAAGGCCCAGTGCGAGCCCATCGCCCGTCTGATCGCCGGTGTGGCGGCAGGGGAGCCGGCGGCGGAGGTGAAGCGCAAGGTGCTCGAGGAGCCGAAGAAGGGCGACTCGGTCGAGGACATCGCCGCCGCGTTCGACGTCACGCTGACCATGCCCGTCCTCGGCTCGTACGAGGCCAAGGGAGCCGAGGAGACCTTCGCCGCGCTGCGCACCGCCGCTACCGCGTGCGCCGGTGGCTTCCAGGTCACCGTGAGGGGGACCCAGCGGAAGGTGCTGAGCGTCACCGGCACCCCGCTCACCGGCGGTGACGAGGCGGCTGCCTGGACCGTGGTGACCGAGCAGGAGGGCGACAGGATGCCCGTCAAGATCGCCGCCGTGCGCAAGGGCGCCGTGATCGCCGGCTTCTACGCGATGAACGTCATGGCCGCCGGCGCGGGCAAGGACTACGAGCTGCCGAAGGTCGTCGTCGACGCCCAGGTCGCCAAGCTGGGCTAGTACGCGACGCCCCGGGCCCCGCCCGCCCGCCGGTCCAGGGGGCTGCCCTGCCGGCCCGGCTCGCCCTGGGCCGCCCGCCGGGGCCGGGGGTTCGCCCGACGGCCCGGGGTCCGCCCCACCTGGACCCGCCTGCTGGCCCCGGGTCGCCGCCTGGGCCGGGGTTCGCCCCACCTGGGCCCGCCGCCCGCCTGGGCCGACTGGCCCGGCTCGCCCTGCCAACCTGGGACGGCCCGCCCGGCCCGGGGTCCGCCCGACTGGCCCGGCTCGCCCTGCCGACCCGGGACGGCCCGACCGACCAGGGGTCCGCGCGCCCGGGCCGGGGTCCGCCCCACATGAACCCACCGCCCGCCCGACCGCCCGCCCCGGGCCGCCCACCCGCCCCGGGCCGCCCGCCCGGCCGGGGGTCCGCCCGACCGACTGCCCTGTCGACCCGGGCCGACCGCTCGCCCGGGCCGGGCGGGCTACGCGTCCCGGCGCTGCAGTACGACGTACCCCCCGGCCAGCGCCGCCGCCACCCACAGCAGCATGATGCCGAGCCCGCCCCACGGGCCGTAGGGCGGCGGGTCACTGCCCATCGCGCCGGGCACCACCTGCATGATCGTGGCGCCGGCCTGGTCGGGGAAGTACTCCGCCACCTCCCTGGCCTTCGGCACCGCCGACAGGATCTGGGAGATGAGGAAGAAGAACGGCACCAGGATGCCCAGCGACAGCACCGTCGAGCGCAGCATCGCCGCCACGCCCATCGAGAACACCGCCATCAGGCCCATGTACAGGCCGCCGCCGATCACCGCGCGCAGGACGTTCTCCTCGCCGATGGTGGTGCGGTGCTCACCCAGCAGCGCCTGACCGAGGAAGAACGACAGGAAGCTGGTCAGCAGACCGACGACCAGCGCCAGCACCCCCGCCACGAAGATCTTGCCGAAGAGGAACGTGGCCCGCCGCGGCACCGCCGCGAGCGACGTGCGGATCATGCCGGTGCTGTACTCCGTGCCGACCACCAGCACCCCGAACACCACCATCGCCAGCTGGCCGAGCAGCATGCCGGAGAAGCTCACCACGGTCGGATCGAACGTGGCCCGCTCCATGGCCGGCATGTCGTCGAACGTCGCCTTCACCAGCGCGGACAGCGCCGCGCCCAGCGCCACGGTGACGACCAGCGCGCTCGCCAGTGTCCAGACCGTCGACGCGACCGTACGGATCTTGGTCCATTCGGACCGCAGGACCGCGGGTACCGATGCCATCGTTCAGCCCTCCCTCGGAGCCCACCGCGGGGCGTTCGCGGAGTGGGCGTGGTACTCGACCGCCCCCGCCGTCATCTGCATGAACGCCTCCTCCAGCGAGGCGCGCTGCGCGCTCAGCTCGTGCAGCACGATCCCGTGCCGCCCCGCGAGCTCGCCGATCTCCTCCGTCGTCGCGCCGTCGATCTCCAGCGTCCCGTCCACCGTCTCCACCACCGTCATGCCGTCGCGGTGCAGCGCGTCGCGGAGCTCCTCCCGCTGGGGCGAGCGCAGCCGTACATAACTCCGGGAGTTCTGCTGGATGAAATCCGCCATGGAGGTGTCGGCGAGCAGCTTGCCCTGCCCGATGACGATCAAGTGGTCCGCCGTCAGGGCCATTTCACTCATCAGATGGCTGGAAACGAAGATCGTCCGGCCTTCCCCGGCCAGCGTCTTCATCAGATTGCGGATCCAGTGAATTCCCTCGGGGTCCAGACCATTGACGGGTTCGTCGAAGAGGAGAACCTGTGGATCACCGAGGAGGGCGGCGGCGATTCCCAAGCGCTGGCCCATACCCATCGAGAAACCTTTCGGTTTCTTCCTGGCCACGGCGGACAGCCCGACAAGATCCAGAACCTCGCCCACCCGGCGCTCCGGAATGCGATTGGACTGGGCCAGACAGAGCAGGTTGTTGTACGCGCTCCGTCCGCCGTGCATCGCCTTCGCCTCGAGCAACGCGCCCACGTGCTTGAGCGGCTCGTCCAGCTCCCGGTAGTGCCTGCCGTCGATCCGGGCCACCCCGCTGGTCGGGTTGTCCAGCCCGAGCATCATCCGCATGGTCGTCGACTTGCCCGCGCCGTTCGGCCCCAGAAAGCCCGTCACCAAGCCCGGACGCACATGGAAGGAGAGATGGTCGACCGCCGTCTTCGCGCCGAAGCGTTTCGTCAGCCCCTCGAGCTCGATCATCCCACCAAGCTACTCGTTCCGGGGGCCGGCCATCCCCCCTGACCGCGCGGGGGGACCCAAGCAGGCGCCCCCGGGGCACCGTTCCTTCCGCACCGGGTGGGGCGGCAGGCGACGGTGGCCCGAGGGCGTCGGTCGAACGGGGATACGAAGGGGTCAGCGGGCCTGCTGGGCCGGGACGCCGCGGGAGACCGGCTCGTCGTCCACCGGGGAGCCGGCCGCGGCCACCGCCGCGCCGGTCAGCGTGGCCAGCATCTCGCGGACGTTGGTCAGCTGGGCGTTGATGGAGTCGCGGCGGTTCGTCAGCGCCGCCAGCTCGCGCTCCGATTCGCTGCGAATACGGTCCGCCTTGGCGTTCGCGTCCGCCACGATGTCCTCGGCCTGGCGCTGCGCGGTCTCCACCGTCTGGCGGGCCCGGCGCTCCGCGTCCGTGCGCAGCTTCTCGGCCTCCAGGCGCAGCTGCTCCGCCCGGTGCTCGATCTCGGCGAGACGCTTCTCCGCCTTCGCCTGACGCGACGCCAGGTCCCGCTCCGACTGCTCGCGCCGCTTCGCCAGGTTCGTCTCGAAGTCGGCCGCCGCCTGCGCGGCCTTCGCGCGGGTCTCCTCGAAGAGGGCGTCCGCCTCCTCGCGCTTGGACTGCGCGTCCTTCTGCGCCTCGGCGCGCAGCGTGTTCGCCTCGCCCTGGGCCTTCTCGACGATCCGTACGCCCTCGTCCTCGGCCTTCGCCTTGCGCTCGGTGGCGAACGCCTCGGCGTCGTTGCGCACCTGCTGGGCCGCCGACTCGGCGAGCTCGCGGTGCTGCTCGGCGGCGCGACGGGCCTCCTCGCGCAGGTCCTTCGCCTCCTCCTCGGCCAGACGGAGGATCTTCTCGACACGGGCGCCGAGCCCGGCGTACGACGGTTCGGCGTCGCTGACCTGGGCCTGGGCGTTCTGCGTCTCGAGGTGGAGCTCCTCGATGCGCTTTTCCAGAGAGGTGATTCGGGCCAGAGCACTGTCTCGGTCGGCGACGAGCTTGGTAATGCGGTCGTCCACCTGACCGCGGTCGTAACCACGCCGCACGAGCTCGAAGCCGAAGGGGGAGGAAGTGTCGCTCATGGGGTTCCTGTCGAATGAGACCGGTGAGGTGTTAGGGGGAATCCTAGGGGCCAAAGCGGCGTGTCTTCGAGTGGATGCCCGTTCAAACTACAGAATGTCCAGCCTTTTGAGTGGCTTATCCGTCGGATGACTTGCTACTCGAACGGGTACCCCCGGCCGCCGCACCCGCCTTGACTCCGCTCTCCTTCGTACCCCCTGACGGGGCTTCGAACGACTCGAGCGCCTCCAATACGTCCTGAACGCGCGAAATCTCCGCCTGAATGTCCTCACGCCTGCGCGCCAGGACCTCCACCTCACGCTTGCCGTCGGCGATCATCTTCTCGGCCTCGCGCTCGGCATCCGCCTTGATCTTTTCCGCCTCGCGGGTCAGCGTGGCCTTCTTCTGCTCGGCCTCCTTGAGCAGCCCTTCCGCCTTCTTCACCGCCGAGATCCGGACCTTGCTCGCCTCCGCGTTCGCGTCGGCCAGCAACTCCTTCGCCTTGGCCTCGGCCTCGGCGCGCTGCTCGGTCGCGGCCTTGACGAGCCTGTCCGCCCGCTCGCCGGCCGACTTCAGCTGTTCGGCGGCCTCCCGGCGCGCCCGCTCGTGGAGCTGCTCGATCTCCGCCTCGGTACGCGCGCGGAGCTCCTCCATGCGCTCCCTTATGGCGTTCGCGTCCCCGCGCGCCCCGACCAGCAGCTCGTCCGCGTCCGTACGGGCCTTCTCGACGAGCGTGTTGCCCTCGACGGTCGCCTCGGTGACGATCCGCTCGGCCTCCTTGCGGGCCGCGCCGACCATCGTGTCGGCCTGCGACTCCGCCTCGGCGGTCGCCCGCAGCGCCTCCTCCTGTGCCTTCGCGATGAGCTGGTCGGCCTGCTCGGCCGCGTCCGCGCGGCGCTTGGCCGCCGCCTCGCGCGCCTCGTCGACCATCCGGTCGGCCTCGGTCCGCGCCTCGCCGCGCATCTGCTCGGCCGCCGCCTCCGCCTCCGCGCGGTGCCGCTCGGCCTCCGCCCGGATGCGTTCGGCGGCCTGCTGCGCGGAGCCGACCGTCTCGGCCGCCTCCGCCCGCAGCCGCTCCGCCTCGCCGGTGGCCTCGGTACGCACCCGCTCGGCCTCGGCCGTCGCCTCGGCGACCAGCCGCTCGACCCGCTCGGCGGTCTCGGCACCGATGCGCTCGGCCTCGGATGTCGCCTCGCCGATGAGCTGGTCGGCTTGTTCGGCGGCGTCGGCGCGGCGCTTGTCGGCGGCCTTGCGGGCTTCGTCGAGGACCTGTTCGCCGTCCGCGCGGGCGGCGGCGCGCAGCGCCTCGGCCTCGGCCTCGCCCTCCGCCTTGACCTGCTCGGCCTCGGCCCGCAGCCGGTCTGCCTCCGCCGCCATGCGGTCCGCCTGCGCGGCGGCCTCCGAACGGATCCGGTTGGCGTCCTCCCGGGCGTCGGCACGCGTGCGTGACGCGTCCTGGTCGGCCGACGCCAGCGCGTCGGACGCCTCCGTCCGTACCCGCTGGGCGTACTCCGCGGTGTCCGCCTTCAGCCGCTCCGAATCGGCGATGGCGTCCGCCATCGTCCGCTCGGCCAGCGCCTTGGCGGCGTCCGTCTCCTCCTGCGCGCGGGCCCGCAACCGGGCCGCGTCCTCCGCGGCCCGCTCCCGCTCCGCGTACGCGTCGGAGCGGACGCGGTCCGCCTCCTCCTGCGCCTCCGTGCGCGTACGCTCCGCCGCGTGCTCGGCGGCCGAGCGCAGCCCGGCGATCTCCTCCTCGGCCTGCTCGTGCAGCCCGGCGACCGACTCCCGCACCTGCTGGGCGGTCTGCTCCGCCGCGGTGACCATCTCGGTCGCCCGCCGGTCCGCCTCCTCGACCAGCCGCTGTGCCTCGGTCTGCGCCTCCTCGACGCGCTTGCGCGCGGACGCCAGCAGCTCCTCGCTCTGCTCGCGCGCCCGCTGCCGCTCCTGGTCCGCCTCCGCGCGGGCGCCGCCCAGGATCTCCTCCGCCTCGCGGCGGCGCCGGTTGGCCTCCTCCTGCGCGGCGGCCAGCTCCTCGGCGGCCTCCGCGGTGACGCGCTCGGCCGCGGCCTGGGCCTCCGCCCGCACCCGGTCGGCCGACTCCTGCGCCTCCGACTTGAGCCGCTCGGCCTCCGCGGCGGCCTCCGAACGGAGCCGTACCGCGATGTTCTCCGCCTCCGCGCGGGTGGTCGACGCGTCCGACGCCGCCTCCGTGCGGAGCCGCTCGGCCTCCTGCTCGGCCTGCGCCTGGAGCGTACGGATGCGCTCGGCGGCCTCGCCGCGCTGCCGCTCCGTCTCCTCCGCCGCCTCCCGGCGGATCCGCTCACCCTCGGCGCGCGCGTCGGCCAGCGCCTGCTCGGCGGCCGTGAGGCGGGCCTCGGCCTCGGAGTGCAGCCGGGCCAGCTCCTCGGCGGCCTCCGCCTGCCGGGCCGCGACGACCCGTTCGGCCTCCTCGCGCAGCGCGGCGGCGGCCTCCTCGGCCGCGGCCCGCACGGACTCGGCCTGCTCCTCGGCCTCCGTCCGCAGCTCCTCGGCCTCCGTACGGGTGCGCTCCAACGCCTCCTCGGCCTGCTTGCGCAGGCCGGTCGCCCGCTCGATCGCCTCGGCGCGGACCCGCTCGCTCTCGGCGGTGGCCGCCGTGCGCAGCTCGTCCGCGTCGGCCTTCGCCTTGGTCAGCAGCTCCTCGGCGGTCCTGGCCGCCTCCTCGATCTGCTGGACGGCCTCGCGCCGCGCCTCGCCGCGGATCCGCTCGCCCTCGGCGATGGCCTCCGCCCGCAGCTGCTCGGCCTCGCCGCGCAGCCGGCGCGCCTCCTCCTGGAGCTCGACCGTCTTGGCGCGGTACTCCTTGGTGTCGTCCTTCGCGGCGCCCTTGAGCTGCTCGGCCGTGTCGTGCGCCTCGGCGCGCAGCCGGTCCGCCTCCGCCTCGGCCTCGCGGCGGAGCCGCTCGGCCTCCTCGGACGCCTTGCGGGTCGTCTCGCGGGCGTCCTCGGACGCCTTGGTGAGAACCTCCTCGGCCGTACGGGCCGCCTTCGCCAGCTGCGCCGCCGAGTCCTCCGCCGCCGCCGTACGCGCCTTCTCGGTGGCCTCCGCGACCAGCTTCTCCGCCGCCGCGCGGGCGTCGGCGAGCGCCTGCTCGGCCTCCGCCTTGAGGGTCTCGGACTCCTTCGTCGCCTCGGCGACCAGCCGTGCGATCTCCGCCTTGGCCGTACGCGTGCGCTGCTCGGTCTCCGACTCGGCGCTCGACAGCCGCTTGGCCGCCGCGTCCCGGGCCTCCGCGACGACCTTGTCGGCCTCCGCGCGGGCCTCGCGCAGCCGCTCGTCCGCCTCCTGGAGCCGCTGCTCGGCGGTCCGGCTCAGCTCCGTGGCCTGCTGGCGCGCCTGCTCGGACTCGGCGGTGGTGGCGCTGCGCAGCTGCTCGGCGTGGCTGGTGGCCTCCTGCGCCTGCGTGGACGCGGCGTTCAGCAGCCGCTCGGCGTCCTTGCGGGCGCGCAGCAGGATCGCCTCGGCCTCGGCGCGGGCCGCCTCCGTCTGCGAGCCGAGCCGACGGCGGGCCTCCTCCGCCAGCCGGGTCGCCTCCGCGCGGGCGGTGGCCAGGGACTGCTCGGCCTCCGCGCGGGACTCCTCCAGCAGACGGCGGGCCTGCGCCTCGGTGCGGGCGCGCAGCTGCTCCGCCCAGGCCACGTTCTCGTTGACGTGCGCCTCGACGGTCCGGCGGCGCTCGGACAGCTCCTGGTCCAGTTGCTGGCGGCGCTGCACCGCCTCGGCGTGCAACTCCGCCTGGAGCCGGGCCTGGTGCTCGGCGTGCTCCTGCAGGATCCGCTGGGTCTGGGCGCGGGCCTCGCGCAGCTCCCGCTCGGCGTCGGAGCGCAACTGCTCGGCCTGGATCTGGGCGTTGCGCAGCAGCTGCTCGGCCTGGTAGCCGATGTCCGCGCTGTCGTAGGCGGGCCGGGTGGCGATGGTGCGGCGCGCCTCATGGAGCTTGGCGCGCAAGACCTCGACCTGGTAACCGAGGTCCTCGGCGTGCTGGACGGCCTTCTCCCGCTCGGTCTTCAGCCGGTCCATCTCGGCTTCGAACCGCGAAAGGTGGTCGTCAGCCCGGTGGCTCTCCTGGCGTTCGTAGCCCCGCACTGCGCGGTCCCATCCGTCCCCTGGTCGCAACTCTCCTGCACGAGCACCGTTCGCCGGGCGAACGGCCCCCCGGGGAATGGTGTCAGATCACTGTCGGGGACGCGGCGCGGCCCCGACCCGTCCCCGGCCCGGAGCCGCCCACTCTACCGGGCCGGGAATCCGGAGGTCAGTGCTCCGCTGAGGACGGGTCAGCGGAGGTGACGAGTTCCGTGAGGACCCCGTGGCAGTCCTTGGGGTGGAGGAAGGTGATCCGCGACCCCATCGAACCGATGCGCGGCTCGTCGTACAGCACCCGCACGCCCTTCTCGCGGATGGCGGCGGCGTCGCCGTCCACGTCCGCCGTGCCGAAGGCGATGTGGTGGACTCCCTCGCCGTTCTTGGCCAGCCACTTCCCGACCGCCGAGTCCTCGCGGGTGGGCTCCAGCAGCTGGAGGTAGGAGGCGCCGCCGTCCGACGTCTCGTTGATCTTGAGCATGGCCTCGCGTACGCCCTGCTCCTCGTTGATCTCGGTGTGGAAGACCTCGAACCCGTACGTGGCACGGTAGAACTCGACGGTTTTGTCGAGGTCGAAACAGGCGATTCCGATGTGGTCGATGCGCGTCAGCATGGACCCAGTGGAGCGCCGCAGGAGGTGGTTACGCAACGTGCGCGCGATCACACCGGCTGGCCGGTGACCCGGGCCCGTACCGCTCAGTACATTGGCGGTAAACCCTCGTTCACTCCTCAGCCCCGTGCTGAAAGGGGATCCTGTCTCATGTCTGGAACGACCGGTACCACCTCCGTCATCGTCGCGGGAGCACGCACGCCCATGGGCCGGCTGCTCGGCTCGCTGAAGTCCTTCTCCGGCGCCGACCTCGGCGGCTTCGCCATCAAGGCCGCGCTGGACCGGGCCGGCATCGGCGGCGATCAGGTGCAGTACGTGATCATGGGCCAGGTGCTGCAGGCCGGCGCCGGCCAGATCCCCGCCCGTCAGGCCGCCGTCAAGGCCGGCATCCCCATGAACGTCCCCGCGCTCACCATCAACAAGGTGTGTCTCTCCGGGCTCGACGCCATCGCGCTGGCCGACCAGCTGATCCGCGCCGGCGAGTTCGACGTGATCGTCGCCGGCGGCCAGGAGTCCATGACCAACGCCCCGCACCTGCTGCCCAAGTCCCGCGAGGGCTACAAGTACGGCGCGATCGAGATGCTCGACGCCATGGCGTACGACGGCCTCACCGACTCCTTCGAGGGCATCGCCATGGGCGAGTCCACCGAGAAGCACAACACCCGCCTCGGCATCCCCCGCGAGGCGCAGGACGAGATCGCCGCCCTGTCCCACCAGCGGGCCGCCGCCGCGCAGAAGAACGGCATCTTCGAGGCCGAGATCACCCCCGTCGAGATCCCGCAGCGCAAGGGCGACCCGGTGATCTTCAGCAAGGACGAGGGCATCCGCCCGGAGACCACGGCGGAGTCGCTGGGCAGGCTGCGCCCCGCCTTCGCCAAGGACGGCACCATCACCGCCGGCACGTCCTCGCAGATCTCCGACGGCGCGGCGGCCGTCGTCGTGATGAGCAAGGCCAAGGCCGAGGAGCTCGGCCTGGAGTGGATCGCGGAGATCGGCGCCCACGGCAACGTGGCCGGGCCGGACAACTCGCTCCAGTCGCAGCCCTCGAACGCCATCCGGCACGCCCTGAAGAAGGACGGGCTGGACGTGTCGGACCTGGATCTGATCGAGATCAACGAGGCGTTCGCCGCCGTCGCCGTGCAGTCAATGAAGGACCTCGGCGTGACCCCCGAAAAGGTGAACGTCAACGGCGGCGCCATCGCCCTGGGGCACCCCATCGGTATGTCCGGTGCCCGTGTGGTCCTCCACCTGGCGCTGGAGCTCAAGCGGCGCGGCGGCGGCACCGGCGCGGCAGCGCTGTGCGGCGGCGGCGGCCAGGGCGACGCGCTCATCGTCCGCGTGCCGGGCAACGGCAAGTAAGGAGCTGTACGTGATGGTGGACGTCCCCGCACTGGTCGCCCAGGCACGGGAGGGCCGGCCACGGGCCGTGGCCCGGCTGATCTCGCTCGTGGAGGGGGCGTCCCCGCAGCTGCGTGAGGTGATGGCGGCGCTGGCCCCCCTCACGGGCGGCGCGTACGTGGTGGGCCTGACCGGCTCGCCCGGTGTCGGCAAGTCGACCTCCACGTCGGCGCTGGTCAGCGCGTACCGGCGGGCCGGCAAGCGGGTCGGCGTGCTCGCCGTGGACCCGTCGTCCCCCTTCAGCGGGGGCGCCCTGCTCGGCGACCGGGTCCGGATGTCCGAGCACGCGTCGGACCCGGGGGTCTACATCCGGTCGATGGCCACGCGCGGGCATCTGGGCGGGCTGGCCTGGGCCGCCCCGCAGGCCATCCGGGTGCTCGACGCGGCCGGGTGCGACGTGGTGCTCGTCGAGACCGTGGGCGTCGGGCAGTCCGAGGTCGAGATCGCCTCCCAGGCCGACACGTCCGTGGTGCTCCTCGCGCCGGGCATGGGCGACGGGATCCAGGCCGCGAAGGCGGGCATCCTGGAGATCGGTGACGTGTACGTCGTCAACAAGGCCGACCGCGACGGAGCCGACGCCACGGCGCGGGAACTCAACCACATGCTGGGCCTCGGCGAGGCGCGCGGCCCCGGCGACTGGCGCCCGCCCATCGTCAAGACGGTCGCCGCGCGGGGCGAGGGCATCGACGAGGTCGTCGAAGCGCTGGAGAAGCACCGCGCGTGGATGGAGGAGCGGGGCGTCCTCGCGGAGCGCCGGCGCGCCCGCGCCGCCCGCGAGGTCGAGACCATCGCGGTCACGGCCCTGCGCGAACGTATCGGCGATCTCCACGGCGACCGCCGCCTCGACACGCTCGCCGACCGGATCGTGGGCGGCGCCCTGGACCCGTACGCGGCGGCGGACGAGCTGGTGGCGGGGCTGACGGGGCGGTAGCCCCGACGGGCGGGCGGACCATGCTCGCCGTTGCCGGTTGCCGGTTGCCGGTTGCCGGTTGCGGGGCCCGGGCCGGGGTGCGCGCCCCGGGCTCGGTGCCGCCGCGCCCGGGCGCCCGGTGGCGGGGTGCGGCCCTCGCCGGTGGGCGGGGGCGGGGCCCCTCCGGGCTCGGCTCTCCTCCGGAGGGGGCACCCCCACGGGGCCGGCGGCCCCTTCGTATGGGTGCCCTGCCCTGGCCGCCAACCCCTGCGCCGTACGCCGCGTGCGGGGCGGCTCGGCGCCTTGCCGGGCCCCGGGCTCCCGTCGTACGCCAGGGTGCGGGCGTCAGTCGTCCTGGTCGGCGGAGTCGTCGTCGTCCTTGTCCTGCGTGGCCTTCGCCGTCGTCGCGTCGACGGTCCACTCCTGGACCTTGCCGTCCTTCGTCAGCAGTTCGACGTCCCAGGACTTCTCGCCGCCGTCGTCGGTGTCGTCGTCCAGGTCCAGTGAGATCACCGTGCCGTGGTTCGCGACCGCCTTCAGGGCTTCGTCGGCGGTCACCTTGACGCCCTGGACGGTGCGCCGGGGCTCCGGGGCCTCGTCGTCCGTCGACACGGCGAACGCCGCCGCCGTGCCGCCCGTCAGCAGGGCCGCGGCGGTCACCGTGGCGATGATCAGGTTGCGCTTCATGGATGGCCTCCGAGGAGTCGTCGCGTTCAGTACGGGAACCACCCTGCCGCCGGCTTGCTGAACGCGGGCTGAAGGCCCCTGAAGGCCTCTTCAGGTTCCGTTTGCGACCCTGAACGCATGCGCCTGTTGATCGTGGAGGACGAGAAGCGGCTCGCCCTGTCCCTCGCCGCCGGCCTGCGGGCCGAAGGGTTCGCCGTCGATGTCGTCCACGACGGGCTGGAGGGACTCCACCGGGCGGGCGACGGGGCCTACGACCTGGTCGTGCTCGACATCATGCTGCCCGGCATGAACGGCTACCGCGTGTGCGCGGCGCTCAGGGCCGCCGGGCACGAGGTGCCGATCCTGATGCTCACCGCCAAGGACGGCGAGTACGACGAGGCGGAGGGCCTCGACACCGGCGCCGACGACTACCTCACCAAGCCGTTCTCGTACGTCGTCCTGGTGGCGAGGGTCAGGGCCCTGCTGCGGCGGCGGGGTCGCGGCGCGTCGCCGGTGCTCAGGGCCGGGGCGCTCACCGTGGACACCGCGAGCCGGCGCGTCCTGGTGGGGGACGGGGAGGTCACGCTGACCGCCAAGGAGTTCGCCGTGCTGGAGCACCTCGCCACACGGGCCGGTGAGGTGGTGTCGAAGGCGGAGATCCTGGAGCACGTCTGGGACTTCGCGTACGAGGGCGACCCGAACATCGTCGAGGTGTACGTGTCCGCGCTGCGGCGCAAGCTGGGGCCGGAGACCATCGGGACGGTCCGCGGCGCCGGTTACCGTCTGGAGGCGCGGTGAGACACCCCCTGAGGTCCGTACGCGCCCGCACCGCGCTCGGCGCCACCCTCGTCGTCGCGCTCGCCCTGGTCGTCGCCGGAGTGGCGCTGCTGTCGGTGCTGCGCGGCAACCTGGCCGACCAGGCCGGGCTCCGGGCCGACGTCACGGCCCGCTCCGTCGCCTCCCAGATCGCCTCCGGTACGCCCTTCGGCGAGCTGGACCTGCCCGACGACACCGAGGAGCACCCCGTCCAGGTCGTCGACGACGACGGCCGCGTGGTCGCCGTCGGGGAGGACATCGAGGCCATCGAAGGGACCGGCAGCGGGCGGACGAAGGCGCTTCCCGCGCGCCCCGAGGAGGGGGACGGGGGGACGGGCGAGGTCTCCGGCGAGGTGGCGTACTCGACCGGCGACGTCACCGTCGACGGCGACACCGCCACGTACCGCTTCGCCGCCGTCGAGGCATCCGGTCCGCGGGGCGCCGAGGCCACGGTGTACGCCGGCGCGCCCCTCGCCGGGCAGACCGTCTCCGGGGTGCGCGACGCGATGCTCGCCGCCCTGCCGGGGCTGCTGCTCGTCGTGGCGGGCGTGACGTGGCTGGTGACCCGGCGGGCGCTCAAGCCCGTCGAGGGCATCCGGCGGGAGATGGCGGCGATCACGGCGTCGGAGGACCTGTCGCGGCGCGTTCCGGAGCCGGGGACGGGGGACGAGGTGGCCCGGCTGGCGCGTACGACGAACGAGACGCTGGCCGCGCTGGAGGCGTCGGTGGACCGGCAGCGGCGGTTCGTCGCGGACGCCTCGCACGAGCTGCGCAGCCCGATCGCGAGCCTGCGCACGCAGCTGGAGGTGGGCGCGGCCCACCCCGAGCTGCTGGACCTCGACGGTGCGGTCGCCGATACCGTACGGCTGCAGCGGCTCGCCGCCGATCTGCTGCTGCTGGCTCGCCTCGACGCGGGCGAGCGGCCCGGTCAGGGGCGGGTCGATCTGGCGGCCCTGGTGCGGGAGGAGATCGCCCAGCGGTCCGGCGACCGGGTGCCGGTCACTGTCGACGCCGAGGGCGTCGCCGAGGTCGGCGGGTCGCGTGGCCAGCTGGCCCGGGTCCTAGGCAACCTGCTCGACAACGCGCAGCGGCACGCGGCCACCGGGGTGACGGTGACCGTCCGGGGCGGGGCGCGCGCCGTCGTGCTGAGTGTCCAGGACGACGGCGCCGGCGTGCCGGAGGCCGAGCGCGAGCGGGTCTTCGAACGGTTCGTCCGGCTGGACGACGCCCGCAGCCGGGACGAGGGCGGCGCGGGCCTCGGCCTCGCCATCGCCCGCGACATCGCGGTGCGCCACGGTGGCACCCTCACGGTCCGCCGGTCCCCCTCCGGCGGCGCGCTGTTCGAGCTGCGACTGCCCTCGTCCTAGGAGGTCAGGGCTTGCCGCGCAGGCCCCGCAGCTGTTCCGCGATGGGGTCGAGGGATCGGTGGAGGCTGTCCAGCGAGTCCGGGTTCAGCAGGTCGATGAAGTGCTTGCGCACCGACTCGACATGGTGCGGAGCGACCGTCCGCATGGTCTCCATGCCGTGGTCGGTGAGGACCGCGAACAGCCCTCGCCGGTCCGACTCGCAGTTCTCCCGGCGGACCAGGCCCGCGTTCTCCATGCGGGTGATCTGGTGGGAGAGGCGGCTCTTGGACTGCAGGGTCGCCGCCGCCAGGTCGCTCATCCGCATCCGCCGGTCAGGGGACTCGGAGAGGTTCACGAGGATCTCGTAGTCGTTGATGGTCAGGCCGAACGGCTGGAGGTCCTTCTCCAGCTGGTACGTCAGCAGCCTGTTGACGTCCAGATACGTACGCCAGGCGCGCTGCTCGGCATCGGTCAGCCAGGGGATGGCCGTCTCGGTCTCCATGTATGGATTCTACCTAAGAAGTTGAATGCTGGACGAAATCTGGTCAGTGACGCCGGGCAACTCCGGCCCCCCGTCCTCGCGTCTGCCCACCCGTACAACAAGAGCGCAGGCGTTCGAGGGCGTCACACTCCGCAGACTACCGCTCACAGCCCGAAGCGACGCTGGAGGTCCCCCAGCTGACCGGGAAGGCGCGGTGCCGATCCCTGGCCCCCATGGCTGGATCCCGCCCCTCCGCCACCGCCGGGCACACCCGGCTCGTGCGGCACGGACCCCGTCGCCGCGTCCGGCATCAGTGCCTCCGTCGACTGGAGCAGCACCGTGCCGGCCCCCACGAACTCGAACTGGTGCTCCTCGCCCGACGCCCCGCCGATCCCCGCGAGCTGCCGCAGCCCGCCCATCACGCCCGTCATGTAGCCGTGGTCGTAGTGATGGCAGGGGGAGGGGCAGTCCGCCCAGCCGACCAGCGCCTGCGGGTCGACGCGGAGGGGAGGCTCCATGAAGACCACCGGGCCGTTCGAGGCGGCCACGAACTTCCCCGTACCGATCAGTGTGAGGAAGCCCGGCACGATCGACTGCTTCAGGGCGAGAGTGGGCTGGTAGGCGAGCAGATTGCCGGCCCGGATGGTGAGGTTGCCCTCCTCCAGGTCGTACGCGTTGACGTCGAAGGCGCGGTCCGCGAGCAGCATCTTGCCGCTGCCCTCCGCCACCACCCAGTCCCCGGCGTGGAGGGGGGAGTGGAAGCTGGACCGGACGAGCCGGTCCAGGCGGCCGTGGCCGATGCCGTTGAAGTCGATCCGCCCGTAATAGGCGATCATCTTGCCCTTCTGGAGGAACCACTGGGAGCCCTTCAGCTCCACGCAGAAGGTGTACGGGTTGACGTTGTCGTCGCTCGGCAGCGTCATCGGGTCGTACACGACGGGTGTGCTCACAGCTTCTCCTCCGACGCCTGGACGTACACCGCGCCACTGCCGCTCAGCTCCAGCTGGAACGCCTCGCCGGAGCCGCGCCCCACCATGTCGCGCCAGCCGAGCGCGGTGGACAGCTTGTTGCGTACGTCGCCGTGGTGGGCGACGTAGGCCTGCGGGTCCACGTGCACCGGGCGGTCCGCTGTGATCGGGAGCTGGATCACGCCGCCGTGGGCCATCACGGCGACCGCGCCGTGGCCCTTCAGCGTCGTCGTGAACAGGCCCTGGCCGGACACCTGGCCGCGCACCATGCCCATGACCCCGCCCTGGGCGCCCAGGAACATCGTGCCCTGCTCCAGAGTCCCGTCGAAGGCCAGCAGCCGGTCCGCCTCCACGTACAGGGTGTCGCCGCTCAGCCGGATCACCTGGACGTGGTGGCCGCCGTGCCCGAACATCACCGTGCCGTTGCCCTCGACCGTCATGAGCGGCGTCGCCTCGCCGGCCACACGGCGCCCGATCATCGACATCAGACCGCCCTGTCCTCCGGCCGTGTTCGGCGTGAAAGTGACGTCGCCGCGGTACGCGAGCATCGCGCCGCGCTGGCTGAACATCTTCTGGCCGGGCGCGACCGTCGCCTCGACCATCTTCGCGTTGACCTCGCGGAACGGCATCAGACGTCCCCTCCGACCGTGTTGCGCTCGCTCGGCTGCACGTAGACCAGTCCGTCGCCCTCGAAGCGGATCTGGAAGGCCTCGCCGCCACCTTCGCCCATGAACGTGCGGAAAGTCACACCGGATTGGAAGCTCTGCCGGAGGCTGCCCTGGTGGGCGACGTACGCGCCCGGGTCCACCGACAGCGGGTACTGCGGGGTCACGCGCAGCACGACGGCCGGCCCGTCCGACATGATCGCCGCCTGCCCGGTGCCCTCCAGGGTCGTCGTGAACAGGCCCGTGCCCGTCGCGCCGCCCCGCAGTCCGGTGAAACCGGTGCCGGTGCGCAGGCCCGCGTCGGCGCACAGGAGGCTGCCGGCCTCGACGTAGAGCGTGTCGCCGTGGAGCGAGACGAGGTTGATCTCGCTCGCCCGGTCGGCGAAGTAGCAGGTGCCGTGCCCCTGCACCTCCATCACGGTCATCTGCTCGCCGGTGAGCCGGCGGGTGACCATGCCGCGCAGGCCCTCACCGCCGCCGGACATCTTCTTGAAGGCCATCCGGCCGTCGTACGCGACCATCGAGCCGTTCTTCGCTTTGACGGCGTCGCCGGTCATGTCGACGGCGAGCACTTTGCTGCCTTGGAGTCGGAACGTTGCCACGCGACGACGGTAACCGGTGGCCCGGGGGGTGGTGGTGCACCTGAGGAGTCCGACCCTGGTAACGGGTTCGCAAAGGCGCCTGTCACAATGAACGGGTCGCTTGTGCATCCGTTCACAAGATCGGTGCGTGAGTGACAGTCGACCCCCGAACGACGCCGAAGGTGCTGCCCGTGGACATCAAGACCGCCTCCTCCCTCCACCGCCTGCGACTCGTCTCCGCGCCGGAGGCCGTGTCGTTCCTCCTGCTGCTCGTCTGCTCGGTGCTCAAGCGCACGACGGAGTTCAACGCGGTCCCGGTCATGGGCGCGATCCACGGCGTGCTCTTCATCCTGTACGTCCTCTTCTGGCTGGACGCCTGGAACCGCACCAAGTGGGACCTGAAGACCGCCGCCCTGTACTTCGTCCTCTCCGTCCTCCCCTTCGGCGGCTTCTTCGCCGACCGCAAGCTCAAGCGCGCCGCCGATGACGCCGTCATCGCCTCCCGCGCCCGCCGCGAGGGCACGGTGAAGGCGTGATCGTCGCGTTCTCCGTCACCCCGCTCGGCGTCGGCGAGGAGGTCGGCGAGTACGTCGCCGACGCCGTGCGCGTCGTCCGCGAGTCGGGCCTGCCCAACCGCACCGACGCGATGTTCACCTCGATCGAGGGTGAGTGGGACGAGGTCATGGACGTCGTCAAGCGCGCCGTCGCCGCCGTCGAGGCCCGCGCCCCGCGCGTCTCGCTCGTGCTGAAGGCCGACATCCGCCCGGGCGTGACGGACGGCCTGACGTCCAAGGTCGACACGGTGGAGCGCCATCTCTCCGCCTAGCCTCCCGGTCGCCGCGTGATGAAACCCCTGGCCCCCGCGCGGGTCAGGGGCGCAGGGCTTCCGGCGCGCCCCGGGTGCCCACCGGCGCGCCCGGACGCCGGGCGACCGAAGTGCGAGACGGGGCTGATCAGCATGTGACCAGTCGGTAAGGTCGGTGACGTGCCCAAGCCGCTCAGCCTCCCGTTCGATCCCATCGCCCGCGCCGACGAGCTCTGGCAGCAGCGCTGGGGCCCCGTGCCCTCCATGGCCGCGATCACGTCGATCATGCGCGCGCACCAGATCCTCCTCGCCGAGGTCGACGCGGTGGTCAAGCCGTACGGGCTGACCTTCGCGCGGTATGAGGCGCTGGTCCTGCTCACCTTCTCCAAGGCGGGCGAGCTGCCGATGTCGAAGATCGGCGAGCGGCTGATGGTCCACCCGACCTCCGTGACCAACACCGTGGACCGCCTGGTCAGGTCCGGCCTGGTGGCCAAGCGGCCCAATCCCAACGACGGCCGCGGCACCCTCGCCTCCATCACCGACAAGGGCCGTGAGGTCGTCGAGGCCGCCACCCGCGACCTGATGGCGATGGATTTCGGGCTCGGCGCGTACGACGCCGAGGAGTGCGCCGAGATCTTCGCGATGCTGCGCCCGCTGCGGATCGCCGCGCACGACTTCGAGGAGAAGTAGCGGTTCCTCACCCGGGGGAAGATCGCCCGGAACGGGTGGTTACGCTCGTGTCCATGAAACGAAGCGTGCTGACCCGCTACCGGGTGATGGCCTATGTCACCGCCGTCATGCTGCTCGTGCTGTGCACGTGCATGGTCTTCAAGTACGGGTTCGACACGGGCGAGGACGTGACCTTCATGGTCTCCCAGGCCCACGGCGTCCTCTACATCATCTACCTGGTCTTCGCCTTCGACCTCGGTTCCAAGGCCCGGTGGCCGTTCGGCAAGCTCCTGTGGGTGCTGCTCTCCGGCACGATCCCCTTCGCCGCGTTCTTCGTCGAGCGCAAGGTCGCCCGCGAGGTGGAGCCGCTCGTCGGCGACGCCGCGCCCGCTTCCGTCAAGGCGTAACGCCCGCTCCCGCCGCCGTGCACCAGGTGTACGGCGGCCGGTCATCGACATTTACTAGGACGTCCTAGTAAATTCGAGGGTATGGACGCTCACGCCATCGAGGAAGGCCGCCGACGCTGGCAGGCCCGCTACGACGCCGCCCACAAGCGCGACGCCGACTTCACGACGCTCTCCGGTGACCCCGTGGAGCCCGTCTACGGGCCCCGGCCCGGCGACACCTACGAGGGCTTCGAGCGGATCGGCTGGCCGGGTGAGTACCCCTTCACCCGCGGGCTGTATCCGACCGGCTACCGCGGCCGGACCTGGACCATCCGCCAGTTCGCCGGGTTCGGCAACGCCGAGCAGACCAACGAGCGGTACAAGATGATCCTGGCGAACGGGGGCGGCGGACTGAGCGTCGCCTTCGACATGCCGACCCTCATGGGGCGCGACTCCGACGACCCGCGCTCCCTGGGCGAGGTCGGCCACTGCGGAGTCGCCATCGACTCGGCCGCCGACATGGAGGTCCTCTTCAAGGGCATCCCGCTCGGCGACGTCACGACCTCGATGACGATCTCCGGCCCCGCCGTCCCCGTCTTCTGCATGTACCTCGTCGCCGCCGAACGGCAGGGCGTCGATCCGTCCGTCCTCAACGGCACCCTCCAGACGGACATCTTCAAGGAGTACATCGCGCAGAAGGAGTGGCTCTTCCAGCCCGAGCCGCACCTGCGCCTGATCGGCGACCTCATGGAGCACTGCGCGGCCCGCATCCCCGCGTACAAGCCGCTCTCCGTCTCCGGCTACCACATCCGCGAGGCCGGCGCGACGGCCGCGCAGGAGCTGGCGTACACCCTCGCCGACGGCTTCGGTTACGTCGAGCTGGGCCTGTCGCGCGGCCTGGACGTGGACGTCTTCGCGCCCGGCCTGTCCTTCTTCTTCGACGCGCACGTCGACTTCTTCGAGGAGATCGCCAAGTTCCGCGCCGCCCGCCGCATCTGGGCGCGCTGGATGCGCGAGGTGTACGGCGCGAAGACGGACAAGGCGCAGTGGCTGCGGTTCCACACCCAGACCGCCGGGGTCTCCCTGACCGCCCAGCAGCCGTACAACAACGTCGTGCGCACCGCCGTCGAGGCGCTCGCCGCCGTCCTCGGCGGCACCAACTCGCTGCACACCAACGCCCTGGACGAGACCCTCGCCCTGCCCAGCGAGCAGGCCGCCGAGATCGCCCTGCGCACCCAGCAGGTGCTGATGGAGGAGACCGGCGTCGCCAACGTCGCCGACCCGCTGGGCGGTTCCTGGTACGTCGAGCAGCTCACCGACCGCATCGAGGCCGACGCCGAGAAGATCTTCGAGCAGATAAGGGAGCGCGGCCTGCGCGCCCACCCGGACGGGCAGCACCCCATCGGCCCCATCACCTCCGGCATCCTGCGGGGGATCGAGGACGGCTGGTTCACCGGCGAGATCGCCGAGTCCGCCTTCCGCTACCAGCAGGCTCTGGAGAAGGGGGACAAGAGGGTCGTCGGCGTCAACGTCCACCACGGGTCGGTGACCGGTGACCTGGAGATCCTGCGGGTCAGCCATGAGGTCGAGCGGGAGCAGGTGCGCGTGCTCGGTACGCGCAGGGCGAGCCGCGACGACGCGCGCGTGCGGGCCTCGCTGGACGCCATGCTGACCGCCGCGCGCAGCGGCGCCAACATGATCGAGCCGATGCTGGACGCGGTGCGCGCGGAGGCCACGCTCGGCGAGATCTGCGACGCCCTGCGCGAGGAGTGGGGCACGTACACCGAGCCGCCCGGCTTCTAGCCCGTCCTGAACGCGTATGCCCTGAACACGTATGCCCTGGCGGTGCGACCGTCAGGGCATACGCTGCGTTTCCGGCGGATTCTCCCGGATCAGGGCCAACAGGCCGGGAAAGCGGGCCTCCAGGTCGGCTCCGCGGAGCTGCGCCATGCGGCTGTTGCCGCGGTCGACCTGCCGGATGAGCCCGGCCTCCCGCAGGATGCGGAAGTGGTGGCTGCGGGTCGACTTGGACACCGGCAGCCCGAACGAGGAGCAGTGCCGCTCGGACCCCTCCGGCCCCCGGACGAGTTCCGAGATCACCTCGTACCGCAGGGGATCGGACAGCGCGTTCATCACGGAACGCAGGTGCATCTCCTCCAGCGAGGGGTGCCCCTCTGCGTCGGGCATGGCGGCTCCTTCGGAAGGTTCTACTTGCATGATACCTGCGCCTCGTGCCAGGTTAAGGTTCGACAAAACCCGAACCTCCCCGGCCGGTCGACGCCGGGGCGACCATGGAGCACCCCATGTCCACACAGACCGAGCCCCCGCTCGGCGGCGCGCCGGCGGCCACCGCGCCGGCCGCCCCCTCGGCGCACGCCGGTGCCGGCCCCCGGCAGACGCTCACGCTGATCGCGGTCCTCCTCGCCGTCTTCGTCGTGCCCACCTCGATCTCCGGTACCGCCGTGGCCCTGCCCGCCATCGGCGCCGACACGCACGCGGGCCTCGTGCCGCTGCAGTGGGTGGTCAACGCCTTCAACGTCGCCTTCGCCTGCTTCACGCTCGCCTGGGGTTCGATCGCCGACATCATCGGCCGCGTCCGCGCCTTCGCCATCGGCGCCGGTATCTACGCCGTCGCCTCGCTCGGCAGCGCCCTGGCCGGGAACGTGCTCCTGCTCGACGCCGCCCGCGCGCTGGCCGGACTCGGCGGTGCCGCGATCTTCTCCTGCGGCAGCGCGATCCTGTCCACCGTCTTCAGCGGCCCCGCGCGCGCCAAGGCGTTCGCGCTCTTCGGAACCGTCGCCGGCATCGGTGTCGCCGTCGGTCCCTCCGTCTCCGGCCTGCTCGTCCAGAGCCTCGGCTGGCGCTGGGTGTTCGCGCTGCACGCCGTGGCCCTCGCCCTCGTGCTGCTCGCCGTTCCGGCCATCGCCCGCTCGATGGCCGAGCCGCGCCGCGCCGACGCCCGCGTCGACGTGATCGGCAGCGCCCTGTTCGTCGTCGCCATGCTGCTGCTGACCACCGGCATCGTGCAGGGCTCGCAGTGGGGCTGGGGCAGCGCCGGCGTCCTGGGACTGTTCGCCGGAACGCTCGTCGCCCTCGCCGTGTTCACCGCCGTCGAGAAGCGCCGCGAACACCCGATGCTCGACCTGAGCGTGCTGGCCAACCGCCGCTTCCTGGCCCTCTGCCTGATCCCGGTCGCCGCGTCCTTCGGCTTCGTCACGATGCTGACGTACCTGCCGACCTACCTCACCGCCGTGGCCGGCTACACGAGTGGCGCGGCCGGGCTCACCATGGTCCTGCTGACCCTCCCGGTCCTCGTCTGCCCGATGCTCGCCGCCAAGCTGGTCTCGCGTGGCGTCCCCGCCCTCACCCTGCTCTACCTCAGCCTCGCCTGCCTGGTCGTCGGCGACCTCGCGCTCACGCTGTTCAGCCCGGACGTCGCCATCGCGGTCGTGGCCCTGCCGATGCTCGTCACCGGTGCCGGCATGGGGCTGTCCGCCGGGCTGGTCGACGGACAGGCGCTGGAGAACGTCGCCCCCGAGAAGGCGGGCATGGCGGCCGGCTTCCTCAACACACTGAGGCTGGGCAGCGAGGCCATCGCCGTCGCCGTGTACGGCTCGATGCTCGCCACCACCCTCGGTACGAGGATCCGCGAGGGCGTCGGGGGCTTCGACGGCGCGGGCGACCCGTCCGCCCTCGCCAACGAGGTGGCGGGGGGCGGCCTGTCCGCCGCGGCGCGGACGGTCCCCGCCGACCAGCGCGACCGGTTCACCGACTTCCTGGTCGGGGCGTACGACTCCGCCTTCGACACCATCCTGTGGGTCCTGGCGGCCGTCTGCCTGGTCCTCTTCCTGGTCATCGTCGCTCTGTGGCGCCGCGGTCGGAACGCGCCGGCCGCCACCGGCGCCACGACGGCCGGCTGACGGCCGGCGATGACCCGGGCCAAGGACGAGGAGCCTCAGATGTCCCCGACCCAGCACTACGGTGTCGCGGTCGTCGGTGGAGGGCCGGTCGGCATGCTGCTCGCGGCGGAGCTGGGCCTGCACGGCGTCAGGACGGTCGTACTGGAGCGCCATCCCGAGACCGTGGACCAGCCCAAGGCCGGCACCCTGCACGCGCGCACCGTGCAGTCCCTGGCCCGGCGCGGCCACCTGCCCACCCGGCGTGGTGGCCGCCTGGACCAGGTGGCCACCACGGCCTTCCACTTCGCCGGCATGCCCGGCCTGACCATCGGCGCCCCGGCGGTGGAGGGGCAGCCCATCGCCGGGCGCTCCCAGGCCGACCTGGAGCGGGCGTTCGAGCGAAACGCACGCGACCTGGGTGTCGAGATACGCCGCGGACACGACGTCGTCGCCCTCACCCAGGACCCCCGCCAGGTGGAGATCACCGCCGAGCACGGCGACGGACGGCGCACCACCCTCACCGCCGACTACGTGGTCGGCGCGGACGGAGCCCGCAGCACCGTGCGCGCCCTGGCGGGCATCCGGAGCGAGGAACACCCGCCCCGCGTGGCCGCCCTGCTCGGGCAGGTGCGCCTGCTCGACCCGGAGGGGACGCCGCCCGGCTGGAACCTCACCCCGCGCGGCTGGACGGTCATCAACGTCAACCCGTTCGGGTACAGCCGCGTCATCACCTTCGACTTCACCGGACCCCACGCGGACCGGCATGCCCCCGTCACCCTCGACGAGCTCCGCTCCACCGCGAGCCGGATCGCCGGGCACGACATCCCCATGACCGACGCGGTCTTCACCAGCCGCTTCAGCGACTACACGCGGCTGGTCCACCGCTATCGGGACGGGCGCGTCCTCCTCGCCGGCGACGCCGCACACGTGCACTTCCCGGTCGGCGGCCAGGGACTCAACCTCGGCCTGCAGGACGCGCTCAACCTCGGCTGGAAGCTCGCCCTCGCGGTGCGCGGCCACGCGGGCAAGGACCTGCTCGACACGTATCACGACGAGCGGCACCCGGCCGGGCGGCGGGTCATCGACAACACCCGGGCCCAACTGGCCCTGATGAGGCCGGGGGAGGAGACCGAACCCCTGCGGGCGCTGTTCGCCGAACTGCTCAGGCTGGACCAGGTCGGCGCGTACCTCGGCGACATGATCAGCGCCCAGGACACCGCCTACCCCTCGCGCGGCGGCTCTCCGTGGCAAGGGCGCTTCCTGCCCAACCTGCCCCTGGAGATCGACGGGGCGGACAGCTGCGTGGCGGACGTCCTGCACCCGGGCCGGCCGGTGCTCCTGCTGTTCGGCGACGCCGGCGAGGAGTACGCGCGGACGGCCGCCGCATGGGGGCACGTCGTGGACGCCGTACGGGCCCGGGCGCCGCGGCCCCTGCCGTGGGACGCGCTGCTGCTGCGCCCCGACGGTTACGTCGCGTGGGCACCGCCGTCGGCGCGGGCCGACGTGCCGGACGGGCTGCGGGCGGCGCTGCGGGAGTGGTTCGGCGAGGCGGCGGATGGCCGCTGACCGGGCCCGGGCCGGACACGGGTGTGCCCCGGACCCTCGACAGGGGGTCCGGGGCATCCCCGGCCGCCGCGTGGTCACGCCGCGGCCGGTACGGCTACCAGCGCACCGGCAGCGATGTCGGCCGCCTCAGCAGCGTCCCGTGGTCCCAGGTGAGCGTCCGCGGATCCGCGTCCAGTGCCAGGGTGGGGAACTCCGCCGCGAGGCGGGTGAGGAGCGTGGTGGCCTCCAGCCGGGTCAGCGCCGCGCCCATGCAGTGGTGCATGCCGTAACCGAACTGCAGGTGCCGCTTGCCGTTCCGGTCCGGGTCGATGACCTCCGGGTCCGGGAAGGCCTGCGGGTCGCGGTTGGCCGCGAAGGCGTCCGCGTACACGACGTCGCCGCGCCGGATCGTGCCGCCGGTCGTCTCCAGGTCCCGGGTGGCGACCCGGGGGAAGGTGGAGATGGTCCCGAGCGGCAGGACCCGGGCCAGCTCCTCCACCAGGCGCGGCGCGATCGACGGATCGTCCACCAGCCGCTGCCACAGCGGCGGGGCGCACAGCAGCGTGTACACCGCCTTGGTGAGGACGGAGAGGATGTTCTGGTCCCCACCCAGCACGGAACCGAGCAGCAGACCGACCAGCTCCTTGTCCGTCAGACCGGGCTCCGCGCTGTCGCGCCCCGCCACGAAGCGGGCGATGAGACCGTCCGGACGGGTGGGCCGCTCACCGGTCACCAGGTCGGTGACGTAGCCGTACACCTTCCAGAAGTGGTCCAGCAGGTGCGGGATGTCCTCGCGGGGCGCCATCTGGACCGTACGGGAGTACTGCCGGAAGTAGGCGATGTCCTCCACCGGTATGCCCAGGAAGTGGCAGTTGACCGTGACCGGGTACAGGTCGAGAACGGTACGGAAGAGGTCGGGACGGTCCTCGGCACGCAGCGCGGCGAACCGCTCGCCGATCACGGCGTCCACGGTGGGGCGCAGCCGCTCCACACCGGCCGCGCTGTAGTCCGCGGTGACGAAGCCGCGCATCCGCGCGTGGTCCGGGGCGTCGAGGTTGAGCAGCAGCTCGGGGGGCATGGTGGTCGGCAGGAAGCTGGGGCCGTCGTCCACGTTCGTCTCGGTGCGGGCGAACGTCGGGTCGGTGAGGACCTTGTGGACGTCGGCGTAGCGCGTCAGATGGACGGCGGTGTGGCCGCTCGGCAGCGTGATCTGCGGGAGGCCACCGGTGGAGCGGCCGGGCAGCGGGGTGTAGGCGGGCGGCGGGTCGAGGTGAGGGATCTCCGTGACCGTGACGGTGGAGACCGCGGAGACGGTGGTCGTACTCATGTTCGTTGCCTTGTCCTTGTGGAGGTGGGGAGCGGCCGGCTAGAGGATGCTGGGCAGTCCGGTGATCCGGCTCAGATCGCTCAGCGCCTGCCGGTTGTCGCGGAAGTGCACGGCGCGCCAGCCCCGGGCGCGGGCCGCGGCGCAGTTCTCGGCGAGATCGTCGACGAGGACGCAGTCGGCCGGTTCGGCCCCCGCCGTCTTCGCCGCGATGTCGAAGATCGCGGGGTCGGGCTTGCGGACCCCGGCCTTGCACGAGTCGATGAGGCAGTCGACCTCTCCGGCGGGGGCCACGATCGCCTGCCAGTGGGGCTCCCACTCCACGACGTTGTTCGACAGGATTCCCACGGGGAAGCCGTTCTCGCGGGCGTAGCGCAGGGCGCACACCATCAGGGGGTTCGCCGAGACGCCCTCGAACCACTGCTCGCCGAAGGTCTCCAGCCGGGCCCGCGACAGGTCGATGCCCGGGTGCCGATCCGTCAGGACGCGGGCGAGCCGGCGGCCCCACTCGGCCTCGGTGAGCACCCCCAGCTCGATGGGCGCCAGCGTCGGCATGTCCATCTCCGCGGCGACGGCCCTCATGGCGTCCTGGAGTTGCTCGGGCGTGATGCCGGTCTTGCGGTGGTACGCGGCGTACAGCGTCTCCAGTGGTGGCGACAGGACGCCGCCGAAGTCGAACCAGATCATGGGCAAGGGCATGCTGAAGCCTTCCTCGAACGGGAGAAGGGATTGGGGGGAGCGGTGCGCTCAGCCGGCCTGGAGCGCCGGCGAAGGGGCGGGCACGAAACGGCGCCCGAGGGGGCTGGTGCACTGGAGCGTGACCTCGGCAGTGGAGATCACGGCGTCCTCCTGCCGCATCTCCAGCCGGAACACGGCGGCGCCCGGTACCTGGCCCGGTGCTCCCTCGACCAGCTCGGCCCGGCAGACGGTGGGCAGTTCGAACTCTCCGAACCGGGTGAACGCGGCGTCGCAGCGCGTCAGCGACAGCCGCCCCGGCGACAGGCCGAGCAGCTCGTGGGCGGCGTGCAGGGCGGTCTGCCGGTACGCCTCGAAGAACAGCACACCGGGGATGTGGTCGAGCGGGTGGTCGAACAGGGCCGGGTGGGACTGGTCGACCACGACCTGGGCGACGACTTCGCGCCCGAGGGCGACCGCCTCCCCCAGCACCACGTTGGCGGGCGATCGCCGGCCCACGGCGGCGGGGACGAGTCCGCGCCCGGTGGGGTGCGCCCGTGGAGTGGTGAGGTCGAGCGCGGCCCGGCCCCGCTCCCGCAGCTTCGCCCACGCGGATCCGGGCATCCACTGGATGGTCATGGCCATGGTGGCGGCGTCACGGTCGTCGATGGCCAGGTCCATCCGCAGGGTCACGCCGACCAGTTGGTCATCGCGGTGCTTCTCGGCGGTGACGCGCACGGCGAGCACGGCCTGGCCGGGCAGCGGGCCGATGCGCAGCGCGTCGGTGGACAGGATGGTGAACTCGCCGGTGTTGAAGCTGAACTTGTGGTCCAGCGGTGCGCCGAGGTGCTCGTGGGCGACCAGGATGGAGGTCTGGCGGAACACCTCAAGCAGCAGCAGCGGGTCGTAGGCGGCGGGAGTGAGCGTGTGGTCGCTGTAGTAGCTGTGCACGCGGGGCAGTTGCGCGGCGACGAGGAAATCGTCGCCGGACCGGCGCCGGGTGTCGGTCAGGAACACCTCGCAGATGGCCGCGCGGTGGACGAGCTGTCGGGAGACGGTCGCGGAATACGACAGACCGTGATTCCCCGGAACAGGCATGGTTCGGTTCCCCCTTGTGATGAGCAGGTTCGAAAATGACCGTACCAAGGTTCGATTGATCTCGACCGTGGCGGCGGTCACAGGGGAAGGTCAACAGCAGGTAAGCAACATGTGTCCGGACGTGTGTCCGGCGGCCGTGGGGGGAACCCGATCGTGCTCGCGGCCGAGCGCGTCGCATGCTGGGCGGATGCGGATGCGGGTGCGGTGCGAGTGCGGATCGGCGTCAGGGAGGCCACGGCGGACGACTGGCCCGCCATCCGGCCGTTCTTCCACACGATCGTCGCCGCGGGCGACACCTTCACCTACCCGCGCGACCTGGGTGAGGAGGAGGCCCGCGGCTGGTGGCTGCCGCCGGCCCCGAACCGTACGGTCGCCGCCGGCGACGACGGGACCGGCGCGGTGCTCGGCACGGCCAGGATGAGCAACCACCAGAGCGGCGACGGCGCGCACATGGCCGGCGCCGGCTGCATGGCCGACCCCGCGCACCGGCGGCCGGGGCGTGGGCCGGGCGCCGGTCGAGTACACCCTGAAGTGGGCGCGCGACGCGGGCTTCCGGGGCATGCGGTTCAACGCGGTCGTGGAGACGAACATCCACGCACGCGGTACCGCTCTGCTAACGGCGCGGTTTCCGGCTCGTCGGCACCGTCCCGGAGGCCTTCGACCACCCCGAGCAGGGGACGTGGGGCTGCCCACCACGCACCGTCCGCTGTAGCCGACCCTGCCGTCGGCGGCGCGTCGGGCGGAACGGTGCGTGCCCGCCGGGGGCGTTCTCGGCGGTCAAGCTCGGCGCCGTGCGCACGGGCGATCGGGCGCGCCATCGCCAGGCCGAGGCCCGAACCGGGGCAGGGCGCGCGCCGATTCGGCACGGTGGAAGCGGTCGAAGACGCACGGGAGGTCCTCGTCCGCGATACCGGGACCGTGGCCCCGGTATGGGATCGCCGTCGGGGCCGGCGCGCAAGCTGATCGAGGCCTCGGGGCGGGACGGCGTCGAGGCCGTCGTCGACCCGGCGCGGCTGCGCCTCTTGACGGCCGACCGCCACCAGGTCCGGTCGGGGTCCGGTCGGGGTCTCAGGGGCTGACCGGGGTCCGATCAGGTCTGCGCCGCTGCTCCCAGGCCCCCCAGCAGCAGGGCGGTGAAGCGCTGGACCCACGCCGCGTCGACGGGTTCGGCGCTCACCAGGGCGCGGTGCACCACCGCGCCCGCGATCACGTCGAAGATCAGGTCGTCCGTACCCGCGGTCGAACCCATGTCGGCGGGCAGCTCGCCGCGGGCCTGGGCGCGTCGCCGCCCCTCCAGGACCAGCCGCTTCTGGCGGTCCACGATCGAGGTGCGGATCCGTTCGCGCAGCGGTTCGTCGCGGGTCGACTCGGCGACCACGGCCATGAGCGCCGTCTTGGTCTCGGGCCGCTCCAGGAGCGCGGCGAACTGGTGGACGACGCCCTCGATGTCGGCCGCGAGACTGCCGCGGTCGGGAAGTTCCAGCTCGTCGAAGAGGACGGCGACGGCGTCGACGACGAGCTCGTTCTTGCTTGCCCAGCGCCGGTAGAGCGTCGTCTTGGCGACGCCGGCGCGGCCGGCGACGTCGCCCATCGTCAGCTTCGACCAGCCCAGGTCGACCAGCGCGGCCCGGGTCGCCTCCAGGATCGCGGCGTCGGCGGCGGCGCTGCGGGGGCGTCCGGTGCGGCTTCGAGGGCTGGTACGGCTGCACATGGCGCCGACCATACCGGCCAGTAGGTTCCGGGTGCCCGAGGTGGCGCGTGTGAGCGAGCTCACCTCTGGGCATCGCTTCCGGAGTGACCGCTTACAGATACGCTACGACCTGTAGCGAAAGGCTCTGAGCGGCCCCGCGACAACCACAGGCACCAGGGTGGGGACCCGGTGCCACACAGTGCACATGTACCGACTCGCGAACGTCCGTACGCCCGTATTCACCGGCGGGGGCCTACGGGCGGGCGCGGTTCGGCCGCGGCTTCGCCGTGACTTACCGCTTACGCGCGCGGAGGGGGGAGGATGTACCCATGCAGCCTAGGAACATGTCCATGAGCGGCGTCGTCGACCTCGCCGCGGTGAAGGCGGCCCAAGAGGCCAAGGCGAAGGCGGAGCAGGCGCGCGCCGAGGCCGCCCGGCACGGCGGCGGCGGGGCCGTGTCCCCGTCCGCCCTGGTGATCGACGTCGACGAAGCCGGTTTCGAGCGCGATGTCATCCAGCGCTCCGCCGAAGTCCCCGTCGTCCTCGACTTCTGGGCCGAGTGGTGCGAGCCGTGCAAGCAGCTCGGCCCCCTGCTGGAGCGGCTGACCGTCGAGTACAACGGCCGCGTCCTCCTCGCCAGGATCGACGTCGACGCCAATCAGATGCTGATGCAGCAGTTCGGGATCCAGGGGATCCCGGCGGTCTTCGCGGTGGTCGCCGGCCAGGCGCTGCCGCTCTTCCAGGGCGCGGCCCCGGAGGCGCAGATCCGGCAGACGTTTGACCAGCTGATCCAGGTGGCCGAGCAGCGCTTCGGCCTCACCGGCCTCACCGTCGACGCGGACGCCGAGGTACCGGGTGCGGCCGCCGCTCCCGCGCGCCCGGCCGGTCCGTACGACGCGCTGCTGGAGGCGGCGGCGCAGGCCCTGGACGCCAACGACTTCGCCGGCGCGGTCCAGGCGTACAAGAACGTCCTGGTGGACGACCCGGCCAACACCGAGGCCAAGCTGGGCCTCGCCCAGGCCGAACTCCTCGGGCGGGTCCAGGACATGGACCCCCAACTGGTCCGCAAGAACGCCGCGGACAACCCGGCGGACGTCCAGGCCCAGCTGGCGGCGGCCGACCTCGACCTGGTCGGCGGCCATGTGGAGGACGCGTTCGGGCGGCTCGTGGAGACCGTACGGCGCACGGCGGGCGACGACCGGGACACCGCGCGCCTGCGGCTGCTGGCGCTCTTCGAGGTGGTCGGCGCCGACGACCCACGGGTGACCGCCGCCCGCTCGGCACTGGCGCGCGTGCTGTTCTGACGCACGCTGCACCGGGCTTGGCCTGAACGTCGCCGCATGGGCGACAGAGTGACAGAACGCGGCCGTGCTTTACCAAAACTTGGTAAACGCGGCCGCTGTTACTTGCAGTAAATCGACACCCTCCTTATGTCCGGCTTTTGCCGCCGATATCGCCTTCTGTCGAACTCGCGGGTAGCACCCTGCGTACCCGCGTGGCGCCGCCCTGTCGTGGCGAGGTTATCCGCCCGTTACCAGTGAGTAACGACCCCCCTTGTGCCCCGGCGCGGAATGCACCACGATCGGCCACGCTCGGTCCAATTCCGTACCAGCCCGGCATCCAGCCGAGCCCCGGAGTCGGGTCCCCACCGAGTGGGCCGGCGTCCAGGACGCCGGCCGCGGACAGGGGGGTTCCTGCCGATCCCGGCAGGGCCTGTCCGGCAGGTTGCGCGAAGGCGTGGCCAGTGGTTGTCGCTCGGGGGTGATCGCCGGTGATTCGGACGCGGCTCGCGCCTGATCTACGGGCGCTCTCCTTCCCGAGGACGTAGCACTTCTCCCATCCCAGGACGGGGCCTTGAGGCCCCGCCGGAGATGTACGTCCGAGAAGGAGGAACATATGAAGTCCCAGGTTCGTGGTGGGACCAGATGGAAGCGGTTCGCCGTCGTCATGGTGCCCAGTGTGGCCGCGACGGCCGCGATAGGCGTCGGCCTGGCTCAGGGGGCGCTCGCCTCGTCGTTCGCCGTGTCGGGCCAGGAGTTCAAGGTCACGGCCGGCTACCTGGACGGCACTGGCTTCGCCCAGTACGGCGGCGTCGACATGGGCTACAAGGACGTCAAGGAGGGTGACGCGAAGGTCCCGCGGCCTGTCGCCATCTCGACGTTCAAGAACGCCAAGATCACCAAGATGTGCCAGTCCGTGGTGACGGACGTGCCCTTCCTGGGCAAGGTCACTCTTCGCCTGACGGCCGGTGACCAGGGAACCCCCGTCAAGGCGCAGAACCTGTACCTGGACGTCACCGACCTCGAAGCCAATGCCAAGTTCACCAACATCGACATCGGCATGGCGGCCAAGGACACGGGCAGCGGCAAGTTCGCCAAGGGCCCGGTCGTCAAGGACCAGGAAATCAACCAGAACGGCTTCGCCCAGCAGGCGACCAGGGCCGAGCTGAGTGACGTCAGGCAGAAGGCATGGGCGACCACCGCCGGTTCCTTCGAGCTGAGCGGCCTGAAGATGAAGCTGCTCCGGGGCGACGGTGGCCCGAACATCGAGTGCTACTGACCGGTGATCCCCGCGGGCGGGCACGGATGCCCGTGGCAGCCGTGCCCGCCCGTCTCCCTCTCCACATAGCAATGCCAGTTCCAGGGAGCTTTCCATGACCGCCGAGTCCCCGGCTCAGAACGAGCACTACCTCCGCGTCTTCCGCAGGCGGTTTCGCGACTGGCGGGGCACCCGTCCGTTCTGGGCGGGCCTGCTGACCCTCCTGGGCGGAATCCCCATCGCCTACTTCCCGTACGCGAGCCTCCAACTGGGGCAGATGACGCTGTCCATGGCGACCACCGCGGGCGCCGGGTCCCTGATCATCGGCGTACTCCTGGTCACCCTGGGACTGACCATGTGGTTCCAGGCCCTGGTGCGGGTGTTCGCGGGCGTCGCCGCGATCCTGCTGGCGCTGGTCTCCATCCCCGTCGCCAACTTCGGCGGCTTCGTCGTCGGCTTCCTGCTGTCCCTGATCGGCGGAGCGCTCTCCATCGCGTGGGCGCCGGGCACGCCGGAGGCCGCCCGCGCCCAGGAGACCCGGGAGCCCGGCGAATCCGCCGCGCAGAGCGACGTGTACGCGTACGAGACAGAGACGACGGTCGACGCCAACGGCGGGAGGAACAGTGCGGGGTGACGAAACGCAGTCGGCGACGACTGGGGGCGACGACACTCTGAACAGAAGGGGGCCGCGTCACGCGGCACCCAGGAAGTCGCTGCTCAACAGGTTGCAGGCGCCCGCCGGCAAGGCGATGGCCCTGGCCGCGATGCCCACCGCCGTACTCGTCGGCATCGGGCTCACGCCCAAGCTGGCCCTCGCCGACGAGAAGGACATCCCCTTCGCCCCCGGCCCGTGTGTGACGCGCTCCGACGAGCCGCAGGAGCCGGAGGAGTCCGCCAAGCCGTCGCAGTCCGACTCCCCGTCGCCCAAGCCGTCGTCGAGCGCGAGCGGCGACACGGCGGACAGGGGTGACCGCGCCGGCGACGAGAAGGACCCGAAGCCGGGCGCGAGCCCCTCGGCGGGCGCGTCCGGGTCGACGAAGGAGACGGAGCCGGAGGCGCAGTCGAAGACCGGCGCGACGGCGTCCCCGACGCCGAGCCGGATCCCGGCGCCGACCCCGACACCCACCGGGACCAGGAACCCGCTGGACCCCCTGGGCGTCGGTGACGCCATCAAGGGCATCCTCGACGGTCCGGACGACGACAAGCCGACGGCCACCCCGTCGACGAGCGCGCCCACGACGACGCGACCGTCCAGCGAGCCGTCCACCCGGCCGTCGACCGAGCCCCCGGCCGGGAAGCCCTCGACGGAACCGGCCGCCAAGCCCTCGGTCAAGCCGGTGGACGACACCACCGACCGCACCAAGGAAGCGATCAAGGACGCCGCCGACAAGGCCGGCGTGAAGGTCGAGGAGCTGCCCGAGGACGTCAAGGGACTCGACCCCAAGAAGGACGAGGACATCCCGGACGGCGCCAAGCCCAGCTTCCCCTGCCCGACCCCCGACCCGCAGGCCCTCGCGGACGCCAAGGCGGAGCCCGGCATCCCGCTGCTCCCGGACGAGCCGTGGAAGCTGGAGAGCACGAGGCTCACCCTGCGCGGCCTCGACTACCACGGCATCGTCGAGGTGCGGACGGGCAGCGGCAAGACCAAGAAGGTCCTGAAGTTCACCGCGTCGTCGGTCGACATCAAGGACCTGCACCAGCTGACGGTCCACTCCGAGGGCCGCACGGGCCACGTGACGTCCCGCCCGGGCTCCACCTCCGAGATCCGCGGCGGCACGGTGACGATGTACACGGAGGAGCTGAAGGGCGACCTCTTCGGCCTCATCCCGATCACCTTCAGCCCCGAGACCCCGCCCCCGCTGAACGTCCCGTTCGCCTTTTTCACGGACGTGAAGGTGACGCAGGCGGGCCAGTTCGGCGGCGACCTGACGGTGCCGGGCCTGAAGAACTTCATCGAGGGCTGAGCGACCAGGCCTCTCCGGGGGGCGCACAGCGAGGCCCCCGACGGCCCGGCGTTCGCCTCGCATGCCGGTCGCCGTCGGCGGAAGGTGGATCTGCCGCCCGTACGCCGGTGGGCCGCACCCTCATCGAGAGGGTGCGGCCCACCGGCGTACGCGGACGGAAACCGTCAGGCGCGCGTCTCGCCGCCCAGGTGGTGGACGCGGACCATGTTCGTCGTGCCCGGGACGCCCGGAGGGGAGCCCGCGGTGATGACCATGATGTCGCCCTCGTTGTAGCGCTGGAGCCTCGCGAGCTCCGCGTCCACCAGGTCCACCATCGCGTCCGTGTTGTCGACGTGGGGGACGACGAAGGACTCGATGCCCCAGCTCAGGGCGAGCTGGTTGCGGGTGGCGGCCTCGGTCGTGAAGGCGAGGATCGGCTGCCCCGCGCGGTAGCGGGACAGGCGGCGGGCCGTGTCGCCGGACTTGGTGAAGGCGATCAGGGCCTTGCCGTCCAGGAAGTCGGCGATCTCGGCGGCCGCGCGGGCGACGGAGCCGCCCTGGGTGCGGGGCTTCTTGCCCGGCACCAGGGGCTGGAGGCCCTTGGAGAGCAGCTCCTCCTCCGCCGCGACGACGATCTTGGACATCGTCTTGACCGTCTCGATCGGGTACGCGCCGACTGAGGACTCGGCGGACAGCATGACCGCGTCCGCGCCGTCCAGGATCGCGTTGGCGACGTCGGACGCCTCGGCGCGCGTCGGGCGCGAGTTGGTGATCATCGACTCCATCATCTGGGTCGCGACGATCACCGGCTTGGCGTTGCGGCGGCACAGTTCGATCAGCCGCTTCTGCACCATCGGGACCTTTTCGAGCGGGTACTCGACGGCCAGGTCACCACGGGCCACCATCACCCCGTCGAACGCCATCACGACGTCCTGCATGTTCTCGACGGCCTGCGGCTTCTCCACCTTGGCGATGACCGGGACCCGGCGGCCCACCTCGTCCATCACCTTGTGGACGTCCTTGACGTCGTTGGCGTCGCGGACGAAGGACAGGGCGACCAGGTCGCAGCCCATCCGCAGCGCGAAGCGCAGGTCCTCGACGTCCTTCTCGGACAGGGCCGGGACGTTGACGGCCGTACCCGGCAGGTTGATGCCCTTGTGGTCGGAGATGACCCCGCCCTCGACGACGATCGTCCTGACGCGGCGGCCGTCGACCTCGATGACGCGCAGCTCGACGTTGCCGTCGTTGATCAGGATCTGGTCGCCCTTGGAGACGTCGCCGGGCAGGCCCTTGTAGGTGGTGCCGCAGATGGACTTGTCACCGGGGACGTCCTCGGTGGTGATGGTGAACTCGTCGCCACGGACCAGTTCGACCGGCCCCTCGGCGAAGGTTTCCAGACGGATCTTGGGGCCCTGGAGGTCGGCGAGCACGCCCACCGCGCGGCCGGTGTCCTCGGCCGCCTGACGGACGCGGTGGTACCGCTCCTCGTGCTCAGCGTGGGATCCGTGGCTCATGTTGAAGCGGGCCACGTTCATACCGGCCTCGATGAGCGCTTTCAGCTGCTCGTACGAGTCGACGGCGGGGCCCAATGTGCAGACGATTTTGGAACGGCGCATAAGGCGGATCCTATCGGTTTGTTTCACTGCGGAATATTCCGTCTGGTGGAATGTACAAATGGGCGGGTGGCCGCTCAGTCGTCGACCGATGGGTTAACCAGTGAGTAGGTTTGCTGCGCGATTTCCAGCTCCTCGTCCGTCGGCACCACGGCCACCGCCACCCGCGCGTACGCGGGCGAGATCAGCCGCGGTTCACCGGAGCGTACGGCGTTGAGGCCCGCGTCCACCGCGAGGCCCAGCTCCTCCAGGCCCGCGATGGCGGCTTCCCGCACCGGCGCCGCGTTCTCACCGACACCCGCCGTGAACGCCACCGCGTCCACCCGCCCCAGCACCGCGTAATAGGCGCCGATGTACTTCTTCAGACGGTGGATGTAAATGTCGAAGGCCAACCGCGCCCGCTCATCGCCCTCATCGATCCGCCGACGGATCTCGCGCATGTCATTGTCACCGCAAAGCCCCACCAAACCGCTCTTCTTGTTCAACAGGACATCGATCTCGTCCGTGGACATTCCGGCGACCCGCTTCAGATGGAAGACGACCGCCGGGTCGATGTCACCCGAGCGCGTACCCATGACGAGCCCCTCCAAGGGGGTCAGGCCCATGGAGGTGTCCACGCACCGCCCGCCGGCCACCGCCGACGCGGACGCGCCGTTGCCCAGGTGCAGAACGATCACGTTCACCTCGGACGGATCCTTGCCGAGCAGCCCCGCCGTGCGGCGCGACACGTACGCGTGCGACGTGCCGTGGAAGCCGTAACGGCGGATGCGGTGCGCGTCCGCGGTCTCGACGTCGATCGCGTACCGCGCCGCGTGTTCCGGCATCGTCGTGTGGAACGCCGTGTCGAAGACCGCCACCTGCGGCAGGTCCGGGCGCAGCGCCCGGGCCGTGCGGATACCGGTGACGTTCGCCGGGTTGTGGAGCGGCGCGACCGGGATGAGGCGCTCGATCTCGGCGAGCACCTCGTCCGTGATGACGGTCGGCGCGGAGAACCTCAGACCGCCGTGCACCACCCGGTGCCCGATCGCCGCCAGCTCGGGCGAGTCCAGGCCGAGCCCGTCCGCCGCCAGCTCCTCGGCGACCGCCTTCAGCGCCGCCTCGTGATCGCCGATCGGTGCCGTGCGCTCACGCTGCTCACCGCCGTCCGTCAGCGGGGTGTGCACCAGGCGGGACGTTTCCTCGCCGATCCGTTCCACCAGCCCGACGGCGAGCCGCGCACCGTCGTGCATGTCGAGCAGCTGGTACTTCACCGAGGACGAGCCGGAGTTGAGGACGAGGACACGGGTCGCGGTCGCGTTGCTCACGGGAGGAGTGCTTTCTGCTGCGGGGGCGGTCATGCGGACGCGGATACGGGAGCCGAGGCGGAGGCGGAGGCCGACTGGGACTGGATCGCGGTGATCGCGACCGTGTTCACGATGTCGCTGACGAGCGCGCCGCGCGACAGGTCGTTCACCGGCTTGCGCAGACCCTGCAGGACCGGACCCACGGCCACGGCGCCGGCCGAGCGCTGCACGGCCTTGTACGTGTTGTTGCCGGTGTTCAGGTCCGGGAAGATCAGCACCGTCGCCTGCCCGGCCACCTCCGAACCCGGCAGCTTCGTCGCGGCGACGGACGGCTCGACGGCCGCGTCGTACTGGATCGGGCCCTCGATCTTCAGCTCCGGGTGCGCCGCGCGCACCAGCTTCGTCGCCTCGCGCACCTTGTCGACGTCCGCGCCGGAGCCGGAGGTGCCCGTCGAGTACGACAGCATCGCGATCCTCGGCTCCACCCCGAACCGGGCGGCCGTCGCCGCCGACTGGACGGCGATGTCCGCGAGCTGCTCGGCGTTCGGGTCCGGGTTGACCGCGCAGTCGCCGTACACCAGCACCCTGTCCGCCAGGCACATGAAGAAGACGGACGAGACGATCGACGCTCCCCCGGAGACCTCGCCACGGGAGGTGCCCCCGGGCCTGGTCTTGATGATTTCGAAGGCGGGGCGGATCGTCGCGGCCGTGGAGTGCACCGAGCCCGACACCATGCCGTCGGCGAGCCCCTCCTGCACCATCAGCGTGCCGAAGTAGTTGACGTCCGCCACCACGTCGTACGCCAGCTCCACACTCACCCCCTTGTGGGCGCGCAGCTCGGCGTACCGCTCGGCGAACCGCTGGCGCAGCTCGGAGGCCGCCGGGTCGATCAGCTGCGAGTCCCCGAGGTCCACGCCCAGGTCGGCGGCCTTCTTGCGGATCACCTCGACATCGCCCAGCAGCGTCAGCGCGCACACACCACGGCGTACGAGGACGTCGGCGGCGCGCAGCACGCGCTCCTCCGTGCCCTCCGGCAGCACCACGCGGCGCCGGTCGGCGCGGGCCTGCTCCAGCAGCTCGTGCTCGAACATCATCGGCGTCACGCGCCCGCTGCGCGCCACGGAGATCCGCTTCAGCAGGTCGGCGGTGTCCACGTGCCGCTCGAACAGACCCAGCGCGGTCTCCGCCTTGCGCGGGGTCGCCGCGTTCAGCTTGCCCTCCAGTGAGAACAGCTCGGCGGCGGTCGGGAAGCTGTTGCCGCTCACCGAGATCACCGGGGTGCCGGGCGCGAGCCGGGCGGCGAGGGTGAGGATCTCCTGGCTCGGCCGCTCGTTCAGGGTCAGCAGCACGCCCGCGATCGGCGGCGTCCCGGCCGAGTGCGCGGCCAGCGCGCCCACCACCAGGTCGGCGCGGTCGCCGGGGGTGACGACCAGGCAGCCGGGGGTCAGCGCGTTCAGGAAGTTCGGCAGCATCGCGCCGCCGAAGACGAAGTCCAGGGCGTCCCGGGCCAGGCCCGCGTCGTCACCGAGCACCACCTCGGCGCCCAGGGCCTGCTTGATCTGCGCCACCGTCGGCGCGGACAGCGCGGGCTCGTCGGGCAGGACGTAGCAGGGCACCGGGAGGCGGGCGGCGAGCCGCTCGGCGATGGCGTCGCGGTCCTCGGGGGCCACCCGGTTGGCGACCATGGCGAGGATGTCGCAGCCGAGGCTCTCGTACGCCCGGAAGGCGTTGCGCGTCTCGGCGCGGACGGACTCCGCGGGCTGGTCCTTGCCGCCGACGACGGTTATCACCGAGGCGCCGAACTCGTTGGCGAGGCGCGCGTTCAGCGCCAGCTCCTCCGGCAGCTGCGTGGCGTGGAAGTCCGTACCGAGCACCAGCACGACCTCGTAGTCGCGCGCCACCCGGTGGAAGCGGTCGACCAGCCGGGAGACCAGTTCGTCCGTGCCCTTCTCGGCCTGGAGCGCGGCTGCCTCCTGGTAGTCCATGCCGTAGACAGTGCCCGGTTCCTGGGACAGCCGGTAGCGCACGCGCAGCAGGTCGAAGAGGCGGTCGGGACCGTCGTGCACCAGCGGCCGGAACACCCCCACCCGGTCCACTTGGCGGGTCAGGAGCTCCATGACTCCCAGCTCCACGACCTGGCGGCCGTCCCCACGGTCGATCCCGGTCACGTACACGCTGCGCGCCACGCATGCTCTCCTGTCAGGCGAGGGTGAACACTGTGCCGGTCCGGGGGATCGTCCCCGGACCGAAAAAACTCTCTTGGGTACCCAATACCCTCTTGACAATACCTCTGTGGCTGGGTAAGGCGCCCGCTGGGGTGTGTGGCCTGCGGGAACGGCGCGGTGCCGTCAGTGACGCGCCTTCCCCGGGCGCTCCCCGGGGATTCCCCGGGGTCCGCGACCCCCTTCGGCCGAGCGGCTGGAGGCACGGCGCGAGGGCCTGTCGTGGGACAATTCGGTAAGGCTCCCCCGTACCACTACCGAGCAGGAGACACAGCACGATGCGCATCGGAGTTCTCACCGCAGGCGGCGACTGCCCCGGCCTGAACGCAGTGATCCGGTCGGTCGTGCACCGGGCGCTCACCGGCCACGGTGATGAGGTGATCGGCTTCGAGGACGGCTTCAAGGGCCTCCTCGACGGCCACTACCGGCCGCTCGACCTGAACGCGGTGAGCGGCATCCTCGCCCGCGGCGGTACGATCCTCGGCTCCGCCCGGCTGGAGCGCGACCGGCTGCGCGAAGCCGCCGAGAACTGCGACGAGTTGCAGAAGCGGTACGGGATCGACGTCCTCATCCCGATCGGCGGCGAGGGCACGCTGACCGCCGCGCGGCTGCTGTCGGAGGCCGGGATGCCGGTCGTCGGCGTGCCGAAGACCATCGACAACGACATCTCCTCCACCGACCGCACCTTCGGCTTCGACACGGCCGTGATGGTCGCGACCGAGGCCATAGACCGTCTCAAGACCACCGCCGAGTCGCACCAGCGCGTCATGGTCGTCGAGGTGATGGGCCGGCACGCCGGGTGGATCGCGCTGGAGTCCGGCATGGCGGGCGGCGCCCACGGCATCTGCCTGCCGGAGCGGCCCTTCGAGATCGACGACCTGGTGAAGATGGTCGAGGAGCGGTTCGCGCGCGGCAAGAAGTTCGCCGTCATCTGCGTCGCCGAGGGCGCGCACCCGGCCGAGGGCTCGATGGAGTACGAGAAGGGCGCCATCGACCAGTACGGCCACGAGCGCTTCCTGGGCATCGGCAACCGGCTGGCGAAGGAGCTGGAGCACCGGCTCGGCAAGGAGGCCCGTCCGGTGATCCTGGGCCATGTCCAGCGGGGCGGCACGCCGACGGCGTACGACCGCGTCCTCGCGACCCGCTTCGGCTGGCACGCGGTGGAGGCGGCCCACCGCAAGGAGTTCGGCAGGATGACGGCCCTGCGCGGGACGGACATCCACATGGTGCCGCTCGCCGAGGCGGTCACGCAGCTCAAGACGGTGCCCGCGAACCGGATGTACGAGGCCGAGTCGGTCTTCTGACGCCGGCCGGTACGGCGCGGGCCCCGGGCGGCCCGGATCGTCTCCCCCGTGGACGGTCCGGGCCGCCGGCCTTCCCCCGGGCGTTTCCGGCCCCCACCGGAATTGCCGGTTTCCACTCTTGAGTCGGTTCGCCGTTTCAACAAGGCTTACCGCTGTCCCGGACATGTCCCAACCGCGTCCGGGGGCAGCTCAGCGGGGTGGGGCACCGGCCGGACGGGGAGGGCGCGCATGACCGACGGGGAGCGAACAGCACCCGATCCCCGGGACGCCCGGGACCCCGCCGGGTTCATCGCCCAGCTCCACGCGCTCAAGGACTGGTCCGGGCTCACCTACCGGGAGCTGTCGCACCGTGCGGAGGCGGTCGGTGACGTCCTGCCCCGCTCGACGGTCGCGAACATGCTGGCCCGGACGACGGTGCCGCGCGAAGAGCTGCTGACGGCCTTCGTCCGGGCGTGCGGTGCGGGGCCCGAGGCGCTGGAGAGCTGGCTCACGGTCCGCAAGGAGCTGGCGGTGGCCGCCCGCGCGGGCGGCGGTACGGGTGCCGGGACCGCCGGTGACCGGACCGAGGAGGCCGGCGGGGCGGAGGGGGCCGATGGGGCAGAGGGGCCGGAGGGGGTCCACGGTGCCCCCGTGCACGGCCCCGGTGGCCTCTTCGGCGCCGTACCCCCGCACCGCGTGGCGGACGGCGCGGACGGCGCGGACGCGGCGCCCGCCGGGCGGGAGGGGACGGGCGGGTGGGGCGCCCGGATGTTCGTGCCCCTCGTCGGGGTCCTGACGCTCGTCATCGCCCTGACGACCGTCGTCGCGTTCCTGCGGGGCGGCGACGACGGTCGCGCGGCGAAGGAGGCGACGGGCCCGGCCCCCGGGCCGGTGCTGATACGGGCCCTGCACTCCGGGCTCTGCCTCAACGAACGGCGCGGCCAGGAGAGCGGGCAGGTCTACCAGGTGCCGTGCGCCGACGCGACCGTGCCGCGCTACGCGCTGGAACGGCTGGGCGGAGGGCTGTGGCGGATCAGGTCCGACCACCCGGACTTCGGGCCCGGCTGCTCGGGCGTCCCCGTCGAGGTACCCGAACAGGACGGCGCACCCCTGGTGGACCAGGAGTGCGGTAAGCGGGGCCCGCGCGAGGCGTTCCGTATCGAGCCGTTCGACGGCGACGGCGACGGCGGGGGCGGGGGCGGGGACGGCTCCGGCGATGGTGCCGGCGGCGGCCCGGCGACGGGTTACCGCATCAGGCCCGCGCACGCGGACCTGTGCCTGCGCGTACGGGACGCCTCGCGGGAGCGGTGGACGGAGGTCGTTCAGGAGGCGTGCCGGGAGGACGGCGAGGGCCAGCTCTTCAGCTTCGACCCGCCGGGCGGGCGGCCCTGACCGGCCGGGGGCGTCCGCGCCTCACATGTGGAGCAGGGCCCAGAAGCGCTCGTCGATCCGGGCCAGGTAATCCTTGCCGGCCTGCCCGTCGCTGCTGTCGGTGAGGTCGACGCCCCAGCTGTTGGTGGACACCATCCGCGCCTGGTAGTCGGCGTGCAGCTGCTGCAGCGCCTCCTCCAGCAGCCCGCGGTCGATCGGCAGCAGCTTGGCCACCGGCCGGACGTACGCCTGCCAGCGCGTCGTCGCCGCGCTGCGCAGCAGGTCCGCCAGCTGCTCACTGCGGCTCGTGACCGTCAGCAGTTCGCGCGGCCCGAGCCCCAGCGCCTCGGCGAGCGCGGCGGTCTGCCGCTCGTTGCCGCGCCAGCGCCCGGACTCCTCCATGCGGAGGTACGACTTGGTGTCGAGCCCGACCCGGCGGGCCAGGTCCTCGGGCGCCATGGCGCGCGCCATGCGGTGCTCGCGCAGGGTCGTCGCGGCGGCCAGCAGTTCGCCGGGCGAACACCACAGGACGCCGGCGAGCGCGGTGAGCTCCTGCGAGGTGGGGGCGGCGACGCCGCGTTCCCAGGCCATCACCGTTTCGGGCGGGACGGCGAGTCCGTACTGGGCGCGCAGACCGTACGCGACATGGGCGGGGCCCATTCCGAGCGCCTCGCGCAGTCGGCGCGCGGCCAGCGCGTTGAAGGGAGGAGAGGGTGGGGAGGGGTGCACGCGGCACACGGTAGGTGCGCAGGGTCACACGTGGCTACGGTGCGTTCAGCCAAGGCCGAAAGTCGTAGGAACGTCCAGATACGGTACTACCTGTGGGTAATTTACCGCACTGCGGTGATCCACCGGTACTGCAGTTCGGGACGCCCGACCTGACCGTACTGCGGGCTGCGCTCGGCCCGCCCCGCGTCCACCAGATGTTCCAGGTACCGCCGTGCGGTGATCCGTGAGATGCCGACCGCCGTCGCGGTCTCCGCCGCGGTGAGCCCGGTGGGCGCCTCCCGCAGGGTGCGGGTCACGGTGGCGAGCGTCGGCGCGCTCAGCCCCTTGGGCAGCGCGGCGGGGTGCGGCGTGCGCAGCGCGGCGAGGGCCCGGTCCACCTCCTCCTGGCCCGACGCCTCCCCGGCGGCGGCGCGGAACTCCGCGTACCGGACGAGCCGGTCCCGCAGCGTGGCGAAGGTGAACGGCTTGAGCACGTACTGGACGACCCCGAGCGACACCCCTTCGCGCACGATCGCCAGGTCGCGCGCCGAGGTCACGGCGATGACGTCCGCGTGGTGGCCGGCCGCGCGCAGCGAGCGCAGCAGCTGCAACCCGTGCCCGTCGGGCAGGTACAGGTCCAGGAGGATCAGGTCGACCGGCGTCCGCTCCAGCAGCCGGGCGGCGGCGGCCCGCGAGTGGGCGACGCCGACGACGGCGAAGCCGGAGACCCGGCCGACGTACAGCGCGTGGGCGTCGGCGGCCACCGGGTCGTCCTCCACGACCAGCACCCGGATGGTCATGACCCAACCTCCGTGGTCCCCGGCGGCCGGCCGGTCATGACCGGGCCCCCGCGGTCCCCAGCGGCAGCCGTACGGTGAACGCGGCGCCCGCGTCCGGGCCGTGCCCCAGCTCGACGGTTCCCCGGCCCCGGTGGGCGGCCTGCCGCACGAGCGCGAGCCCCAGGCCGCGCCCCGCTCCCCGGGTCGACCAGCCGCGCTCGAAGACGGCGTCGTGGTCGTCCGGCCCGACGCCCGGTCCGCTGTCCGCGACCCGCAGCAGCAGCTCGCCGCCCTCCTCGTCGGCCCGCGCGGTGACCGTGACCCGCGCGGCGGGGCCGCCCTGGGCGGCGTCCAGGGCGTTGTCGATGAGGTTGCCGAGGATGGTGACCAGGTCGCGGGCGGCGAGCGCCGGCGGCAGGACACCGTCGTCGATGCGGCTGTCCTCGGTGAGCACCAGCTCCACGCCCCGCTCGTTGGCCTGCGCCGCCTTGCCGAGCAGCAGTGCGGCGAGGACCGGTTCCGCGACCGCGTCGACCACCCGGTCCGTGAGCGCCTGGGCCAGCTCCAGCTCGGCCGTCGCGAACTCGACCGCCTCTTCCGCGCGGCCCAGCTCGATCAGCGACACGACCGTGTGCAGGCGGTTCGCCGCCTCGTGCGCCTGGGAGCGCAGCGCCTGCGTGAACCCGCGCTCCGAGTCCAGCTCGCCCGACAGCGCCTGGAGCTCGGTGTGGTCCCGCAGCGTCACCACGGTGCCGCGCCGCTCACCGCCGACGACCGGCCGGGTGGACACCACGAGCACGCGGTCGGACGTCAGGTGCAGCTCGTCCAGGCGGGGTTCGGCGCAGAGCAGCGCGCCTGTCAGCGACGGGGGCAGGCCCAGCTCGGCGACCGGTACGCCCACCGCGTCGTCGTCCAGGCCGAGCAGCTCACGCGCCCCGTCGTTGATCAGCGCGATCCGCCGCCGCCCGTCCAGCATCACCAGGCCCTCGCGCACCGCGTGCAGCGCCGCCTCGTGGTAGTCGTGCATCCGGCTCAGCTCGGCGGCGTTCATGCCGTGCGTGTGCCTCCGCAAACGCGCGTTGATCACATACGTGCCCAGGCCGCCGAGGGCCAGCGCGGCGCCCGCCATGCCGAGCAGCGCGGTGACCTGCTTGCTCAGCTGCGCGCTGATCCGGTCGACGGTGATGCCCGCGCTGGCCAGCGCGACGACCCGGCCGCCGTCGTACACCGGCGTCACGGTCCGCACGGAGCGCCCGAGCGTGCCGCGGTACGTCTCGGAGAACGTCTCGCCGCGCTGAGCGGCTTCGATGTGGCCCAGGTACCTCTCGCCGATCCGGCCCGGCTCCGGGTGCGTCCAGCGCGTCCCGTCGGGCGCCATGATCGTCACGAAGGTGACGCCCGACTCGCCGACGAGCGAGGCGGCGTACGGCTGGAGCGCGGCCGTCGGGTCGTCCGTGCGGGCCGCCGCGACGACGGCCGGCGACTTCGCGACGGCCGTCGCGGTCGCCGTCGCCTGGCGGCGTGCGGTTTCCTCCGCCTGGCTGCGGTCGTTCACGTACGCGAAGAGAGCGCAGCCCGCGACGACGGTGGCCATCAGGACGACCTGCATGGCGAAGAGCTGGCCGGCGAGGCTGCGGGGACGGGGCACGCGCGGCACGCGGGACACGTGGGACACGTGGGACATGCGGCGTCCCCGGCGTGTGCCGGAAGCACCGGAAGCGCCGGGTGTGCCGGGGTCACCGGGTGCGCGGGATATGCGGGAGGTGCGCATAGCGATAAGTCTGCCTGGCCGAAAACGTGTGAACGAAAGGTACGCAACGGTGACCGCGGTCACAAGGTGGGAGATGGTCTCGGGGATCCACAGGGACAGTGGAGCCACTCACCGAGGAGGACCCCGTGGCCGCACGCCGGGACCGTACCCACTATCTGTACATGGCCGTCATCGCGGCGGTCGTGCTCGGCATCATCGTGGGCTTCGCCGCCCCCGGGGTGGCCGTCGAGCTCAAGCCGCTGGGCACCGGCTTCGTCAACCTGATCAAGATGATGATCTCGCCGATCATCTTCTGCACGATCGTGCTGGGCGTCGGCTCGGTGCGCAAGGCCGCCAAGGTCGGCGCGGTCGGCGGCCTGGCGCTCGGCTACTTCATGGTCATGTCGACCGTCGCCCTCGCCATCGGTCTGGTCGTCGGCAACCTGCTGGAGCCGGGTGCCGGGCTGCACATCACGGACGCGGCGCGCGAGGCCGGTGAGAAGCAGGCGTCGGGCGCGAGCGAGAGCACGGTCGACTTCCTCCTCGGGGTGATCCCCAAGACCCTGGTCTCCGCCTTCACCGAGGGCGAGGTACTCCAGACCCTGCTCGTCGCGCTCCTCGCGGGCTTCGCGCTCCAGGCGATGGGCAAGTCAGGTGAGCCCGTGCTGCGCGGGATCGGACACATCCAGCGGCTCGTCTTCCGCATCCTCGCCATGATCATGTGGGTGGCCCCGGTGGGTGCCTTCGGCGCCATCGCCGCCGTGGTCGGCGAGACGGGCATGGACGCGCTCAAGTCCCTGGCCGTCATCATGATCGGCTTCTACCTCACCTGTGCGGTCTTCGTCTTCATCGTGCTGGGCGCGCTGCTGCGGGTGGTCGCGGGCGTCAGCATCATCGCGCTGCTGAAGTACCTGGGGCGCGAGTTCCTGTTGATCCTGTCCACGTCGTCGTCGGAGTCCGCGCTGCCGCGGCTCATCGCGAAGATGGAGCACCTCGGGGTCAGCAAGCCGGTCGTCGGCATCACCGTGCCCACCGGCTACTCCTTCAACCTGGACGGCACCGCGATCTACCTGACGATGGCCTCGCTGTTCGTCGCCGAGGCGATGGGCGACCCGCTCTCGCTCGGCGAGCAGATCTCGCTCCTCGTCTTCATGATCATCGCCTCCAAGGGCGCGGCGGGCGTCACCGGCGCGGGCCTGGCCACGCTGGCCGGTGGCCTCCAGTCACACCGCCCCGAGCTGGTTGACGGCGTCGGCCTGATCGTGGGCATCGACCGCTTCATGAGCGAGGCCCGCGCCCTGACGAACTTCGCGGGCAACGCCGTCGCCACGCTGCTGGTCGGCACCTGGACGAAGGAGGTCGACAAGGCGCGGGTGACCGAGGTCCTCGCCGGCCGGGTCCCGTTCGATGAGAAGACGCTGGTGGACGACCACGCGCCGGCCCCGGCCCCGTCGCCGGAGGCGGAGGCGGATGGGGAGGGCGACGCGCCGGGGCGGCGGGAGCCGGCGAAGGTCTGAGACGCGGGCTGAGGACCGGCTCCGCGCGGTGACGCGGCGCGGACCCCGGGTGCCACTGCCCGGGGCTCCGCGCCGCGTCGTACGAACGGCCCTCCCCGGCTGGCCGGACCGCCCCCGGCGGCCAAGGGTGAAACCGCACGCCGAGGCCACGCCGCAGCCACGGCGCCGGACGGAGAAGGGGAGTGGCACATGCCGAAGTACCTGGTTCAGGCCAGCTACACCGCCCAGGGCATCAAGGGCCTGCTGTCCGAGGGCGGTACGGGCCGCAGGGCCGCCGTCGAGGAGGAGGTGAGGTCGTGCGGCGGCACCGTCGAGTGGATGTACTTCGCCTTCGGCGACGACGACCTGTACGTGGTCGTCGACATGCCGGACCACGTCTCGATGCTGGCCAGCGCCCTGGCGGTGCGCGCGACCGGAGCCGTTGAGTCCCGGGCGATCCCGCTGATCGGCGTGGAGGACGTCGACGCGGCGACCCGGAAGCGGGTGGACTTCCGGCCTCCAGGCGCCTGAGCGGACCCGGCCCCCGTGCGGGCCCGGCACCTCAGCCGACCACGCGGCGGACCCGGCCCCCCGCGTGGCCCCGGCGCCCGAGTCGACCCCCGCGCGGACCCGACCCCCGCGCGGACCCGGCCCCCGTGCGGGCCCGGCACCTCAGCCGACCACGCCGTGGCCCCGGCCCCCGCGCGGACCCGGCTCCGTCGCCATCGGGGGCTACCGCCGGTAACAGGGTCGTGCCATCGTATGTGGAACCCGCCAGACCCATGACATGCTCATGCGAAGGGGTCCCCCATGGCACGTGTTCCGGCAGTGCTCGCCCTCGCCCTCACGCTCGCCCTCGGCTCCGTGACGGCCTCGGTCGCGGAGGAGCCGGCCGTCACCGGCCTGCGCGATGTCGTCCTCGTCGGCAACAGCGCCGACGGCACGGTCAGCTTCATCGACTCCCGTACGTACGAGAACCTCGGCTCGCTCGACGTCGTCCCCGACCTCGACGAGATCCTCGCCGGGATGAACCCGGTCCGCCGCGCGGCGTACGAGATCGTCAAGCAGCAGGCGGGCGGTGACAAGTTCGTCGACGACGCCCACGTCTCGCCCGACGGCCGCACCCTCTACGTCTCGCGCGGCAACCTCGGGGACGCCGCCGCGTACGACATCGCGTCCGGCCGCCAGCTGTGGCGCACCCACCTCGACGGCCTGAAGGCCGACCACGCCGCGCTCTCCGCCGACGGCTCCACCTTCGTCGTCTCGGCCATCACGGCCGCCAAGGCGCAGACGCTGGACACCGCGACCGGCCGCGTCACCGGGGAGTTCCCGACCGGCACCTACCCCCACGAGAACATCTACGGGCCGGACGGCAGCCGCATCTACAACATGTCCATCGGCGTCACGTCCCTGCCCAAGGCGCTGGACGCCCTCAAGGGCGCCAAGCAGGTCACCGTCGCCGACGCGAGGACTCTGAAGGTGCTGCGTACGTACACCTTCGACAAGGGCGTCCGCCCGGCCGTCATCACGCCGGACGAGAAGACGATGTACGCCCAGCTCTCCTACCTCAACGGCTTCATCGAGTTTGACCTGGAGGCCGGCCGTACGGTACGGACCGTCCGGATGCCGTTCAGCGCGGCGGGCGCGGCGCTCAAGGCCGACGACTACCCGCAGAACTCCGCGCACCACGGCATGGCGCTGAACGGCGCGAACGACAAGCTCTGCATGGCCGGCACCATCGACGACTACACCGCCGTCGTCTCCCGCCCGGGCCTGACCACCGACGGGTTCGTCCACTACGAGCCGGGCGCCCTGCCCTACTGGGCGGTGACGGCCCCCGGTGGCACGCACTGCTTCGTGACGCTCTCGCAGCGCGACGAGGTCTCGGTCGTCGACTACCGCACCGCCAAGGAGGTCGCCCGGGTGAAGGTCGGGGACTATCCGCAGCGCGAGCGCGCCGGAAAGGTCGCGGCGGACGCCCTGCCCGGGCTCACCCGGTAGCCACCGGCGCGCCCCCGCACGGCGTCGACGGGGCCGCCGTCACCGGCGGCCCGTCCAGGGCGCCGCACGGCTCACGCGGGAGCCGACGGCAGTGAGTCGACCAGCCGCACCGCCCGCTCGGCCGTCACCCCTGCCGAGATCAGCATCGTCACCGCGGCCGACCGCCCCGCGCGGTCCGCCGCGAGGGCGCCCGTGTTCACGGCCTCCATCAGTCCGAACAGCGTGTGCTCGTGCACGTGGGCGAGGGCAGCGGCCGGCAGGGGTGAGCGGAACACGCCCTCGTCCAGGCCTCGTTGCAGGGCCTGCGCGCAGGCCTCGCGGACCGGGGTGAGCCGCTCCCGGATGCCCTCCATCGTGACGCTGCGCTGGGCGAGCGCCACCAGCAGCCGGTAGCGGTCGGCGATCTCCCACACCGCCAGCGTGGCGCGGGCCAGCGCCTCGGCGGGGTCGGTCACGCCCGCGCGACCGCTCGCGTGCGCCCGTGCGACCGACTCGACGGCGCTGTCCACGAGGGCGGCGATCAGCGCGTCGCGGCTCGGGAAGTGCCCGTACACGGTGCGGCGTACGACGCCCGCGGCGCGGGCGATCTGGTCCATGGAGGCGTCCGGGTCGCGCAGCAGCTCGGCCAGGGCCACCTGCTCGATGCGGCGCCGGTTCGCGTCGGCCCTTCCAGAAGAGGTCACGCCCCCATTTTGCACAGCGGTGTGCAGTCACGTAAATTGCACAGCAGTGTGTAGTTGCACACTTATGTGCAAGATCGTGAGAGGAAGGGTGGACCGAGCCATGCGTCTCGTCATGAACGAGCCGGTCGAGAAAATGGACCGGCCCTACCCACGGCGCTGGTGGGCCCTGCTGGTGCTCTGCCTGAGCCTGCTGATCATCGTCATGGCGAACACCGCGCTGACGGTCGCCGCCCCCGACATGACCCAGGACCTCGGGCTGACCAGCTCCGACCTCCAGTGGGTCATCGACGGCTACACCGTCCCGTACGCGGCGCTCATGCTGCTGCTCGGCGCGATAGGCGACAAGTACAGCCGGCGCGGAGCCCTCGTCCTCGGCCTCGTCGTCTTCGGCGCGGGCTCGGTCGCCGGATCGCTCGTCGACTCCTCGGCCGGGGTCATCACCGCCCGCGCCGTGATGGGGGTCGGCGCGGCCATGATCATGCCGGCCACGCTGTCGCTGCTCGCCGCGACCTTCCCGCGCGCCGAGCGGGCCAAGGCCATCGTGCTGTGGACGGCCACCGCGGGCGTCGCCATCGCCGCCGGGCCCCTGGTCGCCGGCGCGCTCCTGGAGAGCCACGGCTGGGCGTCGACCTTCCTGATCAACGTCCCGGTCGCCGTGCTCGCCGTCATCGGCGCCCTCGCCCTCGTACCGCCGTCCAGGGCCGCCCACCACGGCCGCATCGACTACGTCGGCGGGCTGCTCTCCGTCCTGTGGACCGGCGCCCTCGTCTACATGATCATCCAGGGGCCGCACTTCGGCTGGGACGCCAAGGCCGTCGGGGCGGCGGTCGCGGCCGGCCTCGGGCTCGTCGCCTTCGTCGCCTGGGAGCTGCGCCACCCGCGCCCGGTGCTGGACGTTCGCCGCTTCCTGGACCGCGGCTTCGCCGGCTCCAACCTCGCCGTCGCGCTGTTCTTCCTCGCCGTCTTCGGCGCCTTCTACTTCCTGACGCAGCATCTGCAGTTCGTGCTCGGGTACGACCCGCTCGACACCGGCGTCCGCATGCTGCCCCTGGCCGGCGCGGTCTTCGTCGGCTCGGCGCTGACCGGCTTCCTCACGCCGCGCCTGGGCATGCGGGTCACCGTCACCACGGGCATGCTCTTCGGTACGGTCGCGCTCGCGCTCCTCACCCGCGTCGACGCGACCTCGGGGTACGGGGACCTCGTCGCCCCGCTGGTCATCCTGGGCGTGGCGATCGGCCTGGCGCTCTCGCCGTGCACCGACGCCATCATGGGCGCGTTCCCCGAGTCCGAGCTGGGCGTCGGCGGCGCCGTCAACGACACGTCGCTGGAGCTCGGCGGCTCCCTCGGCATCGCGCTGCTCGGCTCGGTGCTGGCGTCCTCGTACTCCTCGAACCTCGCCGACGCGACGGCGGGCAGCCGTCTGCCGGCCCAGGCCCTGGAGGCGGCCCAGGACTCGGTCGGCGCCGGGTACGCCGTCGCGCGGGGCATCGCCGACCAGGCGGCCCACGCGTCCCCCGCCCAGGCCGCGCCGCTCGCCCAGGGCGCCCGGCAGATGGCCGACGCGGTCGGCTCGGCCTTCTCCGACGCCGTCGCCCACACGAGCCTGATCGGCGCGTCCATCCTCGGTGTGGGCACCCTCCTGGTCGCCGCGCTGCTCCCCGGCCGCACCCGGGCCGGCGACCGCCCGGCCGCCGAACCGGAGCCCCGGGAAGCCGAGCGCGTCTGAGACCTCCCGTGACGCGCCGCCGGGGGGCGGCGCGTCACGGGTCCCGAGCACATCCCGCCCCGGCGTCCGCTCGCCCTGACGTCCGCGTCAGGGATTGATTACGTCCGTCGGTATGCGCATGGGCGAACTCGCGGGGCGCGCGGGCACCAGCACGCGCACCCCGCGCTCTTACGAGTCGCGCGGACCGCTCCCCGCACGGCGGGCGGAGAACGGCTACCGCAGGTACGACGAGACCGACCTGCGGCTGCTCCGGCAGATCCGTACGCTCCAGGCTCCGGGTCCGACCTGGAGGAGACCTGGCCGTTCGTCGACTGTCTGCGGGCCGGTCACCCGGCCGGGGACTCCTGCCCGGCGTCGCTCGACGTCCACCGCCGCAAGCTCGCCGAACTGGACGGCCTGATCGGCCGGCTCCGGTCGATCCGCACCGAGGTCGCCACCCGGTCGCCCTGGCGACCGAAACCCCCGCACCACCGCGGACTGGTGCCCCCGTGCCGCCGACCGGCCCCGGTGCTGAGCGCGGTGGCCGCCGAGGAGGCCGACCGGCTGAAGGCGGTCCGGATCGACGTGGACACCAACCCCGGTACGGTGACGCGGTCCGGCGTACCGGCGATGCCGATCCCCGCTGCTCTTCCGGGCCGGGGGACCGGTGAGGTCGATGGTCGGCGACCGCCCCGAGCGGCGCCTGCTCCAGGAGCCGGGGGACGCGCCGGCGTAGCGGCAGGCCCGGTCGAAATCCGCGCACAAAAATACCCCGGTCGGAATTGGCGGCCGGGGTGTTTCTTCGCGTATATTGAATGGTTCCTGTGTGCTTTCGATAAAGCGCACGCGGAAGTTCAATAAACGCACTGTATCGCGGCAGGAGTCGAATTGTCAACCGAGGACATTCGGGAAGAGCAGCAATTCATCAGTGAGCTCTACGCGCGACTCGACCACCTGCGCTACCAGGCCGAGCGTGCCATGCGGGCCGCGCTCAAGGGCGGGGGGAACGGCCTCCAGGCGCGGCTGGAGCGGGACGTGCTGGTCGCCGAGCAGTCCGGGCTGCTGGCCGCGTTCGACGCGGGTGAGAACGGCCTGTGCTTCGGGCGGCTGGAGTTCCGGGACGGACGCGACCACCACATCGGGCGCATCGGAATTCGGGACGACGACGCGGAGCGCACCCCGCTCGTCGTCGACTGGCGCGCCGAGGTCGCCCGCCCGTTCTACCTCGCCACCGGGTACGCGCCCATGGGGCTGCGCCGGCGGCGCCACATCACGACCAGGGGGCGCGAGGTCACCGCGCTGCACGACGAGATCCTCGACCTGAGCGACCCCACCCGCACCGGGCACGAGAACCCGGACGCCGACGCCGTGCTGCTCGCCGCGCTCGACGCCGCCCGCACCGGGCGGATGAGCGACATCGTGCAGACCATCCAGGCCGAGCAGGACCGCGTCATCCGCGCCCCGCACCAGGGCGTCCTCGTCGTCGAGGGCGGCCCCGGCACCGGCAAGACGGCCGTCGCCCTGCACCGCGCCGCGTACCTGCTCTACGCCCACCGCGAGCAGCTCGCCCGCCGGGCCGTGCTCATCGTCGGGCCCAACCCCGCCTTCCTCGGGTACATCGGTGAGGTCCTGCCCGCCCTCGGCGAGACCGGCGTCCTGCTCGCCACCATGGGCGAGCTCTTCCCCGGCGTCCACGCCACCGGCACCGACAGCCCCGAGGCCGCCGAGATAAAGGGCCGGGCGAGCATGGCGGACGTCCTCGCGCGGTACGTACGCGACCAGCAGACCGTGCCGGCCACCGACGCCCCCATCGAGATCGACCACGAGGACTACGGCACCCTCCTCCTCGACCGGAACATGGCCGAGGACGCCCGCTGGGACGCCCGCTCCACCGGCCTGCCGCACAACCTGGCCCGCCCGCGCTTCGCGTTCCGCGTCATCGACGCGCTCACCGAGCAGCTCACCGAGCGGATCGGCGCCGACCCCTTCGGAGGACCGAACCTCCTCGACCCCTCCGACATCACCCAGATGCGCAAGGAGATCGCCGCCGAACCGCGCGTCCACGCCGCCATCGAGGAGCTGTGGCCCACCCTCACCCCGCAAGGGCTGCTCGCCCGCTTCCTCGCCGAACCGGACGGTTATCTGCCGGACGGCGAGGCCGAGTTCGTACGGCGCGCGACCGGGCCCTGGACACCGGCCGACGTACCGCTCCTGGACGAGGCCGCCGAGCTCCTCGGCGAGGACGACGCCCTCGCCCGCGCCGAGGCCGAGCGGGAGCGCGGCCGGCGCATCGCCTACGCCCAGGGCGTGCTGGACGTCAGCTACGCCTCCCGCACGTACGAGTTCGAGGACGAGGAGTCGGAGGTGCTCGCCGCCCACGACATCATCGACGCCGAACGGTTCGCCGAGCGCCACGAGGAGGCCGACCACCGCAGCGCCGCCGAACGCGCCGCCGCCGACCGCACCTGGGCGTTCGGACACGTCATCGTCGACGAGGCGCAGGAGCTGTCCGCCATGGCGTGGCGGCTGCTGATGCGCCGCGTCCCCACCCGCTCGATGACCCTCGTCGGCGACCCCGCCCAGACGGGCGACGCGGCGGGCTGCGGCTCGTGGAAGGACATCCTCGACCCGTACGTCGGCGACCGCTTCGAGCACGTCCGCCTCGGCGTCAACTACCGCACCCCCGCCGAGATCATGGAGGTCGCCGCCGCGGTGCGCCGCGCCGAGGAGCCGGACTTCGAACCGCCGCGGTCGGTGCGCTCCACGGGCGTCCCGCCCTGGGAGACCACCAGCGACGACCTGGCCCGGGACGTCGCCGAGGCCGTACGCCGCGAGATGCCCGCCGAGGGGCGGCTCGCCGTCATCGCCCCGTCCGGCCGTCTGCGGGCGCTGAGCGAGGCGCTCCCGGACGCCGCGCACGGCCCGGTCCCCGACCTCACCCGGCCGGTCGTCCTGCTGGAGCCGCGCCAGGCGAAGGGGCTGGAGTTCGACACGGTGATCGTCGCCGACCCGGACGCCATCCGCGCCGCGGGGCCGCACGGCGTCAACGACCTCTATGTGGCGCTGACCCGCGCGACGCAGCGCCTGGGCGTCATCCGCGACGCCCGAACGGCGCGCTGAACCCGCTCCGGCGGGTTCGTCCCGGGGAAGACGCCGCGCCCCGGGCTGGCGGGCCGGTCGTACGGCGGACACCACCGCCGCGCGACCGGCCCTCCCGGTTCCGGGTCACGCCGGTGCGAACCACACCGTCGCCAGCGGCGGCAGCGTCAGCCGGAGGCACCCCGACTCCGGCTTGACCGGGCCGGCGTTGCGCACGTCACCGCCGCCGTACCGCGCCGCGTCGGTGTTCAGCACCTCCGCCCAGGCGGAGACCCCGTCCGGCGCCCACATCGGGTACTCGTGCCGCACCACCGGCGAGAAGTTGCTCACCGCCAGCAGCGGGTTGCCCTGCGCGTCGTATCGCAGGAACGCGAAGACGTTGTCGTCGGCCGCGTCGCCCAGCACCCACCGGAAGCCCTCAGGGGCGGTGTCCCGCTCCCACAGCGCGGGCGTCGCGGTGTACACCGCGTTCAGGTCGCGCACCAGGTCCCGCATGCCGCGGTGGTCGCCGGCCGAGTGGTAGGAGTCCTCCATCAGCCACCACTCCGGGCCGTGCGCCTCCGACCACTCGGCGCCCTGGGCGAACTCCTGCCCCATGAACAGCAGTTGCTTGCCCGGGTGCGACCACATGAAGCCCAGGTACGCGCGGTGGGTGGCGCGCCGCTGCCACCAGTCGCCCGGCATCTTCGTCACCAGCGCCTGCTTGCCGTGCACCACCTCGTCGTGCGAGATGGGCAGGACGTAGTTCTCGCTGTACGCGTACACCATCGAGAACGTCATCTCGTTGTGGTGGTACTTGCGGTGCACCGGTTCCTTGGAGACGTACACCAGCGAGTCGTGCATCCAGCCCATGTTCCACTTCAGGCCGAAACCCAGCCCGCCCTGGTCGGTGGGGCGGGTGACGCCCTCCCAGGCCGTGGACTCCTCGGCGATGGTCACCACGCCCGGGCAGCGGCGGTAGACGGTGGCGTTCATCTCCTGGAGGAAGGAGACGGCGTCGAAGTTCTCCCGCCCGCCGTACTCGTTCGGCACCCACTCGCCGCCCTCACGGGAGTAGTCCAGGTACAGCATGGAGGCGACGGCGTCGACCCGCAGGCCGTCGATGTGGTACTCCTCGCACCAGTAGACGGCGTTCGCGACGAGGAAGTTGCGGACCTCCGTGCGGCCGTAGTCGAATTCGAGCGTGCCCCAGTCCGGGTGCTCGGCCCGGCGCGGGTCCGGGTGCTCGTACAGCGGCGTGCCGTCGAAGCGGGCCAGCGCCCAGTCGTCCTTCGGGAAGTGGGCGGGCACCCAGTCGACGATCACCCCGATCCCCGCCCGGTGGCAGGCGTCGACGAGGAACTTGAAGTCGTCCGGGCTGCCCAGGCGGGCGGTCGGCGCGTAGTACGAGGTGACCTGGTAGCCCCAGGACGGGCTGTAGGGGTGCTCGGCGACCGGCATCAGCTCGATGTGCGTGAAGCCGAGCTCCTTGACGTACGCGGGCAGCTGTTCGGCCAGCTCCCGGTAGCCGAGCCCCGGCCGCCACGACGCCAGGTGCACCTCGTACACCGAGAACGGCGCCTCGTGGACGGGCCGGTCGCCGCGGTGCGCCATCCACTCGCCGTCCTGCCACTCGTAGTGCGAGGCGGTGACGATGGAGGCGGTCTCCGGCGGGCACTGGGTGCGGCGGGCCATCGGGTCGGCGCGCAGCGAGCGGCTGCCGTCGGGGCCGGTGACCGCGAACTTGTACAGCGCGCCCTCGCCCAGCCCGGGCACGAACAGCTCCCACACGCCGGTGCTGCCGAGGGAACGCAGCGGCAGCCCCGTGGCCTCGTCCCAGTAGTTGAACTCGCCGACGAGCCGCACCCCGCGCGCGTTGGGCGCCCAGACCGTGAACCGGGTGCCCTCCACGCCCTGGTGGGTCACCGGGTGCGCGCCGAGCGCCGTCCACAGCTGCTCGTGGCGGCCCTCGCCGATCAGATACAGGTCCAGCTCCCCGAGCGTGGGCAGGAAGCGGTACGGATCGTCCACCTCGACGACGCCGGAGTCGTACGCGACCAGCAGCCGGTAGTCCGGCACCTCCGACAGCGGCAGCACCCCCGAGAAGAACCCGTCGCCGTCGTCGTGCAGCTCGGTCCGCGCCCCCTCCACGAGCACGGTCACGCCCACCGCGTACGGGCGCAGCGCCCGGATCACGACGCCGCCCGCGACCGGGTGCGCGCCCAGCAGGGCGTGCGGGTCGTGGTGCTCGCCGGCCAGCAGCCGCCCCCGGTCGGCGGCGTCGAGCGGCGCGGCGGGCACACCGCCGGCCGCCGTCCGGGGGCGGGGTGTCGCGCCGGGCGGCGGGGTGGGGAGGGCGGTGGCCTCCCCGAGGGGGGTCGTGACGGCCTTGGTCTTCTCGGTTGCCTGGTTGCGGGTCGGACGACGGGGGGTCACGGGGAAAGGCCTCCTCAAGGCGTCAGGGGGTCGGCTGCGCGGCCAGGCGACGGATCGCCGCCATCGGGACCGGGAGCCAGTCGGGTCGGTGCCGGGCCTCGTACAGGACCTCGTACACGGCCTTGTCCGTCTCGTACGCGCGCAGCAGCGCGGGTTCGGCGCGCGGGTCGGTGCCGGAGGCCTCGGCGTATCCGGTGCAGTACGCGTCGCGGCAGCGCTCCGCCCAGTCGGGGTTCCAGGGGTGGAACCAGCGGGCGGCGTAGTCGAAGGAGCGCAGTATCCCGGCCACGTCGCGGACGGGTGGCTGCGGGCGGCGGCGCTCGGCGAGCGGCTTCGCGGGTTCGCCCTCGAAGTCGATCACCGACCAGTCGCCGTCCCGTGTGCGCAGCGTCTGGCCCAGGTGGAGGTCGCCGTGCACCCGCTGCGCCCGCCAGGTGACGTCCTCGGCGGCCAGCTTGCCGACGGCGTCGAAGGCGGTGCGCAGCCCGGGGACGTACGGCAGGAGCGCGGGCACGGCCTGGGCGGCGGCCTCCAGGCGCCGGTTCATCTGGATGGCGAGGTTCTCGGTCTGCGGGCGGCCGAGCGCGACGGTCGGCAGCGCGTCGGCGAGCGCGGTGTGCACCTCGGCGGTGGCCCGGCCGAGCGCGTGTGCCTCGGCGGTGAAGTCCCGTTCGGCGGCGAGCGCGTCCAGGGCGAGCTGCCAGCCGTCCTGGGAGCCGCGCAGATACGGCTGGAGGACGCCGAGCGTGCTGGGCTCGGGCTGGCTGTTCTCGGACTCGTACCAGGCGACGGGTGCGGGCACCCGGGCGCAGCCGGCGCGGGCGAGCGCCAGCGGGAGCTCCAGGTCCGGGTTGGCGCCCGGGTAGATGCGGCGGAAGACCTTCAGGATGTACGCGTCGCCGTACACGAGCGAGGAGTTGGACTGTTCGGCGTCCAGCACGCGGGGGCTGAGGCCCTCGGGGATGGAAACAGTGCGGGAGAAGCGCAGCGGCCCCATGGGGCCGGGGGTGCGCAATCGTTCCAGCAGGAGCGAGGCGAGCCTCGGGTCGCTCAGCCCCTCGTAGACCGTGCGGCCGGCGAGCGGGCCGTCGGGCACGCGGCCGATGAGCGCGTGGGCGAGTTGTGGCGGCAGGTTCGCCCGTACGCCCAGCAGCAGCTGGTAGCAGTCGGCCTGGGCCGAGGGCGCGAGGCCCGGCTGCTGGACGCGGACGAGCAGGTGCAGCAGACCGGGACCCGTGGCGTCGACGGGGAGCAGTTCGGTGGCCGAGACGAGGGTGAAGCCCGTGACGGGCCGTCCCTTCCCGGCGAACCAGCGCTGCCGGGGCAGCCATTCGAGGAGCAGTGGCCCCAGGGAAGGCAGCAGGGCGACCGGGGCCCGGGCGGTGGATGCGGTCTCCGACATGGCAGCGCGTCCTTTCCCCGGGCACTACAGAATGCACAGAACGTGCAGAGTGTCCCGGAATGCGGCGATTGCTGTCCGGCTGTGCGGGACGTGTCGGGCGGGGATGGGTCCGGATGGACCCGCTTCGACGTATGAGGGGGAGAGTTCCCAGGGCGGGGCGACGGAAACGCACCGCCCTGAGTCCGTCTCAGCTCGCGCCGTTGCCCGCCGCCGAGTTGCGGGTCGGTCCGGCGGCCGGCCTGGTCGTCGCGGTGGCGTTCGGCTTGATGGATTTGGCCGGTTTCACGGCGTCCTCGCGCAGCCGGAACCAGTAGAACCCGTGCCCGGCGAGGGTGAGCAGATACGGCCATTCGCCGATGGCGGGGAAGCGCACCCCACCGATCAGCTCCACCGGGTGCATGCCGTTGAACTGCCGCAGGTCGAGCTCGGTCGGCTGGGGGAAGCGCGAGAAGTTGTGCACGCACATCACCAGGTCGTCGCCGTACTCCCGCAGGAAGGCGAGGACCGCCGGATTCGACGACGGCAGTTCGGTGTACGAGCCGAGGCCGAAGGCCGGGTTCTGCTTGCGGATCTCGATCATCCGCCGCGTCCAGTGCAGCAGCGACGAGGGCGAGGCCATGGACGCCTCGACGTTCGTGACCTGGTAGCCGTAGACCGGGTCCATGATGGTCGGCAGGTACAGCCGTCCCGGGTCGCAGGACGAGAATCCCGCGTTGCGGTCGGGCGTCCACTGCATCGGGGTGCGGACGCCGTCGCGGTCGCCGAGCCAGATGTTGTCGCCCATCCCGATCTCGTCGCCGTAGTACAGGATCGGCGAGCCGGGGAGGGACAGGAGCAGCGCGGTGAACAGCTCGATCTGGTTGCGGTCGTTGTCGAGCAGCGGGGCGAGCCGGCGCCGGATGCCGATGTTGGCGCGCATCCGGGGGTCCTTGGCGTACTCCGCGTACATGTAGTCGCGCTCTTCGTCGGTGACCATCTCCAGCGTCAGCTCGTCGTGGTTGCGCAGGAAGATGCCCCACTGGCAGCCCGCCGGGATCGCCGGGGTCTTGGCCAGGACTTCGGAGACGGGGTAGCGGGACTCCCGGCGCACGGCCATGAAGATGCGCGGCATCACCGGGAAGTGGAACGCCATGTGGCACTCGTCGCCGCCGCCGGGGAAGTCGCCGAAGTAGTCGACCACGTCCTCGGGCCACTGGTTGGCCTCGGCGAGCAGCACGGTGTCCGGGTAGGCGGCGTCGATCTCCTTGCGGACCCGCTTGAGGAAGGCGTGGGTGGCCGGGAGGTTCTCGCAGTTGGTGCCCTCCTCCTGGTAGAGGTACGGCACGGCGTCGAGGCGGAAGCCGTCGATGCCCAGGTCCAGCCAGAAACGCAGCGCGGACAGGATCTCCTGCTGCACGCGTGGGTTCTCGTAGTTCAGGTCGGGCTGGTGCGAGAAGAACCGGTGCCAGTAGTACTGCTTGCGGACCGGGTCGAAGGTCCAGTTGGACGTCTCCGTGTCGACGAAGATGATCCGGGCGTCCTGGTACTGCTTGTCGTCGTCGGCCCAGACGTAGTAGTCGCCGTACGGGCCGTCGGGGTTGGCGCGCGACTCCTGGAACCACGGGTGCTGGTCGCTGGTGTGGTTCATCACGAAGTCGATGATCACCCGCATGCCGCGCTGGTGGGCGGCGTCCACGAACTCGACGAAGTCGGCGAGGTCACCGAACTCCGGGAGGACGGACGTGTAGTCCGAGACGTCGTAACCGCCGTCCCTCAGCGGCGACTTGAAGAACGGCGGAAGCCAGAGGCAGTCGACTCCGAGCCACTGCAGGTAGTCCAGTTTGGCGGTGATGCCCTTGAGGTCACCGACGCCGTCGCCATTGCTGTCCTGGAAGGACCGGACCAGAACCTCGTAGAAGACGGCTCGCTTGAACCAGTCGGGATCGCGGTCCTTGGCGGGCGTGTCCTCGAAGGTGTCGTGGACGGGCTCGTTGACGATCATGATGTGGGTGACCCTCCGATCGGCGGGGACGGTCGCAGGACCAGGATGTGCGCGGGCGTGACGCCCGGCTGAAGGCGCACGTAGTTGGCCCTGCCCCAGTGATAGGTCTCGCCGGTGAGCTCGTCGCGCACCGGTACGGTCTCGTGCCAGTCGAGGCCGAGCTCCGGCATGTCCAACGAGACCGTCGCCTCGTGGGTGTGGCGCGGGTCGAGGTTGACGACCGTCAGAACCATGTTCGAACCCGACCGCTTGCTGTAGGCGATCACCGCGTCGTTGTCGGCGTGGTGGAAGTGGATCGACCGCAGCTGACGCAGCGCGGCGTTGCGGCGCCTGATCCGGTTCAGCGTGGTGATCAGCGGGGTGATCGTGCGTCCCTCGCGCTCCGCCGACTCCCAGTCACGCGGCCGGAGTTGGTACTTCTCGGAGTCCAGGTACTCCTCACTGCCCTCCCGCGCGGGGGTGTTCTCGCACAGTTCGTACCCGGCGTACATGCCCCACGTCGGCGACATCGTGGCGGCGAGCACCGCCCGCACCTCGAAGGCGGGCCGGCCGCCGTGCTGAAGGTAACCGGGCAGGATGTCGGGGGTGTTCACGAAGAAGTTCGGCCGCATGTAGGCCGCGGCGTCCCCGGACAGTTCCGTCAGGTACTCGGTCAGCTCCTGCTTGGTGTTGCGCCAGGTGAAGTACGTGTACGACTGCTGGAAGCCGATCGCGCCGAGCGTGTGCATCATCGCCGGGCGGGTGAACGCCTCCGCCAGGAAGATCACGTCCGGGTCGGTGCGGCGGATGGACGCGATGACCTTCTCCCAGAAGACCACCGGCTTGGTGTGCGGATTGTCGACGCGGAAGATGCGCACCCCGTGGGCCATCCAGTGCCGCAGCACGCGCAGCGTCTCGCGGACGAGGCCCCGCATGTCCTGGTCGAACGCGATCGGGTAGATGTCCTGGTACTTCTTCGGCGGGTTCTCGGCGTACGCGATCGTGCCGTCGGGCCGGTGGTGGAACCACTGCGGGCGCTTGCTCACCCATGGGTGGTCCGGCGAGCACTGCAGCGCGAAGTCCAGCGCGACCTCCAGGCGCAGCTCGCGGGCGCGCGCCACGAAGGCGTCGAAGTCCTCCAGGGTCCCCAGGTCCGGGTGGACCGTGTCGTGGCCGCCCTCGGGGGAGCCGATCGCCCACGGCACGCCCACGTCGTCCGGCTCCGCCGTGAGCGCGTTGTTGCGGCCCTTGCGGTGCGTGGTGCCGATCGGGTGGATCGGCGGCAGGTACACCACGTCGAAACCCATCGCGGCGATGGCCGGCAGCCGCTCGGCGGCCGTGCGCAGGGTGCCCGGGACCAGCCTGCCGTTCTCCACGCGCGCCCCCTCGGAGCGCGGGAACATCTCGTACCACGACCCGAACAGCGCCCGCTCGCGCTCCACGAGCAGCGGCAGCGGGCGCGAGGAGGTCACCAGCTCGCGCAGCGGGTGCCGGGACAGGGCCTCCACCGCCTCGGGCGCGAGCGCCGCCCGCAGTCTCTCCTCGGCGGTCAGCCGCTCGTCGCGCAGGGCGTCCACCACGGCGAGCACGGCTTCGCGGCCCTCGCTCTTCGGTACGCCCTCGGCGGCCCGCTCGTGGAGGGCGGCGCCCTCCTCCAGTACGAGCTCGGTGTCGATGCCCGCCGGAATCTTGATCTCGGCGTGGTGGCGCCAGGTGGTGACCGGGTCGCTCCACGCCTCGACCCGGTAGGACCAGCGCCCTTCGGCCGTCGGGGTGACCTCGGCGCCCCAGCGGTCGGTGCCGGGGGCCAGTTCGCGCAGGGGGGTGAACGGCCCTTCATGGCCGGCGGGATCCGTCAGTACGACATTGGCGGCCACGGCGTCGTGACCTTCTCGGAACACGGTGGCCGTAACCTGAAAGGTTTCGCCGACCACCGCCTTGGCGGGCCTTCTACCGCAGTCGACCAGCGGACGAACGTCCAGTACGGGAATGCGACCAATCAGCGAATTCACGGCATCACCTGAGGGTTGCTTATGGGGTATCGCTCTTTGTAGCTGCTCCGTTGACGGGTGGCGGGGCGCAGGCATCACCGCTCCTGTCCGGGTTCACTCGGGTGGGCGGGTTCCGGAGGAGCCTTCCCACACCCTTCGGGTGGGCAATCCGGCGCAGTGTTAACTACCGAGAGGTAGTCGGAACAAGACGAACCGGCCCCCTTATGGCGCAAAATAAGAGGGCCGGCAGGGATACCGCCGTACGGGTGAACTTGAGGCGGGGCCTCCGTGGTTGCTGTGAGTGGGTGGGCGCGTGGGTCACCCGTGAGGCACGCGCGGCGTGTGACCCGGGGGGGAATCACTTCAAGGGCTGGGCGTCCTGCTCCTCCGGGTCGTTCGCCCAGATCTGCCAGGGCTGGCGGCTCACCCACTCGTCCACCGGTGAGGGCCGCAGCGACAGCGCCCCGGCCGAGACACCGTGGTCGCCCGCCATCAGCAGCGGGTCCGCGCCGGTCGCCATGTAGTGGTAGATACCCGCGACGCCGGCCGCCGCCGCCGGGCCGAGCACCTGGGCGAGGCCCTGCTCGAAGAGGTCCGGGTCCAGCGCCTGGTAGCGCACCGTACGGCCCAGCCCGTGGCCGAAGGCCGTCGCCAGCTGCTCACCCGTCAGCGCGCGCTCGCCGCCGATGTCGAACGTGCCGCCCTCCACGCCGTCCGCGGTCAGCGCCGCGACCACCGCCTCCGCCAGGTCGCGGTGCGAGATCCACGCCGTCGGCGTGTGCGCGGGCAGCGGATACGCGAGGACGCCGTCGTTCACCAGGGCGGGCCCGTTCCACGGACTGAAGAGGTTGTCCAGATAGACCGGCGGGCGCAGCACCACCAGCGGGACACCGCTGTCGCGCAGCACCTCCTCGGTGATCCTGCGCGTCTCGAACGCCGCCACATCGGTGGTCTCCCGGGGAACGCGCGTGTTGGCGTTGTACACCAGCCGCCGCACCCCCGCGTCCAGGGCCGCCGCCGCGATGTTCCGCGCGTACCGGTGCACCCGGTCCGGCTCGTACACCAGCGGCATGACCACCGAGGCGTGCGTCGCCCCCTCGAACAGCTGGCGTACGTCCTCGGCCTCACCCAGGTCACCGGAGGCGAACGAGACGCCCGGCAGCGGCGGCCGGTCGCCGTCGGGACGGCGGGTCAGCGTACGCACGCGGTGGTGCCGCTCGGCCAGGAGGCGGGCGACCGCGCCGCCCTGGAAACCGGTCGCTCCCACGACTGCAACACGCATCGGCATGTGCTCTGACAAGTGTTCGGACATGTGCCTGAAGGGCCCTTCGATAGGGTGGGTCTGCTGCCATGACGGCACCTCACAGGCTGGCGGCGACGGCTTTGGCCGATCAATTAACAAACCGGGGCGGGGGTTGAAGGATCGTCCATGGGCACCGTACGCACCGAGAAAGTACGCACCGAGAGCGACGACCTCCTCAGCGAGCTACTGCAACCACTGCGACTGACGGGAGTTTTCGACAGCCGCTGGCACGTCAGTGCCCCCTGGGCGATCGAGGGCGACGCCGAGCAGGGCTGCGCCGTGCTGCACTACATCGTCGACGGCAACTGCTGGATCACCGCCGCGGGGCAGGCCCCGCAGGAGCTGCACGCGGGCGATCTCGCCGTCTTCCCCACGGGCACCGCGCACCGGCTGTCCGACCGGCCCGAGCGCCAGGGGGTGCCGCTCAAGGCGGTGCTGCCCGAGCGGCAGCCCGGCACCTCCGGCGAGATCCGCATCACCGGCGGCGGCCCCGAGAGCCGGCTGCTGTGCGCCGGGCTGCACTACGACGCCAGCGCCGCCACCGGCCTGTACAAGGCGCTGCCCTGGGTCCTGGTCCTCGACCGCACCCAGGTCGACCGCGAACCGCTGCTGCGCGACACCCTCCAGCTGCTGGCCACCCCGGACCGCCCCGTCGGCCCCGGCGACCGGCTCATCACCCTGCGCGCCTTCGAGATGGCCCTGGTCCTGGCGCTGCGACCGCTGCTGCGCGAGCTCACCGAGAACCCGGCCAGCCTGCCCGTGCTGCGCCACCCCGGTGTCAGCCGGGCCATGGTGATGATCGCGACCCGGTTCGCCGAGCCGTGGACGATCGAGTCGCTGGCGAAGGAGGTCGGCATGTCCCGTTCGGCCTTCACCGCCGCCTTCCGCGAGCTGGTCGGCGAGGCCCCCGCACGACACCTCACGGGCCGGCGCATGCAGGAGGCGGCGCGGCTCCTCGGCGAGACGTCGCTGCCGCAGTCCGCGGTGCCCCAGCGGGTCGGCTACCAGAGCGCCGTGGGTTTCCATCTGGCGTTCCGCAAGTGGTTCGGGGTGACCCCGGGGGAGTACCGCACCAGCACCGCAGCGGCCTGATACCGAACGGTATGGCCAAAACCGCACTGGCCGGTTCTTAAGGACAGCTGGACGGTCGTTCATTGCCGTGGACCGGTACGGCCAGACAGGCTCTGCTGCGGCACAGCCGTTCCGCAAGAGGAGAACAGGTGACCAGGTCCGGTCAGGAATATCTCGCGTCGCTGCGCGACGGACGCGAGATATGGCTCGACGGCGAGCGGGTGGAGGACGTCACCACACACCCCGCCTTCCGCAACACCGCCGCGTCCCTCGCACGGCTCTACGACCTGGCGCACGACTCCGAGCACACCCCGGTCCTCACCCGGGGCGGTGTCCACCGCGCGTACGCGATCCCGCGCTCGTACGACGACCTCGTCGCCCGCCGCCGGGCGTACAAGGTGTGGGCGGAGGCCGGATTCGGCTTCCTGGGGCGCACACCCGACTGCATGGCGGGCGGCGCGGCGGGCTTCGCCGCGCTGCCGCAGCTGTTCACCACGGACGCGTACGACGGGGCCGGCAACGCCCTCGCCTACCACCGGCGGCTCGCCGAGGGCGACCTCTACCCGACCTTCACCCTCACCAACCCGCAGACCGACCGGACGAGGTCCGCCTCCGAACAGGAGGAGGACGACCTGGTGGTGCGGGTCGTCGCCGAGAAGGACGGCGGGATCGTGGTGCGCGGCGCCAAGATGATCGGCACCGCCGCCGTGTTCGGCAACGAGGTCATCGTCGGCACGATCGAGCCGCTCGCCCCGCAGGACGTCGAGCACGCGGTGTGCTTCTCGATCCCGGTCGACACCCCGGGGCTGAAGTTCCTCTCGCGCACGTCGTACGAGGCGCGGGCGCGGAGCGTCTTCGACAATCCGCTCTCCTCGCGGTTCGACGAGAACGACGCGCTGCTCGTGTGCGACGACGTCTTCGTCCCGTGGGAGAACGTCCTCGCGTACCGGAACGTCGACGTGTCGTTCCGGATGTGGTGGCAGACCCCCGCGTACCTGAACTTCGTGCACCAGTCGGCCACCCGCTTCTGGACCAAGCTGGAGTTCCTCACCGGCCTCGCGATCCTGATCACCAAGGCGAACAACACCTACCAGCTGCCGCCCGTCACCCAGGCGATCGGCCGGCTGCTCGGCCGCGTCGCCCAGGCGAAGGCGTTCGTGCTGGCCGCCGAGGCGTCGTACGAACAGGTCGACGGCGGGCGCGGCGGCGTGATGCCCGGCAAGGACATCTCGTTCGCGCAGCGCATCATGGCCGGCGAGCTGTACCCGCAGGCCGTCCAGGAGATCAAGCTGCTCGCCGGCGGCGGCGTCATCCAGCTGCCCGCCTCCGGCGAGGACCTGCTGCACCCGGAGCTCGGCCCGCTGGTCCGCAAGTACATCCGCTCACCCGGCACACCCGCCGAGGAGCGGATCAAGCTGCTGAAGCTGGCGTGGGACGCGCTCGGCTCCGAGTTCGCCGGCCGCCACGAGCAGTACGAACGCTTCTACCACGGCGCCCCGCACGTCTACCTGACGCAGCAGGCGTGGGAGGGCGACGGACCGGCGTGCGAAGCGCTCGCCCGGGCCTGCCTGGACGGCTACGGCCTGGAGCGCACCCGATGAGCGCCCCCGCGCGACTGCGCGCGGCCGATCCGGGGCAGTGCGCCCGGGGCGGCCGGGCGGTGCGGTCGGCGGGCGACCCGCACCCGGGCGTCCGCCGCGCCGCCGCTGCCCGGTGGACGCGCGCCGAGGGCGAGTGGTGAGCGCCGTGGCGGGAACGCGTGGCGCGCTGGGGCTGCTCGCGGCGACACAGCTGCTGCTGATCATGGACACGGCGATCATCAACGTCGCGCTGCCCTCGATCGGCGACGACCTCGGCTCCGGATCCGCCGGGCTGTCCTGGGTCGCCAACGCCTACCTCATCACCTTCGGCGGACTGCTCCTCCTCGGCGGGCGCACCGCCGATCTGCTCGGCCACCGGCGGCTGTTCGTCGCCGGCCTCGCGCTGCTCGCCGCCGCGTCGCTCGCCGGCGGGCTCGCCGGGTCCGCCGGGATGCTGATCGCCGCGCGCGCCGCGCAGGGCGTCGGGGCGGCGTTCGCCGCCGCCGCCGCGTTCGCGCTGCTGCTGATCCTGTTCCCGGACGGGCCGGCGCGGCACAAGGCGCTCGGCGCCTTCGCCGCCATGGGCGGGCTCGGCGGTGTGCTCGGGACCGTGCTCGGCGGGGTCCTCACCGACCTCCTCGGCTGGCGCTCCACCTTCTGGCTGAACGTCGCCGTCGCCGCCCTGCTCGGCGCCCTCGCGCTGCGGCTCCTCGACGGCTCCACCCGCGGCACCGAACGCGGCTTCGACCTGTTCGGCGCGCTCACCGCCACCGGCGGGCTCGGGCTCGTCGCGTACGCCCTCGTCGGCCGCAGCCTCCTCGCGGGCGCCGCCGGAGCGGCGCTGCTCGCGGTGTTCGCGGTGCTGGAGGCGCGGATCACCCGGCCGCTCGTGCCGCCCGCGGTCCTGAGGCGGCCCGCGCTGCGGCTCGCCAACTGCCTCAGCGCCCTCGCCCAGATGGCGCTGTTCCCCATGTTCTTCCTGGTCAGCCTGTACCTCCAGAGCGTCCTCGGGGAGTCCCCGCTCGTCGGCGGGCTCGGCCTGCTGCCGCTGTCGCTGGTCGTCGTCGCCACCGCCCCGCAGACCGGACGCGTCATCGCCCGCCTCGGACTGCGCGCCACCATGACCCTCGGCTTCGGGCTCCTCCTCGCCGGCCTGGTGTGGCTCGCGCTCGCCCTGAGCGCCGACGGCACCTTCTTCACCACAGTCTTCGCACCCAGCCTGCTGCTGGGTGCGGCCCTGCCGCTGGTCATGGTCACCACCAACGTGGCCGCCACCGCCGAGGCCCTGCCCGAGGAGACGGGCCTGGCGTCCGGGCTGATCAACACCAGTCAGCAGTTCGGCTCCGTCCTGGGCCTCGCCGTCCTGGTGGCCGTCGCCACCGCACGTACCGGCACGGCGACCCCCGCGGGCGAGACGGCCGGTTTCCAGGCCGCCCTGCTCGTCGGCGCGGCCTTCGCGGCCCTGGCCGCACTGCTGTCCGTACGGCTGACCCTGCCCGCGCCCGTACCGGCGCCGCCACGCCAGGAGCGGGTGGGCGAACCGCGGTGACCGCCTGACCAAGCGGATCCCGCCACTCCCTGACCCGACTGCCCAAGGGGGGCATCCCGTTGACCTTGTACGACCTGGTCGCGCCCGGTCTCGATACCGTCGCCGAACCGCGCTACCGCATAGCCGAGATACGCGCGGCCGACCCACTCGGCGCCGACGCGCTGCTGGCCGCGCTCCCTGCCATGAACCGCGACGCCGACGTCGCCGCGCTCACCGTCGCACTGCGCGCCCTCGTCCCCGACCTCGACCGGGCGGCCGAGTGGAGCGTCGTCGAGGCCCTGGCCGCGATGCGTGACCTCGGCATGCTGCTCGGCTCGCTGAAGCGCCACGGCACCGAACCCGTCGCCGCCGTCCCCGAGGTCCTCCCCGTCCTGGAGGAGCTGGCCCGGCGCACCGACATGGTGCCCCGCGACACCGTGCACCACTACACCACCTGGAACCCCATCGGCCCCCGGCAGCGGATGTTCACCGGCCACCGGATGGAGGCCCACCTCCAGGAAGCCGTCCGGATGGTCTTCCCCAGCCTCGTCGCCGCGCTCGACACCTGTACCGTCCTCGCCCGCCTCGAACCGTACGACCCGGGCTTCGCGCTCGCCCTCGACCGCACCGCCCAGCACGTCCAGGCGATGGTCGACTCCATCGACTTCACCGTCACCAACGTCACGCCCGTCTTCTTCGCCCGGACGCTGCGCTCCTACTTCGAGGAGATCGACGTGGCGGGCCGCGACTACCTCGGCCCGGCCGCCGCCCAGGTACCCCTGTGGCTCGTCGACCTGACGCTCTGGCAGTGCGACCGCTCCAACCCCGCCTACGACGCGTTCCTGGAGGAGTCCGTCGAGTACAGCCTGCCGTCGTGGCGGGCCTTCCACGCCGCCCACAAGGGCGGCATCTCCGCCGTGGGCAAGCTGTCCGCCGCCCTCAGCTGGGAGACGGTGCACCGGCTGCCGGCCCCGCTCATCGCCTCCGCCCGCTCCCTCGCCCGCGTCCTGCGCATCCTCAAGACGTTCCGCGCCCGCCACATCGGCATCGCCCGCAAGGCCTACAGCGACGACCTGAAGCTGTACGAGGCGGGCAGCGGCGGCGCCCCGATCGCCCTGCTGCGCGAGGTCCTCGACCTGACCCGGGACAACGAGACGCTGGTGCGCAGGGCCGTCGAGCGGCCCCGCACCCCGGCCGCCTGAGAGGAGTGCGCCCATGACCCCGCACATCCTCATCGCCGGTGGCGGCATCGCCGGACTCACCGCCGCGCTCGCCCTGCACGCCGCCGGCTTCCCGCACGTCACCGTCGTCGAGGCCGCCCCCGGGATCCGGCCCGTCGGCGCCGGGCTGAACCTCATGCCCAACGCCGTCCGGGAGCTCGACGCGCTCGGCGTCCTCGACGAGGTCGAGGCCGGCGCCGTACGCACCCGGGAGCTGCGCTACTACCACCGCTCCGGCGGACTCATCTCCCGCGAGGCCCGCGGCCTGCGCGCCGGCTACCGCTGGCCCCAGCTGTCCGTCCACCGCGGCCACCTCCAGTTCGTCCTCGCCGAAGCCGTACGGGAACGGCTCGGCCCCGCCGCCCTCGTCGGCGGCGTCCGCGTGTCCGGCCTCGACCTGCTCCCGGACGGGCGCCCGCGCGTCCGCCTCGAACACCGCGACGGCGCCACCCGCGGCCTCACCTCCCTGCGGCCCGACGTCCTGATCGGCGCCGACGGCATCCGCTCCACGGTCCGCGCGGCGCTCAACCCGGGCGAGGGCGAGCCGCCGTGGAACGGCATGCTCGTATGGCGCGGCGTGTCACGCGTCGACGCCCGCCGCGCCGGCTCCTTCATGTTCATCGCGGGCGACGACCGGCAGAAGGCCGTCGTCTACCCGGTGAGCGAACCGACCCTGCGCCGCCCCGACACCCTCGTCAACTGGGCGCTTGCGATGCCCGCCGACCGCATCGCCAACGCCTCGTCGACGTCCACGCGCGGCGACTGGAACCGTCCCGTACCCGTCGACTCCTTCCTCCACCACTACGAGGGATGGGAGTTCGACGGCGTCAGCGTCCCCGACGTCCTGCGCGCCGCCGACGGCGCCTTCGTGTACCCCATGGTCGACCGTGAGCCGCTCACCCGCTGGACCCACGGCCGCACCACCCTCATCGGCGACGCCGCCCACGCCATGTACCCCATCGGCTCCAACGGCGCGACGCAGTCCATCGTCGACGCCCGCGCGCTCGCCCACGCCATGGCCCTCCACCGCGACCCGGCCGAGGCCCTCGCCGCGTACGAGGGCGAGCGCCGCCCCGCCATGACGGAGCTGCAGCGCGCCAACCGGCGCCTGGGCCCCGAGATCGTCATCAACCTGGCCCACCGGCGTGCGCCGGGCGGATTCACCGACATCGACGACGTCATCCCCCCGCACGAACGTGCGGACATCGCCGCCCGGTACGCGCTGACCGGCGCGTTCGACCCGGCGACGGTCAACCTGGGCTCCCCGTACGAGGTACCGGTGAGTGCGCTCCCCTGAGTGCGCCGTGGTTGACGGGGCGCGGTGCCACTAACGTCGGAGGGTGAAGGCGGACGCACACCGTTGTGCGTCCGCCCCGATACGGATCTCCCCTGCGAAGGTGGAACACGTGAAGGCAATCCGTCGATTCACCGTGCGCCCCGTCCTCCCCGAACCCCTTCGACCACTCAGCGACCTCGCGCGCAACCTGCGCTGGTCCTGGCACGCCGAGACCCGTGAGCTGTTCCAGACCGTCGACCCCGACGGCTGGCGGGCGGCCGGCGGCGATCCCGTACGGCTCCTCGGCTCCGTGTCCGCCGGGCGGCTCGCCGAGCTCGCCAAGGACAGGCGGTTCCTGCGCCGCCTGTCCGCCGCCGCCGACGACCTCGACGACTATCTGCGCGGCCGCCGCTGGTACCAGCAGCACCAGGCCGCGTCGGACGGCGAACTGCCCGCCGCCATCGCCTACTTCTCGCCCGAGTTCGGCGTCACCGCCGCCCTGCCCCAGTACTCCGGCGGCCTGGGCATCCTCGCCGGTGACCACCTCAAGGCCGCCTCCGACCTCGGCGTACCGCTGATCGGCGTCGGTCTGCTCTACCGGCACGGCTACTTCCGCCAGTCCCTCTCCCGGGACGGCTGGCAGCTGGAGCACTATCCGCTCCTCGACCCCAACGAGATGCCGCTCAGCCTGCTGCGGCAGGAGAACGGCGGCCCCGTCCGCGTCTCCCTCGCCCTGCCCGCCGGCCGCAGTCTGCACGCCCACGTCTGGGTGGCCCGGGTCGGCCGCGTCCCCCTGCTGATGCTCGACTCGGACGTCGACGAGAACGGGCCCTCCGAGCGCGACGTCACAGACCGGCTGTACGGCGGCGGCAGCGAGCACCGGCTGCTCCAGGAGATGCTGCTGGGGATAGGGGGTGTGCGGGCCGTCCGGGCGTACTGCGCCCTCACCGGCCACCCCGCCCCCGAGGTCTTCCACACCAACGAGGGACACGCCGGCTTTCTCGGCCTGGAGCGCATCCGCGAACTGAGCGAGACGGGGATCGACTTCGACGCGGCGCTGGAGGCCGTCCGCGCCGGTACGGTGTTCACCACCCACACCCCGGTCCCGGCCGGCATCGACCGCTTCGACCGCGAACTCGTCGCCCGCCACTTCGGCGACGGCGCGGAGCTGCCCGGCGTCGACGCCGAGCGGATCCTCCAGCTCGGCCTGGAGACCTACCCGGGCGGCGAACCCAACCTCTTCAACATGGCCGTCATGGGGCTGCGCCTCGCCCAGCGCGCCAACGGCGTGTCCACCCTGCACGGCGCCGTCAGCCGGGGGATGTTCTCCGGCCTGTGGCCCGGCTTCGACCCCGAGGAGGTGCCGATCACCTCCATCACCAACGGCGTCCACGCCCCGACCTGGGTGGCGCCCGAGGTGTTCCGCCTCGGCGCCCGGAAGATCGGCGCGCAGCGCGCCGAGGACGCGCTCAGCATCGGCGGGGCGCAGCGCTGGGACTCGGTCACCGAGATCACCGACGCGGAGATCTGGGAGCTGCGGCGCGAACTGCGCGAACAGCTGGTGATGGAGGTGCGGACGCGGCTGCGCGCCTCGTGGCGGCAGCGGGGCGCCGTCTCGGCGGAGCTCGGCTGGATCGACGGCGTCCTGGACCCCGACGTCCTCACCATCGGCTTCGCCCGCCGCGTCCCCTCGTACAAGCGACTCACCCTGATGCTGCGGGACCGCGACCGGCTGACGGAGATGCTGCTGCACCCGAACCGGCCGGTGCAGATCGTCGTCGCGGGCAAGGCCCACCCGGCGGACGACGGCGGAAAGCGGCTGGTGCGGGAGCTGGTGCGGTTCGCCGACGACCCGCGCGTGCGCCACCGCATCGTCTTCCTGCCGGACTACGGGATGGGCATGGCGCAGAAGCTCTACCCCGGCTGTGACGTCTGGCTGAACAATCCGCTGCGGCCCCTGGAGGCGTGCGGGACGAGCGGGATGAAGGCCGCCCTGAACGGCTGCCTCAACCTCTCCGTGCTGGACGGCTGGTGGGACGAGTGGTACGAGCCGGACTTCGGCTGGGCCATCCCGACCGCCGACGGACCGACGACCGACGAGGACCGCCGCGACGACCTGGAGGCCGCCGCGCTGTACGAGCTGATCGAGGAGCGGGTCGCCCCCCGCTTCTACGACCGGGGCGGCCACGGGCTGCCCGAGCGGTGGATCGAGATGGTGCGCCGCACGCTCGCCAACCTTGGCCCCAAGGTGCTGGCGGGGCGCATGGTGCGCGAGTACGTCGAGCGGCTGTACACGCCCGCCGCGCTCGCCCACCGGTCACTGGACGCCGGCGCGGCGCGGGAGCTGGCCACCTGGAAGGCCCGGGTGCGCGCCGCGTGGCCACGGGTGGCGGTCGACCACGTCGAGGTCGAGGAGTCCAGCGGGATCGCCGAGCTCGGCTCCACCCTGGCCCTGCGGGTCCGGGTGACCCTCGGGGACCTCCGGCCGGAGGACGTGGAGGTCCAGGCGGTCGCGGGCCGGGTGAACCCGGACGACCGGCTCGCCGACCCCGGGACGTTCCCGCTCAAACCGGCGGGCGGGCCGGACCAGCAGGGGCGCTGGATGTACGAGGGGCCGCTCACCCTGGACCGCACGGGCCCGTTCGGCTACACGGTCCGGCTCCTGCCCACCCACCGGCTGCTGGCGACGAGCGCGGACCTGGGCCTGGTGGCGCTTCCGACGGAGACGACGGGCGAGGGCGCCGGCGTACTGATGCGGTGACGCACCACCGCCCGGTGGCACGCGGGGTGCCACCGGGCGGTGTGCTGAGCGGACCGCCTACGGGAACGTCAGCTTGAAGCCGTTGATGTAGCCGGTGTCCTGCGCGGCCTTGTCCTGGACGCGCAGCTTCCACGAACCGTTGGCGACCTCGCTCGACGCGTTGACCGTATACGTGGCCTTCACGTTGTCCGCCGAGTCGGAGGAGCTGTACGGCTTGAGGTTGTAGACCGAGCCGTCGGGGGCCACCAGGTCGACGACCAGGTCACCGCGCCAGGTGTGGACGATGTCCACGTCCACCTTGAGCGCGGAGGGGGCGTTGCCGGCGATGCCGGTGACGCTGACGGCCGAGGTGACGGCGGCGCCGTTGTCCGGGATGGAGACGTCGGCGGTGTTCTCGAAGACCTTGCCGGTGCCGGGGTCGCCGCCGCCGGGGCGGGCGCCGACGTTGACACCGGCCCAGGCGTGCTCGACGGCCTTGACCTCGGCGCTGCCCGCGCCGTACAGCTCCGTGGCGACCGCGACGGTGCCGGCGCGGGCGCCCGCGTAGTTGGTGGTGGAGTTGAACTTGGTGGTGAGCGCCTTGAACCAGATCAGCGCGGCCTTCTCACGGCCGATGCCGGTGACGGGCAGGCCGTCGGAGGTCGGCGAGTCGTAGTTCACGCCGTTGACGGTCTTGGCGCCGCTGCCCTCGGAGAGCAGGTAGAACCAGTGGTTGGCCGGGCCCGAGGAGTAGTGGACGTCGATGCCACCGATGCCCGAGTACCAGGCGTCCTTGGACGAGCCGTCCCTGCTCGGCTTGTCCATGTAGCGCAGCGGGGTGCCGTTGCCGCGGATGTCGATCTTCTCGCCGACGAGGTAGTCGCCCACGTCCTTGGGGTTGTTGGCGTAGAACTCGACGGCGGCGGCGAAGATGTCGGAGGTCGCCTCGTTCAGGCCGCCCGACTCGCCGCTGTAGACGAGGCCGGCGGTGTGGGAGGTGACGCCGTGCGTCATCTCGTGCGCGGCGACGTCGATGGACGTCAGCGGCTTGGTGTTGCCGGAGCCGTCGCCGTACGTCATGCAGAAGCAGCTGTCCTGCCAGAAGGCGTTGACGTACGCGTTGCCGTAGTGGACGCGGGAGGACGCGCCGGCGCCGTCGCCCCTGATGCCGGAGCGGCCGTGCACGTTCTTGTAGTAGTCCCACGTCAGCGCGGCGCCGTAGTGCGCGTCGGCGCCCGCGGTCTCCTTGTTCTGCGGGGTGCCGTCGCCCCAGATGTCGTCGGCGCCGGAGAAGAGCGTCCCGGTGCCGGACGTCGAGCCGTTGAGGTTGTACGTCTTGTGGTTGCCGCGGCCGGTGTCGGTCAGCGAGTACGAGGGGGCCGTGCCGAGCGTGACCTGGCCGCTGTACTGGGTGTTGCCGGTGCCGGTGTGGACGGCCTGCCACTCGTACAGCTTCTTGCCGGTGGTGGCGTCGGTGAGGACGTGCAGCTCGTTCGGGGTGCCGTCGTGCTGGAGCCCGCCGACCACGGTCTCGTACGCGAGGACCGGCTTGCCCTGCGCCAGCCAGACGACCTTGCGCGGCGCGCGCTCGGCGTCGGTCGCCCTGGAGCCCTCCGCCCGTGCGGCGGCCAGGGCCTGCCGCTCGGCGGCGGCCGGTGCGACGTCCGCGCCGGTGTCGACGTTCCTGAGCTCCGCCCGGGAGGCCTTGCTGACGCCCTCGCGCTTGCCCGCCCTGGTCTCGGTGACGACCAGGTCGCCGCCGAGCACCGGGAGTCCCGCGTAGGTGCGCTCGTAGCGCGTGTGGGTGGTGCCGTCGCGGTCCTGGACGACGTCGCGGACGACGAGCTTCTCCTGGGCGCCGAGGCCGAGCTCCTTGGCGGTGGCCGCCTTGGACGCGTCGGCCGCGCGTATCAGCGCGGTGCGCTGGGCGGGGGAGAGGTCGGCGGGCAGAGCGCCGGGGTCGGCCTTGCCCGCTGCCTGCGCCTTCGGGGCGACGGGCCATTCGTCGTCGGCGGTGGCGGTGCCGGTCTGCACGCCCACGGCGAGCATGGCGGCGGCGGCGATCAGAGCGCCCGTCGCGGTGGCGCGACGGCTTGGCGTGGATCTCACGCAGACTCCTTTTGCGAGGGGGGTACGGACGGCTGGGTGGGCCGTCCGGGCAGAGCAAACAGAGCTGGTGGAACGGGTGCGAACAGCTGTGCGGCAGAACGCTGGAAGAGTGGCAGCCGTAAAGGGTCGCTGTCAGGACCGCGTCAACAAGTTGGCCGGAAATCGTCCGTTGCCCGAAGAGCCATGTTCGTTAAGCGGACGTTTCGCGGGGCAACGCCGCCACGTCGCCCGGTGTTCGCCGATCCCCGGGCCGGAGGGGAGCCAGGTCGCGACCCGCACCCACCGTGCGTGAACGGCGTGTTGAGCGGCCGGCGGCCTGCGTTTCTCCCCGGCACCCGGCACTGTGGCTCGTTCCCGGCCGTCCGTTGTCCGCCGCCGCGTCAGTCGTTCGGTCGTGGCTCCGCCGCGTGTCGGAGGGTGCGATGTCTTAATGGTCCTGAATGTCGAGACCGTTGAAAGGCAGGGACCACAGGTGCGGATCTTTTCCCGACCCGAGGGATGTCACCCGACCACCACGAGCGGGCACCGGCGGCGCCGGTGGCTCGTCGCCGCCGCGCTGACCTCCGCGCTGGCGGCCCCGGCCGCCCCGGCGCACGCCGCGGCCGACCCCGGCTGGGTGCCCGTCCCCGACCTGACGATGGCCCGCACGGGCCACGGCACGACGACGGCGCCCTGCCCCGACGACGTCGAGGGCCTCGGGGAGGGCGCCTGTGTGTACGTCGTCGGCGGCCACCCCCTCGAAGCGGCGCTGTCGGCCCACGCGTACAGCCCGAAGACGAAGAAGTGGGCCAAGCTGCCGTCGATGACCGTGGGCCGCTCCGGCCTGGCGGCCGTCACCGCGCCGTGCCCGCAGGACGTCGAGGCGCTGCGCGGCACGTGCGTGTACGCCGTCGGCGGCACCAACGGCGGCGGCTCCCTGACCACCGTCGAGGCCTACAGCCCGGCCACCAACACCTGGGCGAACGTGCCCTCGATGCCCACCGCCCGCGCCTTCCTCGGCGCCGCCGCCGCGCCGTGTCCCCAGGGCGTCCAGGAGCTGCGCGGCATGTGCGTGTACACCGTCGCCGGCGCCGCGCGCACCGCCGCCTCCGGCACGGGCACCGGCACGGAGCCCGGCTCAGGCGCGGGCCACGGCACCGGCACCGGCACGGGCACCGGCTCCGGCACCGGCACCGGCACGGGCACGGAGCCCGGCTCAGGCACCGGCACGGAGCCCGGCTCAGGCACCGGCACGGGCTCCGGCTCAGGCCCGGGCACCGGTTCCGGGAGCGCGGTCAAGACGCTCGCCGCCGTCGAGGCCTACAGCCCGGCCACCAACACCTGGGCGACGCTGACCGCGCTCCCCACGGCGCGCCGCAGCCTGGGCGTGACGTCCGCGTCCTGCCCCCGCGCGGTGGTGTCGCACGCGCCGTCCTGCGTGTACGCGATCGGCGGTAACGACACCGCCGAACCCGTGAACACCGTCGAGGTCTTCGACCCCGAGTCCCGCACCTGGGTGAAGCTCCCCTCGGCCCCCACCGCCCGCCGCGGCATGGGCGTCACCTCCGCCCCCTGCCCGGACGCCACCGCGCTCCTCGGCACCACCTGCGTGTACGGCATCGGCGGCTCGCCCACCACCCAGACCACGGGCGTCACGACCACCGAGGTGTTCGCCCCCCGCACCAACACCTGGTCCGCCGTCCCGGCGCTTCCCCAGGCACGCTTCGGCCTCACCGCCACCGCGGCCCCCTGCTCCGCCGACCTCTCCCGCACCTGCCTGTACGCCCCCGGCGGCATGGTCGACGCCACCCCGACCACCCACGTGACGGCCTTCGACGTCACCACGCCCGGCTTCACCGGAAAGGCGCTCGTCCCGCGGCGCTGAGGTGGACGCGCCACCGCCGCCGCCGCAGTCGCCGAGCCGGCGCACTGCGGCGCCGCGCGGCTCCCTCCCGGCGCGGCTGCTCGACGAAGGGGCGTCCACCCTCCCGGCGGGACGCGACCACGCGAGCGGCGCCCCCTGACCCCGGAAGCCGTACCGGTGAGCGGCCCGGTGGCCGGTCGCGCTCCCCGGCTGCCGGGACGTTTTGACGCGGAAGCCCCAGGGGGCGTGGTGCGCGGGCGGCCCGGCACGCCGTCCGTGGACGCCTCACCCCACCACGCTGTCGCGCCACGCCCGGTGCAGGCCGGCGAAGTGGCCGTCAGCGGCGATGAGTTCGGACGGCGGGCCGTCCTCCACGACGCGGCCCGCCGCCATCACCAGGACGCGGTCCGCGATCGAAACGGTGGAGAGGCGGTGGGCGATGACCACCGCCGTCCGGCCGTGCAGCACCGTGTCCATGGCGCGCTGCACCGCCCGCTCGCCGGGGATGTCCAGCGAGCTCGTCGCCTCGTCGAGGATCAGCACCGCCGGGTCGGCCAGCAGGGCGCGGGCGAAGGACACCAGTTGGCGCTGGCCCGCCGAGATCCGGCCGCCCCGTTTGCGTACGTCGGTGTCGTACCCGTCCGGGAGGGCGGCGATGAAGTCGTGGGCGCCGATCGCCTTCGCGGCGTGCTCGATCTCCTCGCGGGTCGCGTCCGGGCGGCCGATGGCGATGTTCTCCGCGACCGTCCCGGAGAACAGGAACGCCTCCTGCGTCACCATCACCACCCCGCGCCGCAGCTCCGGCACCGCCAGGTCGCGCAGGTCGACGCCGTCGAGCAGGACCCGCCCCTCGGTCGGGTCGTAGAAGCGGGCCAGCAGCTTGGCCAGCGTCGACTTGCCCGCGCCCGTGGCACCGACCACGGCGACGGTCTGCCCCGCCGGAATCGTCAGCGAGAAGCGCGGCAGCACCTCGCCACCCGTGCGGTACGCGAACCCGACGCCGTCGAAGACGACCTCCCGGCCGGGCGACCCCGGGCGGGACGGCGGCAGGGCGCGGGGCGCAGTCGGCTCCGGAACGCCCGGCGTCTGCGCCAGCAGCCCGGCGATCTTCTCCAGCGACGCGGCGGCCGACTGGTAGGAGTTCAGGAACATCGCGAGCCGGTCGATCGGGTCGTACAGCCTCCGCATGTAGAGGACGGCCGCCGCCAGCGCACCGAGCGCCAGCGTGCCGCCCGCGACCCGGTACGCGCCCCACAGGACCATGCCCGCGACCGCCGTGTTCGCCACCAGACGGGAGCCGACGACATAGCGGGCCATCTCCAGGATCGCGTCGCCGTTGCGGCGCTCGTGGCGGTGGTTGAGCACCCGGAAGCGCTCGTCGTTCACGCGCTCACGGCGGAACGCCCGTACCGGCCGGATGCCGTTCATCGTCTCCGCGAACGTCACGATCACCGCCGAGATCGCGGTGGACCGCGCGCTGAACGCTACCGCCGCGCGCCGCCGGTACAGCCGTACCAGCAGGAGCAGCGGGACGAACGACGCCACCGCCACCGCGCCGATGCCCACGTCCAGCCAGAGCAGCATCACGGAGATGCAGACGAAGGACAGGACGACGCCGATCAGTTCCTGCAAGCCCTCGCCGAGCAGCTCGCGCAGCGCCTCGACGTCGGTCGTGGAGCGGGAGATCAGCCGGCCCGACGTGTACCGGTCGTGGAAGTCCACGCTCAGCGCCTGGGCGTGGCGGAAGATCCGGCCGCGCAGGTCCAGCAGGACGTCCTGGTTCACGCGCGCGGCGGCGCGGACGAAGGCGTACTGGAGGAGCGCGGCACCCGCCGCGCACCCCCCGTACCCGGCGGCGACGGCGATCAGCGGCCCGTACTCACCGCGCCGCAGCGCCGGTACGCCGCCGTCGATGGCGTACGCGACGAGCAGCGGGCCCGCCTGCACCGCCGCCTGCTGGAGCACCAGGAGCAGGCCGGCGAGGCCCACACGGACGCGGCGCGGCCCGAGCAGGGACCGCAGCAGCGCCCCGGTGGCCCCTCGCCCGGTGGGCAGGGCGTCCCGGTCGAAGGGATCGTCACCGCCCGTCCCGCCGCCGCCCGTCCCGCCGCCGCCCGTCCCGCCGCCCGGGTCGACGGGCGCCCCCCGGCCAGCCCGCCGGTCGTCGTCCGGGCCGGATGCCGTGTCCGCCGTCGTGTCCGTCACCCCGCTCACCCCGCACCGCCCTTCGTGCCGCCCGTCCCGGTCCCCGACATCAGCCACGCGTACTCCGCGTTCTCCCGCAGCAGCTCCTGGTGGGTGCCCACCGCCGCGATACGGCCACCGGAGAGCAGGGCCACCCGGTCCGCGAGCAGCACCGTGGAAGGGCGGTGCGCCACCACCAGGGCCGTCGTGTCCCGCAGCACCTCCCGCAGAGCGGCCTCCACCAGCGCCTCGGTGTGGACGTCCAGCGCCGACAGCGGGTCGTCCAGGACCAGGAAGCGCGGGCGGCCCACCACCGCACGGGCCAGGGCGAGCCGCTGGCGCTGACCGCCCGACAGGCTCAGGCCCTGCTCGCCCACCCGCGTCGCCGCGCCGTGCGGCAGCCGGCCCACGAAGTCCGCGTGCGCCACCTCCAGCGCGCGCCGCATCCCGTCCTCGCCCGCGCCCGCCGGGCCGGCGCCCATCAGCACGTTCTCGCCGGCGCTCGCGGAGAACAGCGTGGGCTCCTCGAAGGCCACCGACACCAGCTCCCGCAGCCGCTCCCGGGGCAGGTCCGCCACATCGACACCGTCCAGCAGGATCCGGCCGCCCGTCACCTCGTGCAGCCGCGGCACCAGGGCCGTCAGCGTCGTCTTGCCGGAGCCGGTGGCACCCACCAGCGCCATCGTCTCGCCCGGGCGGACCCACAGATCGACCCCGGCCAGCACGGGCGGGGCATCCGGCGGCGCGTCCGGGTAGCGGAAGGTGACGCTCTCGAAGCGCAGCCCGCCGGGTGACGACGAGGCGGGCGACGTACCGCCCGCGTCCTCCTCGGCCTCGTCCATCACCTCGAAGTACCGCTCCGTCGCCGTCGCCGCCTCCTGACTCAGCGCCAGCAGGAAACCGATCGACTCCACCGGCCACCGCAGCGCCAGCGCCGTCGACAGGAACGCCACCAGCGTGCCCGCCGTCAGCTCACCGTCCGCCACCCGCACACTGCCCAGCACCAGCGCCGCGCCGATCGCCAGCTCCGGTACGAAGGTGATCACCGCCCAGATGCCGGCCAGCAGCCGCGCCTTGCCCAGCTCCGTGGTGCGCAGCCGCTCCGCCAGTGCGCGGAACGCCCGCGCCTGGCTGCGGTGCCGCCCGAAGCCCTTGATGACGCGGATGCCCAGCACGCTCTCCTCGACGACCGTCGTCAGATCACCCACCTGGTCCTGCGCGCGCCGCGCCACCACCGAGTACCGCGTCTCGAACAGCGCGCAGACCACGATCAGCGGTACGACCGGCACCAGCAGCACCAGCCCCAGGAACCCGTCCTGCGCCAGCAGAACCGCGCACCCCACCAGCACTGTCACCCCGTTGACGAACAGGAACGTCAGCGGGAACGCCATGAACATCCGCAGCAGCGCCAGATCCGTCGTGGCCCGCGACAGCAACTGCCCCGACGCCCACCGGTCGTGGAACGCCACCGGAAGCCGCTGCACATGCCGGTACAGGTCGGCGCGCATGGCCGCCTCCACCCCCGCCAGCGGGCGCGCCACCAGCCACCGCCGCAGCCCGAACAGCAGCGCCTCCGCCACCCCGAGCAGCAGGACCACCAGCGCCCCGAGCCACACCCCGTCCGGATCGCGGCCGGTCACCGGGCCGTCCACGATCCACTTGAGCACCAGGGGGATGACCAGGCCAAGACACGACGCGACGACGGCGACGAACGCCGCCGCGAACAGCCGCGCCCGTACCGGCCGGACGTACGGCCACAGGCGCGTCAGCGAACGGATGCTTGAGCGGTCATTCATCAGCTCCGAGCCTACGGTTCACCCCTGACACCGCTCACGTCCTTTTCGGCCGACCGGCTCTCCCCCTCACTCCCGCACCCGGAACAGCAGCACCGTCCTGCCCGGTACGGGCACCGCCTCACCACCCGGGTGGACCGTGCCCGGCGCGTCCGTCTGGTCCTCCCGTGAGGTGTCGACCACCAGTTCGTACGAGCCCGCCCACGGCGGCCCCGGCAGGACGAAGTCCAGTGGTCCGGCGGCGGCGTGCAGGATCGCCAGGAAGCTGTCGTCCGTGATCGGCTCACCCCGCGCGTCCCGCCCCGGGATGTCCCGGCCGGACAGGTACAGGCCGATCGTCGCCGCCGGCGCGTACCAGTCGGCCTCCGTCATCTCCTCCCCGCGCGCGGTGAACCAGGCCAGGTCGCGCAGCCCGTCCGCGGCCTGCGGGCGGCCCGAGAAGAACGCCCGGCGCCGCAGCACCGGGTGGGCGTGGCGCAGCGTCAGCAGCCGGGACGTCAGCTCCAGCAGCCCGCGCGGGCCGGGGCGCTCCAGGAGGGACCAGTCGACCCAGCCGATCTCGTTGTCCTGGCAGTAGGCGTTGTTGTTGCCGCCCTGGGTGCGGCCCATCTCGTCGCCCGACACCAGCATCGGCACGCCCGTGGAGAGCAGGAGCGTGGTGAGCAGGTTGCGCACCTGCCGCCGGCGCAGCGCGTTGATGTCCGGGTCGTCGGTCTCGCCCTCGGCGCCGCAGTTCCAGGACCGGTTGTCGTTCGTGCCGTCCCGGTTGCCCTCGCCGTTGGCCTCGTTGTGCTTGCGCTCGTAACTGACGAGGTCGCGGAGCGTGAAGCCGTCGTGGGCGGTGATGAAGTTGATGGAGGCGTACGGCCGCCGCCCGCTCCACGCGTACAGGTCGCTGGAGCCCGACAGCCGGTACCCGAGGTCCCGTACGTCGGGCAGCGCGCCGCGCCAGAAGTCCCGCACGGCGTCCCGGTAGCGGTCGTTCCACTCCGTCCACAGCGGCGGGAAGGCCCCCACCTGGTAGCCGCCGTTGCCGACGTCCCACGGCTCGGCGATCAGTTTCACGCGCCGCAGCACCGGGTCCTGGGCGATGACCGCGAGGAACGGCGACAGCATGTCGACGTCGTGCATGGAGCGGGCCAGCGCCGCCGCCAGGTCGAACCGGAAGCCGTCGACGCCCATCTCGGTGACCCAGTACCGCAGCGAGTCGGTGATCAGGCGCAGTACGTGCGGCTGGACGACGTGCAGGGTGTTGCCGCAGCCCGTGTAGTCGGCGTACCGGCGGGCGTCGGAGGCCAGCCGGTAGTAGCCGCGGTTGTCGATGCCGCGCAGCGACAGCATCGGCCCCAGCTCGTTCGCCTCGGCGGTGTGGTTGTAGACGACGTCGAGGATGACCTCGATGCCCGCGGCGTGCAGCGCCTGCACCATCCGCTTGAACTCGCCGACCTGCTGCCCCGCCGTGCCCGTGGCGGCGTACGCGGCGTGCGGCGCGAAGTAGCCGATGGAGTTGTAGCCCCAGTAATTCTTCAGCCCCCGCCGCAGCAGATGGTCCTCGTGCGCGAACTGGTGCACCGGCAGCAGCTCGACCGCCGTCACCCCGAGCCGTACGAGGTGCTCGATCGCCGCCGGGTGCGCGAGCCCCGCGTACGTGCCGCGCAGCTCCTCCGGGATGCCCGGGTGGCGCTTGGTGAAGCCGCGTACGTGCACCTCGTAGATGACCGAGTCCGCCCACGGCGTCTTGGGCCGCCGGTCGTCCGCCCACTCGTCGTCGGGCGCGTCGTCGTGCACGACGACGCCCTTGGGCACGTACGGGGCGGAGTCCCGGTCGTCGCGCACGGTGTCCGCGACGTGCTGCTCCGGCCAGTCCCGTACGTGCCCGTACACCTCGGCCGGCAGGGAGAACTCGCCGTCCACCGCCCGGGCGTACGGGTCGAGCAGCAGCTTCGCCGGGTTCCAGCGGGCACCCGTCCAGGGGTCCCACCGGCCGTGCACCCGGTAGCCGTACCGCTGCCCGGGCCGCGCGCCCGGCACGAAACCGTGCCAGATCTCGTGCGTCAGCTCGGTCAGCGGCACCCTGCTCTCCGTGCCGTCCGCGTCGAAGAGGCACAGTTCCACCGCCTCCGCGCCGCCCGCCCACAGGGCGAAGTTCGTCCCGGCCACCCCGTCCGGCCCGACCCGGAACCGCGCGCCCAGGGGCGTCGGCGCCCCCGGCCACACCGGCGGGCCGGGCGCCGCCCTGGGGCGCGCGTTCAGTCCGCGTACGACATCTCGCAGCGGGCCCTGCGCGCTCTGCGCACGCCGCACTGCCCCCTGCTCCGCTGCGCTCGACACCTGCCGGCCTCCCGCGGCTCGTCCCCCTGCCGGCCCACGCCGCACGCGAGCCGCGGCGTCCCGGCCGCGGCTCGCACACGTGGTCCTCCACCTGTTCTTCCCTCCGGGCCGGGCTCCCAACATGACCCGCACCGACGTTTCCCCTGGAGGGGGGCGCTCGTTGGGCGGAGCGTGAAACACGTACTGAGACGGGCAGGGCTCGGCACGGCCGCGGCCGTGACATGGGCAGGACTGATGGCGGGCCTGGTGGCGGGGCTGGCCGGCTGCACCCCGGAGGGCGGCATCGGGGGCATCGGGGTCGGTGACAAGGGCGGGGCGCCCGGTGACACCATCCGGGTGACGCCCGAGGACGGGGCGAAGGGCGTGGCGCCGGACGGCCGGCTGGAGGTACGGGTGCCGAGCGGCCGGCTGGAGCGGGTCAAGGTGAGGAAGATCGAGGACGACCGGCCGGCCGAGATGCCCGGGAGCATCTCCGAGGACGGCCTGCGCTGGCGCCCGGCTTCCGGTACGCGGCTGGCGCTGGCCGCCAAGTACAGCGTGGACGCCGTCGCCCTCGACGGGCACGGCCGCCGCTCGGCGCGCCACTCCACCTTCACCACCGCGGTCCCGGAACACCGCTTCATCGGCTATTTCAAGCCGGAGCACCGCTCCGTCGTGGGCACCGGCATGATCGTCTCGTTCGACTTCAACCGGCCCATCGAGAACCGGGCGGCCGTCGAGCGGGCCATCCGTGTCACCTCCCGGCCGCCGGTCGAGGTCGTGGGCCACTGGTTCGGCAAGGACCGCCTCGACTTCCGGCCGCGGGCGTACTGGAAACCGGGCACCCGGGTCACCGTCGACCTGAGGCTGCGCGATGTCGAGGCGGCGCCGGGCGTGTACGGCATCCAGCGCAAGAAGGTGGACTTCACCATCGGCCGCTCCCAGGTCTCCGTGGTGGACGCCGAGGAGCACACCATGGAGGTACGGCGCGACGGCGAGCTCGTCACCACGCTGCCCATCACGGCGGGGGCGCCCAAGACCACCACGTACAACGGGAAGATGGTGGTCACCGAGCTGTTCGACGTGACCCGGATGAACGGCGCCACGGTCGGCTTCACGGACGAGGAGACCGGGAAGGGCGAGTACGACATCAAGGACGTGCCGCACGCGATGCGGCTGACCGACTCCGGGACCTTCCTGCACGGCAACTACTGGGCGCCCCCGGAGACGTTCGGGTCGGCCAACGTCAGCCACGGGTGCGTGGGGCTGCGCGATGTGAAGGGCGGCAGCCCGGACTCCCCGGCCGGCTGGTTCTTCGACCGCACCCTGATCGGCGACGTGGTCGAAGTGGTCAACTCCCGCGACCGCGAGGTCGCCGCCCACAACGGCCTGGGTGGCTGGAACATGGACTGGGCCCGGTGGAAGGCCGGTTCCGCCCTGTCCTGAACTCCTCGCCACGCCCCCGCCGCTCACGGCCCCCCCGCATGCTCCGCTCACGTCCTGGACAAGTTGGGACTGAACGGTGACATTCGTGGGCACTCGGTACCGCCTGCGATGTGATTATCTAACGCGGTGCGTGCGAGTGGAGCGCGCGGGGGTGCGGGTCCTGGCAGCGCCGGGGCCGGTGCGAGGGGAGAACACGATCGTGAACGGGCAGCCGATATCGGGGGCATCGGCCGGGGCGGGCGGTGCGCGGCGCGGTCGCGGCACCGGCAAGGGCCTGCCGGCCCTGGTGCTGGGCGCTTTGCTGGTGCTGGTGACGGCGTGCGGGGGCTCCGGCCCCGGCAGCGGCGGCAAGGGCGGGGACGGGAAGAAGGACGGCGGCGCGGTGGAGAACGCGGCCTCGCAGGCCGTCGTCACCATCACGCCCGAGGACGGCGCCGACGCCGTCGCCACCAGCGGTGCGCTGAAGGTCACCGCCGTCAAGGGCAAACTGACCACGGTCACCGTCACCGACACCAAGGGCAAGCAGGTCGAGGGCAGGGCGGCGGCGGGCGGCACGAGCTGGGAGCCGGTACGGCACCTGGCCTCGGGCACCAAGTACAAGGTGCACGCGGTCGCCAAGGACGCGGAGGGCCGCGAGTCCGCGAAGGACACCACCTTCACCACCCTCGTACCGAAGAACACCTTCATCGGCCACTACACGCCGGAGGACGGCTCGACCGTCGGCGTCGGCATGCCGGTCTCCATCAACTTCACCCGGGGCATCACCAACCCGGAGGCCGTCGAGGCCGCCATCAAGGTGACCGCCGAGCCGTCCGTGCCGATCGAGGGCCACTGGTTCGGCAACGACCGCCTCGACTTCCGGCCGGAGAAGTACTGGGCCGCGGGCACCAAGGTGACCGTGCGACTGGACCTGGACGGCGTCGAGGGCCGCCCGGGCGTGTACGGCAAGCAGGCCAAGACGGTGAAGTTCACCATCGGCCGCAGCCAGGTCTCCACGGTCGACGCGAGCGAGAAGACCATGAAGGTCGTACGCGACGGGAAGCTCATCAAGACCATCCCGATCACCGCGGGCGCGCCGTCCACGACGACGTACAACGGCCAGATGGTCATCAGCGAGAAGTACAAGGTGACCCGCATGAACGGCGCCACGGTCGGCTTCGGCGGTGAGTACGACATCAAGGACGTCCCGCACGCGATGCGCCTGTCGACCTCGGGCACCTTCGTCCACGGCAACTACTGGGCGTCCAGCGGGACGTTCGGCTCGGCCAACGTCAGCCACGGGTGCGTGGGCCTGCGGGACGTACGGGGCGCCTGGGACGGCGGTACGCCCGCGGCCTGGTTCTACGACAATTCGCTCATCGGCGACGTGGTCATCGTGAAGAACTCCAAGGACAAGACCATCAAGCCGGACAACGGCCTGAACGGCTGGAACATGCCGTGGTCGGAGTGGGTCGCGTAACCACCGCCACTCAGCGGGGCCCGTGCTGTGACCAACAGCATGGGCCCCGCCGTCGTTAACGGCGGCTAACCTGCCCCGTATGACAGTCACTCTCGAAGTCTCCGAAGGCGTCGGCACCATCCGTCTGGACCGCCCGCCGATGAACGCGCTGGACATCGCGACCCAGGACCGGCTGCGCGAGCTCGCCGAGGAGGCGAGCCGCCGCGACGACGTGCGCGCGGTGGTGCTGTACGGCGGCGAGAAGGTGTTCGCGGCCGGGGCGGACATCAAGGAGATGCAGGCGATGGACCACGCGGCCATGGTGCTGCGCTCCAAGGCCCTCCAGGACTCGTTCACCGCCGTCGCCCGTGTCCCCAAGCCCGTCGTCGCCGCCGTCACGGGGTACGCGCTGGGCGGCGGTTGCGAGCTGGCGCTGTGCGCCGACTTCCGCGTCGCGGGCGACAACGCCAGGCTGGGCCAGCCCGAGATCCTGCTCGGCCTCATCCCCGGCGCGGGCGGTACGCAGCGCCTGGCGCGGCTGGTCGGCCCGTCCAAGGCCAAGGACCTGATCTTCACGGGCCGTCATGTGAAGGCCGACGAGGCGCTGGCGATCGGACTCGTCGACCGGGTCGTGCCGGCGGCCGAGGTGTACGAGCAGGCGCACGCCTGGGCCGCGAAGCTGGCCCAGGGGCCGGCGCTGGCGCTGCGCGCCGCCAAGGAGTCCGTCGACGCGGGCCTGGAGACGGACATCGACACGGGCCTGACCGTCGAACGCAACTGGTTCGCCGGGCTGTTCGCCACCGAGGACCGTGAGCGCGGAATGCGCAGCTTCGTGGAGGAAGGCCCCGGTAAGGCCAAGTTCCTCTGAGGGATGGCGCGTTGGAAACCCGACCGCTGGGCTGTCAGCCTTGTGGGTGGTTTGGCGCGGACCGAAGGGGGCTGGGGTCCGACGGCCGCAGCCCCGGACGGTCCACCGGTGTGATCCGGGTCACCGCAGGTCACCCGTGCGATCCGGGGTGTTTCCTGCCGGAGTCATATGTCGGAGGGGCCCCGCGAGAGGTTCGGACCGGCGCACGATTCCCGGGGAACCGCCCCCGCGCCGGCCGCCGGGCGGCCATGATGGTGGGCATGGCGGGGCTGGAAGGTGTGGATCAACCGCGGCGGCGCGGCAGCGCTGTCGCCGCGCGGTGGGTGCAGGTCGCGGATGACGAACAGGCGCTCGACATGCTCGAGCTGTTCGGCAACCCGGCGGAGGACGAGGTGCGGCTGCCGTCCCGTCCGCAGTCCGCCGCGACGGCCCGCCGGCTGACCCAGTGCGTCGTCCTGCGCCAGTGGGCCCTCGGCCCGCAGATCGCCGAGCACGCGGTCCTGCTCGTCTCCGAGCTCGTCGGCAACGCCGTCCGGCACACCGGGGCCCGGGTCTTCGGGCTGCGGCTGCTGCGGCGCCGCGGCATGATCCGGGTCGAGGTCCGCGACCCGTCCCGGGGCCTGCCGTGCCTCTTGCCGGTGCGGGAGATGGACACCAGCGGGCGGGGGCTCTTCCTCGTCGACAAGCTCTCGGACCGGTGGGGCGTCGACCTCCAGCCGCGCGGCAAGACCACCTGGTTCGAGATGCGCGTCGCGGACCGCTGACACGGCCGGCCGCCCGGGCGGCCCGGGCGGGTCCGGCGACAGGAAAGCCCCCTTCGTGCCGTGGTGCGGCGCCGTGGGGGCTTCCATGGGGGCGCCGTGGACGGGGTGGGGTGTGTCCACGGCGCGCATGCGACCTCGCCCGGGTCAATGGGGGTCGTGGCACCGACTATGGCAGACGGGGGGCGTTGCCGCCAAAAGGCCCTACCGGAGTAATGATGGTCAAATCGGGCTATAGTGAAACTGAATCGCAGGTGAGATGGGCCACGCGCCTCGTAAAGCATGAATAACTATGGGCTTGGGTGATTGATTCATCGGCGGTGTGGGGAATGCGCGGGTGGCGCAATCGTTATGCGGTGCCCCCGGCGCGCCATACATGTCCCGTGACCCTCTCGAAGCGATCGAAGAGCCTCCTCGTGGTGGCCGCCGCCCTCGCCGCCCTGGTGGGCTGTGACGGCGTCGGTGGGGGCCGCACCGAGGCGCGGTCCTCGAAGGCGGCGGTGCCCGCCGCCGTCCCGAAGAAGGCCGCGCCGGCCGGGCTTCCCGGTATGCCGCCCGTCCTCGACCCCAAGGACGTCTACGCGGCCGACCGCCCCGGCCGGCTCTCCCCGGTCGTCAAGGGCTTCCCGTCCCGGGTGTACGTCCCCAACACGGCCTCCAACACGGTCTCGGTCATCGACCCGAAGACGTACAAGGTCATCGAGACCATCAAGGTGGGCGTCCAGCCGCAGCACGTCGTCCCGTCCTGGGACCTGAAGACCCTGTGGGTCAACAACAACCGGGGCCACACGCTCACCCCCATCGACCCGGCCACCGGCGTCGCGGGCAAGCCGGTCGAGGTCCACGACCCGTACAACCTCTACTTCACACCCAACGGCAAGCACGCCGTCGTCATGGCGTCCCTCGACCGCGAGCTCGTCTTCCGCGACCCGCACACCATGGAGCCCGTCCACACCGAGCCGGTCTCCTGCTACGGCGTCAACCACGCCGACTTCTCCGCCGACGGCCGCTACTTCATCGTCTCGTGCGAGTTCTCCGGCGAACTCCTCAAGGTGGACACCGAGAAGATGAAGGTGATCGGCCAGCAGAAACTGCCGTTCCGGGGCGCCATGCCGCAGGACGTGAAGCTCTCCCCGGACGGCACGACCTTCTACATCGCCGACATGATGGCCCACGGCATGTGGGTGCTGGACGGCGACAGCTTCGCCACCCCGAGGCTCCTGCCCACCGGCAAGGGCTGCCACGGCCTGTACGTCTCCCGGGACTCCAAGGAGATGTACATCTCCAACCGCGGCGAGGGCTCCGTCTCCGTCTACGACTTCGCGCGCCGCGCGCTCACGAAGAAGTGGCACCTCCCGGACGGCGGCTCCCCCGACATGGGCGGGGTCTCCGCCGACGGCAAGGTGCTGTGGCTGTCCGGGCGGTACGACGGCGAGGTGTACGCGATCGACACCACGACCGGCAAACAGCTCGCCCGCATTCCGGTCGGCGGCGGCCCGCACGGGCTCGCCGTCTACCCGCAGCCCGGCCGCTACTCACTGGGCCACACCGGCGTCTTCCGCTGAGCCGCGCGACGACGGGACACGCCGCCGATCGGGTGACGGTGCGGGGTCCGGCGCAGCCCGGCCGCGATCGTGTGGGCCATGATCACTTCCCGTCCGCGGCGGCGTGCCGCCGCGCTCGCCGTGTCCGTCGCCGCCCTCCTCGTCCCCGCCGCGTCCACCGAGGCGGCCCCGGCCGCCGGGGCCCCCGCCGCCGCTCCCGCCTTCGCCCCGAAGGCCGCGGCGAGCTGCCCCGTCGTCGAGGACCGGCTGTACCCGGCGGCCGACCGCCGGGTACAGCCGGACCGGATCACCCCCGCCCCCGCGTGGCGGAAGGACTGCAAGCAGCTCTACCGCGCCGACAACCGCCCGCCGGCGGTCGTCTTCGAGGAGGGCTTCCACCCCAGGGCGCCGCTGGACGGCCAGTACGACATCGAGAAGTACGTTCTGGTCAACCAGCCCTCGCCGTACGTCTCGACGACGTACGACCACGACCTCTACAAGAAGTGGAAGAGCGGCTTCAACTACTACGTCGACGCCCCGAAGGGCGTGGACGTCAACAGGACCATCGGTGACACGCACAAGTACGCCGACCAGGAGGAGGTCGCCTTCCCCGGCGGCATCGCCCGCAAGCACATCGTGGGCGTCTGCCCCGTCGACAAGGTGAAGAAGATCGAGATCATGACGGAGTGCGAGGACAACCCGCACTACGAGCCCTGGCGCGGCTGACCCCCCGCCCGCCCCGGCCCGCCCGGTCGGTCACCCGGCCGTGAACAGCGCCTCCGAGCCGACCGGGCGGTAGCCCGCCGCCTGGAAGGTACGGACGCTGCGGGCGTTGCCCGGGGACTGCTGGGCCCAGGCACCGCGTCCGGCACCAGGTGCCGGGCCGCGACGGCGAGGGCCCGGCCCGATCCCCCCCCCGCGCCTCCTCGTCCACCTCGATCGCGGCCTCCCAGCGGCCCGCGGCGCCCCGGCCGAGGATCACCACACCGCCGTCGGCCGCCCGGACCCGTACGTCGTCACGGAAGCTCAGGGCGCGTGCCACGCGGGAGTGGCCCGGGTCCACGATCTCGCGCAGGCCGAGTTCCGGGGCACCGGGCAGGGCCGGGGCGACCGTCAGCAGGCCGATGGTGTTTCTATGGCGGCCCGCACGGGCCGACACCGCCGCCAGGGAAGCCGGATTCATGGCGGCGGTGTCGGCGCGTCGCTCGGCGTGGCCGCGAGTTCCCGCCGGATCGAGTCCCGGTCCTCGTCCGTGAAGACCACCGGGTGCGCGGTGAAGGCCGGCACACCGGCGTCCCGTTCGTTCGGCTGCGGGACCACCCTGACCGAGCCGTCGGCCGGCGGGAACCCCCCGTGCCGCCGCCGGCAGGATCTCGGCCACCACGCCGCTGATGCCCCCATGCTCCCCCACGGCCCCCGGGCCGGGCGCGCCGACCGTGCCGATAATCTGACCGCCGTCAGTTATGCACCAAGAAGGGGTGGACCTGTGGCGGACATCGAGTCGGCGCGCAAGGCATTCGAGCGGTTCGACGTGAACGGGGACGGGCTGATCTCGGCCGCCGAGTACAAGCGCGTCATGGCGGAGCTCGGTGACTTCCACGTCACCGAGACCGTCGCCCAGGCCGTCATCAACTCCCAGGACGGCAACGGCGACGGCCTGCTCACCTTCGACGAGTTCTGGGCGCACCTCAGCAAGGCGTGACCGTACCCACGGAAAACGGCGCCGCCCGGCGGTACGGGCGGCGCCGTACGCGTACGCGCGTACGCGGCGGGCGGCTCAGCACTCGATGATGTTCACCGCGAGCCCGCCGCGCGCGGTCTCCTTGTACTTCACCGACATGTCCGCGCCGGTCTCCTTCATGGTCTTGATGACCTTGTCCAGGGAGACCTTGTGGCTGCCGTCGCCGCGCATCGCCATCCGGGCCGCCGTGACGGCCTTGACGGCCGCCATGCCGTTGCGCTCGATGCACGGGATCTGGACCAGGCCGCCGACCGGGTCGCAGGTCAGGCCCAGGTTGTGCTCCATGCCGATCTCGGCGGCGTTCTCCACCTGCTCCGGGCTGCCGCCCAGCACCTCGGCGAGCGCGCCGGCCGCCATCGAGCAGGCGGAGCCGACCTCGCCCTGGCAGCCGACCTCGGCGCCGGAGATGGAGGCGTTCTCCTTGAAGAGCATGCCGATCGCGCCGGCGGCCAGCAGGAAGCGGACCACACCGTCCTCGTCCGCGCCGGGAACGAAGTTCATGTAGTAGTGCAGGACCGCCGGGATGATGCCCGCGGCGCCGTTCGTCGGGGCGGTGACGACCCGGCCGCCCGCGGCGTTCTCCTCGTTCACGGCCATGGCGTACAGCGTGATCCACTCCATGGAGAGGGCCTGCGCGTCCCCCTCGGAGCGCAGCTTGCGCGCGGTGTTCGCGGCGCGGCGGCGGACCTTCAGGCCGCCGGGCAGGATGCCCTCGCGGGACATGCCGCGGTCCACGCACGCCCGCATCACGCGCCAGATCTCCAGCAGACCCTCGCGGATCTCCTCCTCGGTGCGCCAGGCCTTCTCGTTCTCCAGCATCATCGCGGAGATCGACAGGCCGGTCTCCTTCGCCAGGCGCAGCAACTCGTCACCGGTGCGGAAGGGGTACTTCAGCACGGTGTCGTCCAGCTTGATGCGGTCCTCGCCGACCGCGTCCTCGTCCACGACGAAACCGCCGCCGACCGAGTAGTACGTCTTCTCCAGCAGGGCCGCGCCCGCGGCGTCGTACGCCCACAGGGTCATGCCGTTGGCGTGGTACGGCAGCGCCTTGCGGCGGTGCAGGACCAGGTCCTCGTCGAAGTCGAAGCCGATCTCGTGCGCGCCCAGCAGGTTGATGCGCCGGTCCGCCTTGATCCGCTCGACCTGCTCGTCGGCGGTCTCGACGTCGACCGTGCGGGGCGAGTTGCCCTCCAGGCCGAGGAGGACGGCCTTGGGGGTGCCGTGGCCGTGGCCGGTGGCGCCCAGCGAGCCGTAGAGCTCGGCCCGTATCGAGGCGGTGTGGGCCAGCAGACCCTCGTTCTTCAGCCGGCGGGCGAACATCCCGGCCGCCCGCATCGGGCCGACCGTGTGGGAGCTGGACGGGCCGATGCCGATCGAGAACAGGTCGAAGACCGAGATGGCCACGGGGGACTCCTTGAGGGGAAGACGTCGCTGTCTGCCGGGGTGGTGCAGGGGCAACGCGGGGTGGGGCAAAGGCGGGGCAAGGGGCGGGGCACCGCACTCACTGTCCAGTGTGCGCGGTGCCCCGCATTTCAGTCTGTTACCTACGTAACCCGGTAAGGGCTACAGACCAGGGTAAAGCGGGTGCTTCGCGGCGAGAGTCGCGACCCGGGCCTTGAGGGCGTCGGCGTCGTACGACGGCTTCAGCGCCTCGGCGATGATGTCGGCGACCTCGGTGAAGTCCTCGGCCTGGAAGCCGCGGGTGGCCAGGGCCGGGGTGCCGATCCGCAGGCCCGAGGTGACCATCGGGGGCCGGGGGTCGTTCGGGATGGCGTTGCGGTTGACCGTGATGCCGACCTCGTGGAGGCGGTCCTCGGCCTGCTGGCCGTCCAGCTCGCTGTTGCGCAGGTCGACCAGGACCAGGTGCACGTCGGTGCCGCCGGACAGGACCGAGACGCCGTGCTCGGTGACGTCCGCCCGGACGAGACGCTCGGCCAGGATGCGGGCGCCGTCCAGGGTGCGCTGCTGGCGCTCCTTGAACTCCTCGGTCGCGGCGACCTTGAAGGCCACGGCCTTGGCGGCGATCACGTGCTCCAGCGGGCCGCCCTGCTGGCCCGGGAAGACCGCGGAGTTGATCTTCTTGGCGAGCTCGGCCGTCGACAGGATCACACCGCCGCGCGGGCCGCCCAGGGTCTTGTGCGTCGTGGTGGTGACCACATGGGCGTGCGGCACGGGGGAGGGGTGCAGCCCGGCCGCGACCAGGCCCGCGAAGTGCGCCATGTCGACCATGAGGTACGCGCCGACCTCGTCCGCGATACGGCGGAAGGCGGCGAAGTCGAGCTGACGCGGGTAGGCGGACCAGCCGGCCACGATCAGCTTCGGCTTGGTCTCCTTGGCGAGCCGCTCGACCTCGGCCATGTCGACCTGGCCGGTGGCGTCGTCGACGTGGTACGCGACCACGTTGTACAGCTTGCCGGAGAAGTTGATCTTCATGCCGTGGGTCAGGTGACCACCGTGGGCCAGGTCCAGACCCATGATCGTGTCACCCGGCTTGATCAGCGCGAACATCGCGGCGGCGTTGGCCTGCGCGCCGGAGTGCGGCTGCACGTTGGCGTGCTCGGCGCCGAAGAGGGCCTTGATGCGGTCGATGGCGATCTGCTCGACCACGTCGACGTGCTCGCAGCCGCCGTAGTACCGGCGGCCGGGGTAGCCCTCGGCGTACTTGTTGGTGAGGACCGAGCCCTGGGCCTCCATGACCGCGACCGGAGCGAAGTTCTCCGACGCGATCATCTCGAGGGTGGACTGCTGGCGGTGGAGCTCGGCGTCGACGGCGGCGGCGACATCCGGGTCCAGCTCATGGAGAGGGGTGTTCAGAAGCGACATCGGGAAGATCCTTAGCCTGGGGGCCTGCGGCCTAGGAGCCGGAGAACTCGGTGTACTCGTCGGCGGAGAGCAGGTCCTCCGGCTCCTCGCTCACGCGTACCTTGAAGAGCCAGCCGCCCTCGAAGGGAGCGGTGTTCACCAGCGACGGGTCGTCCACCACGTCCTGGTTCGCCTCGACGACCTCACCGGTCACCGGGGAGTACAGGTCGCTGACGGACTTGGTCGACTCCAGCTCACCACAGGTCTCGCCCGCGGTCACCGTGTCGCCGACCGCCGGGAGCTGGACGTACACGACGTCGCCGAGGGCGTTCGCCGCGTGCTCCGTGATGCCGACCGTCGAGACGCCGTCCTCGACGGCCGACAGCCACTCGTGCTCCTTGCTGTAGCGCAGCTCTTTGGGGTTGCTCATGACTGGGATTCTCCTGTACGCGGGGGAGTGGTGGTGAACGGGGGAGTGGTGCGGGTGGTCACTTGCGGCGCTTGTAGAAGGGCAGCGCCACGACCTCGTACGGCTCATGGGTACCGCGGATGTCGACCCCGACGCCCTCGGTGCCCGGCGCGGCGTGCGCCGCGTCGACGTACGCCATGGCGATCGGCTTGCCGAGTGTCGGGGACGGCGCGCCGGAGGTGACCTCGCCGATCACCTGTCCGCCCGCCACCACGGCCATCCCGGCGCGCGGCACACGGCGGCCCTGGGCGATCAGGCCGACCAGCGTGCGCGGGGGGTTCGTGGCGGCGCGCTCGGCGGCGGCCTCCAGGGCCGCACGGCCCACGAAGTCGCCTTCCTTCTCGAACTTCACCACCCGGCCCAGGCCCGCGTCGAAGGGGGTGAGGGACGTCGTCAGCTCGTGCCCGTACAGCGGCATGCCCGCCTCCAGGCGCAGCGTGTCGCGGCAGGACAGCCCGCAGGGGATCAGGCCCGCCGGCGCGCCGGCCTCGGTCAGCGCCTGCCACAGCTTCTCGGCGTGCTGCGGCTCCACGAACAGCTCGAAGCCGTCCTCGCCCGTGTAGCCGGTGCGGGCGATCAGCGCGGGCACGCCGGCGACGGTGCCGGGCAGCCCGGCGTAGTACTTCAGCCCGTCCAGGTCGGCGTCGGTGAGCGACTTCAGGATGCCGGGCGACTCGGGGCCCTGGATCGCGATCAGCGCGTACGCGTCGCGGTCGTCGCGCACCACCGCGTCGAACCCGGCGGCGCGGGCGGTCAGCGCGTCGAGGACCACCTGGGCGTTGGAGGCGTTGGCGACGACCATGTAGTGGGAAGACCCGGCCTCCCGCTCCTGGAGCCGGTACACGATCAGGTCGTCGAGGATGCCGCCGTCCTCCTGGCAGATCATCGTGTAGCGGGCGCGGCCGACACCGACGCTGCCGATGTTGCCCACGAGCGCGAAGTCCAGGAGGTCCGCGGCCTGCGGTCCGGTGACGGTGATCTCACCCATGTGGGAGAGGTCGAACAGTCCGGCCTTCGTCCGCACGGCGTTGTGCTCGTCGCGCTCGCTGCCGTACCGCAGCGGCATGTCCCAGCCCGCGAAGTCGGTCATGGTGGCGCCCAGCGCGCGATGCACGGCATCGAGGGCGGTGAGGCGGGGGGCAGTGCTCATGGATAGGGCTCCCAGGGCATGGCTCGAAGACGGTCCTCCCCATCTGTCATCGGAACCTGAGAGGTTCACCGTGACCGTGACGTACGCGGGGTACGGGGGGCCTTCGGCTTGCACCTTGGGTGGAGCCGCCACGGCGGCCCGCTTTTCAGATCTGCCTCATCCACGCGGTACGGGGCCTGAGAGATTCAAGGGAGGAACTTGCTCCTTCGGCGCCCGGGCGGGACCCGGGACTCTCCCGCGCGGATTCAAACGGCCGGTATGCGGTTGTGTGCGCACGTGGGTGCGCCGGCGCGCACATCATTGCACGAGGGGTCCGCTCGGCAAATCGCTTGTGCCTTATTACCCGTTCTTTACACTTCTTGGGCAAGGGTCGGAGAGGCCGAACCCCGCGTCCGGCCCGGTCGGCCGGGCCGGATCAGGGAGCGGCCCGCCGCGAGCGGCCGAGGTCGCCGCGGTGCGGACGGACGCACGGCGGAGAAACGAGCCACCGCGGAGCTTTGGCGACTGACGACAACGCCGCCCGGGGATGTCCCCGGGTGGAGCCCTGGGCACCGCGCCAGGGCACGCGAGCACGGCAGGATCAGCCGGACAGGGCCCTAGCAGGGGGAGTGAGCGATGACGTTGCAGCGGTGGGGGTCCCCCCGGCGTGGTCCGGGCGGCGGTGCCTGCGCGACGAGCGGCGCCGTGACGGGAGCGGCCGCCGGCGCGGTCACCGGAGCCGGGCCCGCCGGCCGGGGCGGCGCGGTGCCCGCCGCGGTGTCCGCGCGGGGCCGGTCGGCCGCGCCCGCCGTCCCGCGCGACCTGCGGGACCGGGACGGGCGCTGCCCGCGCGTGCTCGGCTTCGCCGCCGGCGACCTGGTGGTCGTCTCCGGCCTGCCCGGCAGCGGCAAGTCCACGCTGATCGCCCGTACGGCCCACGGGCGCGGCATCGACTCGCAGGACGCCCGGGAGCGGTGGGAGCGGCGGATGCCGCGCTTCCTGCCGTACGCCGTCTACCGCCCGCTCGCCCGGATCGCCCACTACGCCGGCCTGTGGCACGCCCTGCGCTCCGGCGCGAGCGTGGTCGTCCACGACTGCGGTACGCAGGTGTGGGTGCGGCGCTGGCTGGCGCGCGAGGCCCGGCGGCGCGGCAAGGCCCTGCACCTCGTCCTGCTGGACGTCACGCCCGAGGTGGCCCGCGCGGGGCAGCGGGACCGGGGGCGCGGCGTGTCCGGGTACGCCTTCGCGCGGCACCGCAGGGCGGTGGGGCGGCTGGTGCGGGACGCGGAGAGGGGCGTCCTGCCGGGCGGCTGCGCGTCGGCCGTGCTGCTGGACCGCCCGGCGGCCGCGGCGCTGACCCGGATCACCTTCGGCTGAGCGGAACGTTAGGGTGCTGGCGTCGAGAGCACCGCACGGGGGAAGGACGAGGGATCACCAGTGGACACCGCATGGCCGGGCAATGAGCTCGAAGAGGTCCTCGCCGCCTCGCTCGGCAACCCCGCGGCCGGGGGCCGCATCGTCGAGGTGCTCGGCCGCAGCCAGGTCTGGGTTCCCCTGCCCAAGGGCGGCGGGCCCGACAGCCCGGACCTCGACCTGCCGACCTTGGAACTGGACGGCCAGGCGTACGTCCCCGTCTTCAGCTCCCAGGAGCAGTTCCTGCGGTGCGTGGGCGCCCACATGGCGTACACCGTCGCGCCCGCCGTCGAGTTCGCCCGCGGTCTGCCCCCGCAGCTCGGCATCGCCGTGAACCCCGGTGGCGCCGTCGGAGCGCCCCTGCCGCCGGCCGCCGTCGCCGAGCTGTGCCGGGCCGGCCGCACGCCGCTGGACGGACCGGCGAGCGGCGCCCGGGTGCGGCTGTTCGAGCCGGACTGGCAGGAGGACCCGGTGGACTTCCTGTCCGCCGCCGCCGCCGAGTTCGAGGCGACCGGCGTCGTGGTCAGCGCCCGCCGCGCCCTCGCGAGCATCGAGGGCGACGCCCCGACGCTCTTCGTCGGCGTCCAGCTCTCCTCATGGGAGGGCGCCGACCGTAACGTACCGATGGACGCGCTCGGCCGGGCGCTGGGCCGCGTCCAGGTCCCGTGGCCGGTCAATCTGGTCCTGCTCGACGTCGCGCAGGACCCGGTCGGCGACTGGATGCTGGAGAAGGTGCGGCCGTTCTACCAGCGCGAGCGGCCTTGAGCCCGCATAAGCTGGTGCGGTGGATCGAAGAGGGGCGGGACCCAGGGTGAGCGCGCAAGGCACCGCGGCGGCCGGCCAGGCCGCCGGGCACGCGGCCGGGCAGGTCGAGCAGCTGCTGAGCCAGGTGACGCCCGGGCGCTACGACGCGTACGAGGCGCTGCTGGCGGCCCTCGCCGACGGCCCGGTCTGGATGCTGCTCTGGCACGGCCGGGCCGGCTCGCCCGACGCCCAGTACGGCAACATGGAGGTCGACGGCCTGGGGTACGCCCCCTGCGTCACCTCCGCCCAGGAACTCGCCGTCTCCGGCTGGAACCGCGCCCACGAGCTCATCACCGGCCGTGACATCGCCCGCGCCCTCTACCCCGACCGCTGGGGCATCTGGCTCAACCCGCACGCCCCGGGCGGCGGCGTCGGCATCCCCTGGCCCGACCTGCGCCGCATCGCCACCGGACTCGACCGGATGCCCGCCGGGCCGCTCAAGCTGTCCGAACCGGCCCTCCAGGTCCCGCAGTTCTACGCCCTGCTCACGCAGAACGCGCACCGCACCCCCGCGGTCCGCTCGCTGCGCCGCGCCTGGGTGCAGCCGTCGCTCGGCTCGCCGTACCTCGCCATCGGTCTCGACCTGTACGACACGAGCCAGGCGTCCGTGGACGCGGTGCAGGCGATGATGCGTCAGTCGATCGCGGCGGTCCCGGACGGCCTGCCGGTGTCGACGGTCGCGATGTCCGACGAGTACGACCCGGTCGCGATGTGGCTGCGGGCCAACGCCCGTCCCTTCTACGACCGCGAGGCGCACGCCACCGCGCCGATGGTCCCGGGCCCGCCCGGTACGGGGTACGGCTACCCGCCCCGCGGCTGACGCGCCCGCGTGTCCGATTAGGTTCCATACCTGCGGAGTTGGTCCGCTGACACGATCACCGCGTCCGCATAACGGAAGCCACCGGACCGCATCACGGTTGCGCAAACATTCCCGGTGAGGTCTGGCGGGTGATCGTGAACCCATTGAAGACTCCCCCCAATCAGGGGGCGTCGTACATGCGTGCAACGCATTTCCGCACCCTCTGAACGGACCGCACCGCAGACCCGGGCGGCCTGTCGAGCACTGTCGGCGACCGTCGGCACGGGCAAGCACGAGGGACGATGACCGCACCCATGGAGACCACCGGACCGCAGGCCGGAGCACCGCCTGAGGCCGTACTTGAAGGCGTCAAGTCCAAGCAGATCGAAGGCCGTTCACTCGGACGGATCGCCTGGAACCGCTTCAAGCGGGACAGGATGGCCGTCACGGGCGGCGTGGTGGTCATTCTGCTCGTCCTCGTCGCGGTGCTCTCCCGGCCGCTCCAGGCGATGCTGGGCCTCGACCCGAACGCCTTCCAGCAGGACCTCGTCGACCCCAACACCTCCCTGCCCAAGGGTGGTTTCGGCGGAATGAGCTGGGATCACCCGCTCGGCGTCGACCCGAAGTTCGGCCGCGACATCCTCGCCCGCATCCTCGAGGGGTCCTGGGTGTCGCTGGTCGTCGCCTTCGGCGCGACGGTCCTGTCCAACGTCATCGGCGTGGTCCTCGGTCTGGTCGCCGGCTACTACGGCGGTCGTGTGGACACCGTCATCAGCCGGCTGATGGACACCTTCCTCGCCTTCCCGCTGCTGCTGTTCGCCATCGCCATCTCGGCGACCCTCCAGGGTGGCGCCTTCGGACTCGAAGGCCTGCCGCTGCACATCAGCGTGCTGATCTTCGTCATCGGCTTCTTCAACTGGCCGTACATGGCACGTATCGTGCGCGGGCAGACCCTCGCCCTGCGCGAGCGGGAGTTCATCGACGCCTCGCGGGGGATGGGCGCCAGGGGGCCCTACATCCTCTTCCGCGAGCTGCTGCCGAACCTCGTCGGGCCGATCACCGTCTACGCCACGCTGCTCATTCCGACCAACATCATCTTCGAGGCGTCGCTCAGCTTCCTCGGCGTCGGGATCCAGCCACCGCAGGCCTCGTGGGGAGGCATGCTCCGGGAGGCGGTCGCGTTCTTCGAAGTCGACCCGCAGTTCATGCTCGTCCCCGGCCTCGCGATCTTCATCACCGTACTGGCCTTCAACCTGCTCGGTGATGGCCTTCGGGATGCCCTCGACCCGCGCAGCCGCTGAAGGCTGCCGGACCGGGTCCGGTCCCGATCAAGTTTCCGTACAAAAAGGGGAGTTCGACCATTATGCGAAGGTCAGCAGTGGCCGCACTCGCGGTCGTCAGCAGTGCGAGCCTGCTCCTCGCGGGCTGCAGCAAGGCGGACGGCGGCGACGGCGCCAACAAGGGCAACGCCAAGGCCGACGCGGCCACCACCGGTGTCGTCAACGCCTCGGACAAGAAGGGCGGAACGGTCACCTACGCGATGGCCGACGCCCCCGAGTCGTTCGACCCGGGCAACACGTACTACTCCTTCCTCTACAACTTCAGCCGCCTGTACGCGCGCCCGCTGACGACCTTCAAGCCGGGCCCCGGCAAGGGGGGCAACGAGCTGGTCGCCGACCTCGCCGAGGGCATGGGTGTCCCCAGCGACGGCGGCAAGACCTGGACGTACAAGATCCGCAAGGGTGTCAAGTACGACGACGGCACGCCGGTCACGGCGAAGGACGTCAAGTACGCGGTCGAGCGCTCGAACTTCGCGCGTGACGTGCTGTCCAACGGCCCGAACTACTTCCAGCAGCTTCTCGACGACCCCACGAAGTACAAGGGTCCGTACAAGGACAAGAGCGACAAGGGCCTCGCGTCCATCCAGACGCCGGACGACCACACGATCGTCTTCAAGCTCAACAAGCCGTTCGCCGACTTCGACTACCTGGTCAGCGCCCCGCAGACCGCCCCGGTGCCGAAGGCCAAGGACAAGGGCTCGGACTACACCAAGTCCGTCGTCTCCTCGGGCTCGTACAAATTCGAGACCTACCAGGACGGCAAGCAGGTCGTCCTCGTCCGCAACGAGCACTGGGACGCCAAGACCGACCCGCTGCGCAAGCAGTACCCGGACAAGATCGTCCTGAACCTCAAGGTCAACCAGGCCACCATCGACAAGGACCTGATGTCCGGCGACATCATCGCCGACCTCAAGGGCGGCGGCGTCGACGCCCAGACCCAGGCCCAGATCCTGGCCAAGGAAGACCTGAAGGCCAACACCGACAACACCTACGGCGGTCGGCTCGTCTACACGGCGATCAACACCAAGGTGAAGCCGTTCGACAACGTCGAGTGCCGCAAGGCCGTGCAGTACGCCGTCGACAAGGTCTCCGTGCAGACCTCCATGGGCGGCCCGATCCGCGGTGACATCGCCTCCACGGTGATGCCGAACGACCTGCCCGGCCACCAGAAGTTCGACCTGTACCCCACCGAGGGCGACAAGGGTGACGTCGCCAAGGCCAAGCAGCACCTGAAGGCCTGCGGCCAGGAGAAGATCTCCACCTTCATCTCCGCGCGCAGCGACCGCCAGACCGAGGTCGACGCCGCCACCGCCGTCGTCGCGTCGCTGAAGAAGGTCGGCATCGACGCCAAGATCAAGCAGTACCCGTCGTCGAAGTACTTCTCCGACTACGCCGGTGTCCCGTCCTTCACCAAGAAGGAGAACATCGGCCTGCTCATGATGCAGTGGGGTGCCGACTGGCCGACCGGCTACGGCTTCCTCCAGCAGGTCGTGCACGGCAAGGCCATCGGCCAGTCCGGCAACACCAACCTCTCCGAGCTGAACGATCCGGCGATCAACAAGCTGCTGGACGACGCCATCGCCAACACGGACGAGAACGCGCGCAACGCGGCGTACCTGGAGGTCGACAAGAAGACCATGGAGCAGGCGGTCATCGTCCCGCTGGCCTACTTCAAGGTCCTGAACTACCGCTCGCCGCAGGGCACCAACATGGTGGCCTCGGCGGCCTGGAGCGGCCAGTACGACTACCTCAACATCGGCACCACGAAGAAGTAGCCCCGGAAGGCAGGTGAAGGCATTGGTGCCCGCGGGCCCCCGCATCCACGGTGCGGCCCGCGGGCACCGGCGCCGGTCCCCGTGATCTCGTACATCATCCGCCGGCTGATCGCGGCAGTGATCCTGCTGCTGGTCGTCACGGCGGTCACCTTCGGCATCTTCTTCATCCTGCCGAAGCTGGCCGGACAGACCGCCGATCAGCTGGCCCAGCAGTACATCGGCAAGAACCCCACGCCCGAGGACATCGAGGCGGTCAAGCGCAACCTCGGCCTCGACGACCCGGTCTACCTCCAGTACTGGGACTTCATCAAGGGGATCGTCTCCGGCGCCACCTACGAGCGGGGCCCCAGCACCGTCCGGTGCGACATGCCCTGCTTCGGTTACTCCTTCAAGACCAACATGGAGGTCTGGCCGCAGCTCGTCGACCGGCTGCCGATCACCATCTCGCTCGCCATCGGCGCGGCCGTGCTGTGGCTGGTGTCCGGCATCGTCGTCGGCGTCATCTCCGCCCTCAAGCCCGGCTCGTTCTTCGACCGGGCGGCCATGGGCGGCGCGCTCGCCGGCGTCTCCCTGCCCATCTTCTTCACCGCCCAGCTGTTCCTGCTGCTCTTCAGCTACAAGCTGGAGATCTTCGGCCGGACGTACGTCCCGTTCACCGAGAACCCCTCTCAGTGGGCCAACACCCTTTTCCTGCCGTGGTGTTCCCTCGCCCTGCTGTACGCGGCGATCTACGCCCGCCTCACCCGCTCCGGGATGCTGGAGGCGATGAGCGAGGACTTCATCCGCACCGCCCGGGCCAAGGGCCTGCGCGAGCGGCGGGTCGTCGCCAAGCACGGTCTGCGGGCCGCGCTCACCCCGATCGTCACCGTCTTCGGCATGGACATCGGCCTCCTCCTCGGCGGCGCGGTGATCACCGAGTCGGTGTACTCGCTGCACGGCATCGGCGAGTACGCGGTGCAGTCGATCGTCGCCAACGACCTGCCGCCGATCCTCGGCGTCACACTGCTCGCGGCGTTCTTCGTCGTCTTCCTCAACCTCGTGGTTGACCTTCTGTACGCCGTCGTCGACCCGCGCGTGAGGGTGTCATGACCGAACTGTCCAAGACCGGCGCCGTGGTGGACGACCGCTCCGGCACCTCCGAACCGCGCGCCTTCCTCGACGTACGCGACCTCAAGGTGCACTTCCCGACCGACGACGGCCTGGTCAAGTCCGTCGACGGGCTGTCCTTCCAACTGGAGAAGGGCAAGACCCTCGGCGTCGTCGGCGAGTCCGGCTCCGGCAAGTCCGTCACCTCGCTCGCGATCATGGGCCTGCACAGGCTCGGCGCGCGCGGCAAGAACGTCCGCATGAGCGGCGAGATCTGGCTCGACGGCAAGGAGCTGGTGAACGCCGACCCCGACGAGGTACGGCGGCTGCGGGGCCGCGAGATGGCGATGATCTTCCAGGACCCGCTGTCCGCGATGCACCCGTACTACACGGTCGGCAACCAGATCGTGGAGGCGTACCGCGTCCACAACAAGGTGACCAGGAAGGTCGCGCGCGCCCGCGCCATCGAGCTCCTGGACCGCGTGGGCATCCCGGAGCCCGCCAAGCGGGTGGACTCCTACCCGCACGAGTTCTCCGGCGGCATGCGCCAGCGCGCGATGATCGCGATGGCGCTGGTCAACAACCCCGAACTGCTCATCGCCGACGAGCCGACGACCGCCCTGGACGTGACCGTCCAGGCGCAGATCCTCGACCTCATCCGCGACCTGCAGAAGGAGTTCGGCTCGGCGGTCGTCATCATCACGCACGACCTGGGCGTGGTCGCCGAGATCGCCGACGACATCCTGGTGATGTACGGCGGCCGGTGCGTGGAGCGCGGCCCGGTCGACACGATCTTCTACGAGCCCCAGCACCCCTACACCTGGGGCCTGCTCGGCTCGATGCCCCGCATCGACCGGGAGCAGACGGACCGGCTCATCCCGGTCAAGGGCCAGCCGCCGTCCCTCATCAACGTGCCGAGCGGCTGCGCCTTCAATCCGCGCTGCCCGTACGCGGACGTCCCGAAGGGCGGGATCACCCGCACCGAGCGCCCGGAACTGCGTGAGGTGGGCTCCGGCCACTTCTCCGCCTGCCACATGTCGCAGGACGAGCGCACGCGGATCTGGACCGAAGAGATTGCGCCGAAGCTGTGACCAACGAACCGACGCGTACGAACGACACCCTTCTGAAGGTCGAAGGGCTGGTCAAACACTTCCCCATCAAGAAGGGCCTGTTGCAGCGGCGGGCCGGTGCCGTGAGGGCCGTCGACGGCATCGACTTCGAGGTGCGCCGCGGGGAGACCCTCGGCGTCGTCGGCGAGTCCGGGTGCGGCAAGTCGACGATGGGCCGGCTCATCACGCGCCTGCTGGAGCCGAGCGGCGGCCGGATCGAGTTCGACGGCACGGACATCACACACCTGAGCACCGGCGGCATGCGCCCGCTGCGGCGCGACATCCAGATGATCTTCCAGGATCCGTACGGCTCGCTGAACCCGCGCCACACCATCGGCGCGATCGTCTCCGCGCCCTTCCGGCTCCAGGGCGTCGAGCCGGAGGGCGGCGTCAAGAAGGAGGTCCAGGGCCTGCTGGAGCGGGTGGGGCTGAGCCCGGAGCACTACAACCGCTACCCGCACGAGTTCTCGGGCGGCCAGCGGCAGCGCATCGGCATCGCGCGCGCCCTGGCGCTCAAGCCGAGGCTCGTCGTCGCGGACGAGCCCGTATCCGCCCTCGACGTGTCGATCCAGGCGCAGGTGGTGAACCTGCTGGACGACCTCCAGGAGGAGCTCGGCCTCACGTACGTGATCATCGCCCACGACCTGTCGGTCGTCCGGCACGTCTCGGACCGGATCGCGGTGATGTACCTCGGCAAGATCGTCGAGCTGTCGGACCGGACGTCGCTGTACGAGGCGCCGATGCACCCGTACACGAAGGCCCTGATGTCGGCGGTCCCCATCCCGGACCCCAGGCGCCGCCACGCCAAGAGCGAGCGCATCCTGCTCAAGGGCGACGTTCCGTCGCCGATCGCCCCGCCGAGCGGCTGCCGCTTCCACACGCGCTGCTGGAAGGCCACGGAGATCTGCAGGACCCAGGAGCCCCCGCTCCTGGAACTCCAGCCGGGCCGCCGGGTCGCCTGCCACCACCCGGAGAACGCCCCGGACCAGGCCCCCGGCGAGAAGGTCCTCCCCTCGGCCAGGGAGGCGATCGAGGTCGTCGACGCCACCCCGAAGTCGGCACCGGAGCCCCCCGCCTCGCCGAAGCAGCCGTAACGCCCGGGCGCCGCGCCGGGCGCCCGGCCGCCCCACGTCTCCGGCACCGCGCGCCGACGGCGGCCCGCGGCGCCACCGGGGAGGGCCCCTGTTTCCGGGGCCCGGTCGCGCCGCGGTGCGGTCGCG